>CABVRQ010000030.1:0-21413 GCA_902500695.1 uncultured Nitrospira sp. | reverse complement strand
TGCCATGGGCTCAATCATAAATTCTATAAGCAAGCGCGTCCCTTTAATGACAGGTTTTCCTCAAAGAATTTAGGGTCGACAACGATCTGTTCTTTCCAATTCCTCGTTCATCCGGCAATTGTTCCTAAGGTTACTCCAACAAAGAATGCCCAGGCAGAATATTCTCGTTCAAGCTCCATATCGATCAATATGCTCGGTGGGTTTCAGAAATGTCCTGGAGCCGTTGGTGGTTATTCCTTTACAGAGGAAAAAGAAGGGTTTCCTTTCTCTATGAATTCTTTCCTTCCCAATTTAAAGCCCTTTGGTTCTCATTGTAGGCCAGATGCATCGGTCAGTTTAAGGGAGGGGAGTAAGATGCTAAAGTTGGCCTTTAGAGATTTCATTGCATATTTATGACTGGAGGGGAAGGGATGTGTGGATCTGTCGGGATTCCGGCCCGCCAGTTACGCAACTGCGGCCATCCTTATAGCGGATGGCAATGCCTGAGAGGGATCTCACGGTTGTGTCATACATCATGGGTGTTCCCATGCCGTAGGGAGAATACCCGAATCCACCCACCGTGTATCCCATACCGTATCCACCGTATCCACCCATACCGTAAGAACCATACCCCCATCCCGGGTAGCTGTAGTTGTAGGCATAGCCTCCGTAGGCGGGAGTAGCAACGGTTCGTTTTGTCCCATGATAGAGCACGACGGCGTCGGCCCCCAAATCAGCGGCTTTTTTGAGAATGGCGCCTTCCTCATCTTCATAACTCACGGCTGAATCCACGACACTCAATTGGGCAATGGCGATATGGGCACATTTTGGTTCTAGAGCCATCACTTCCACATCTAGGACCGATTTTTTGGGCGGAAAATCTTGGCTGGTAAATCGAATGGTATCGACTGAGGTGCACCCGGTCATGATGAACCATATCCCCGTCAAGCATATGAGAAGTAATAAGGTCGGTCGTTTAACGCAATCCATTGTTGGCTCCTTGCCTTATCGCAAATATTGTTCAATCAGTTTAACTTCCGTTTCTATGCGCAACACTTCGATCCCGGCCCGCTGTTCTCGATAATCGTTCATCGTCTCTTTAAATTCTTTAAGTCGGCCAAGCCAGGCTTGTAAGGCTTCAGGTTTTTCCTCGGGATGGTCCTGGACCTTCCGCAAGAGTCCCTCCGTGAATCGCAATCCGTCGAGTTGCACCTTCCATTGTTCTTGATGCAGTTCCCACCCTCTCAGGTCAAGATTCCGGACTTCTTGAATGAGAGGATCCTTGGAATCCGGAGCCTCACGCAAAAACCTCATTCGATCCGAAATCTTCTCAATGTTGATGGTTAATTCCGCAATATGGCCTTCGATATCAGTGATGACGAATGGCAGGGGGTGCATTTCCTCATTTGCGGCCAACGAGGTTCCTATGATTCCCATGGTTAAGGTCAGCACCAATGCGAACACGTTGGTCATGCGTGACATGCTCATAGCCTATGCCTTTCTTTGTAATCCAAGTGGGTTGGGAAAATAATGAAATTCTGGAAAGCTGGTTTGTTCTTCTGATAAGGGGGTTGGCAGAGAGCACATGGCACACTGAGGGTTAAGTCGTCATCCTCGATGTCATTTTCCGCAGGTAATCTTCGGAGTCAGGCGCCATTTCAACATAAACCCTTCTGCCCTCGCAATGTAGGATTCCCACAATCGATATTCCTTTGGAAGTTTTTTCGACTATGGGATTTCGTAAAATACGTGGCTAGCAATGTATGGATAAAACGAATACCAGTTATCCGTCTTCCTCAGACAATCAGGTGTAGGGCATCTACAATGAATAAAGAGTAAGTGGCTTAGGAAAGAGGAAGCCACATGAAATACGCACCGAATACGATTGCCATGAAACCGGCACTCACTTTCAGGTGGTGATGCCACGATTGAGAAACAAAGACAAACGGAAGACTGATCAGCCCACTCATCAGGAGCATTCCCCCAATCGAGCCCATGCCGAATAAGAGAATATAGATCATGCCCATTTCCATGGATGGCATGGTCGTCAGTACTGCAAGTGTCAACGCGGCACTGCCCGCCACTCCATGGACAAATCCCACTAACATAACTTTGGCATGAGAACTGCGCAAATGATGGTAATGGCTCGCATGATCCTGACCATGAACATGCACATGTGAATGGGTCATTTCCTCATGATGATGCTCATGATGGTGAAACGTCCATGGCTGGAGGGTCCTCCACAGGAGGTGCACTCCCAATGCCACAATCATGGCTCCGACCATGACTTCCATGTTGGCTGCCATTTGTACGGGAATCGTCCACTTGAGACTCAACACCAGAAAGCCGACGAGGGCTAACGAACAGGTGTGCCCGACTCCCCAGATCGCTCCTAATAAAGCCGAACGACGGATATCCCGTGATTCTGCAGCCAACGTTCCCATGGCAATGAGGTGGTCCGGATCGAGGGCATGTGTAATGCCCAACGTTAAGCCTAGCAACAAGGAAGTGATGAGTAGATGATCCATGTGAGAATCTGCTTCGAATGTTATGTGTCCGGAACGGCACTCCCGATTGTTCTCACCAACCAATACGAACGATGTGAGGAATGACCCTAGTGAGTTCTCCAATGTCTGTGGTGGAGTCTTCAATCGGAGGCTGACCGATTACCACATTCCCCCTATCACGATGCCACCCAACGGTTTCTATGAAATTGTCCCTCCGTTCGGCTCATCATAATCTAATGCCCCATGAAAAATCTCAGAATGTGTGACTTCTTGGCGTCGATAACGCACAAGTTTTAATTTAAAGGGAAAATGCAAACTCTGAAATACTTATATTGTTAACGACCTGATGCAGAATGGAGAGAAACCGCCGTCCTGATCACAGAATCTTAGCGGTGGACTCTTGCGCGGATGGTCACCTACTTCACGCGGTTGTCATTGCGGGTCCCGACTGCGTTGAATCTCCTGGAGCTCGTTCTTCAATTCCTTCAGTTCTTGCTCCTGTTTGTGGACCTGTTTTTCCAGGGCGCGGAGGGCGGGGTTTGTCGATGATGTTTCGCCGGTGTCGGGAAGACCTTTCTGTGTTATTGGTGAAACGACGTCCTCGCGGTTGCCCGTGATTGAAGGCGTTTCTGTTTGCCTGATCGGGGAGGGGGCTGACTCCTCACGGGCCTTTTGCATCGATTCGAGAAGCGGATAATTGATCGCCAGGGTGACCTCGTCGGGATGGCCCGGCTCCTGCGGGGACTTGTCTGGCCGAAGGGTTTCCTTGGGGACGAAAAGCACGGTCTGACCACCAAGGCCGGTCGGATCTGGGGCCTGACGGTCATCCACATACACCAAATTTATTCCCTCGTGTTTCTGTGTGTAGTGGGTGATGGTCAGAAAGAGCAGGTCTTCGCGGAGAGAAAGAGTCCCGGCCGTCATCCTTGAACCGTATTCCCAAGGATAGATCCGTTGAAAGACTATCTGTTCTTCCGGGGTTGCGAGTGAAAGGGCGGAGAGAATGTGCGGAGTCAGGAACTCCACGTCTTCATCGGAGAACATTCTCTTGGGCTTTTGTTGCACATGTAAAAGTTCGCCGAGGCCGGTTTGTCGCTTTTGCACGCGCAACCCGCGTAACGCTGCATGGATCACAGTCGGAGGGAGATTGGCTGGATGGGAGGCGCGAAAAGATTCTTGTGGGACCCACTCCAAATAGACGCGGCTGGTCTCGTTCTGGTGAAGGGGAGTGCGTATCCCTGATCCGGTACAACTAAGAAGGAATGTACAGGCTACAACGCCTGCCAAGGTTATGCGACTCAGATCCACAGCGCTGACTCTCACGGTTCCCTCTTGATCATCTCATCATCGGCTTAAAGTCGATTCCCCCGCGAGTATACCATGAGCCACAGGGACAGAATCATCAGGGTTCTCCACCTATATTGATACGCCGGAGAACAGAAGCTTGGGCTGTTCAATTAAATGGTTGACAATTTTTTTAGCTTCTCACATAGTGTGGGCCTCGCATGAAACAGAGCTGAATTAATCCGAAATGAATCATATTTTTTGAGCTTGTACTTGGAGGTCGATGACATGCGGACGTTTATGTCGTGCGCCATTGGCGTCATGTTTATCGTGATTGTGGCGAATGCGCCGGTTGTGCACGGAGCAGGGAAGATTGAAATTGACGACACGAAGTGGATCAGCGTGGGCCTCGGGCTGAAAACAAGTTTTCTCACGCAGGAGAATGCGGCAGCCAACGGATCTAATTGGAGTAATAACTTCCAATTGGACAATCTTCGTCTGTATGTGAATGGGCAGATCCATCAATATATCAAGGTTGAATTCAACACCGAATGTAATAATTGCGTCTCCTCCGATAATACCCAGGGCGGAAGTATGATTGTCCTCGACGCCATCGGCAAGTTTGAATTCAACCCGTACTTTAATATCTGGGCAGGGCGCCAGTTAGTTCCCCAGCACCGGGGAGAACTCTCCGGCCCCTTTTTTCAAAGTACATTTGATTTTGTTGAAACGCCGTTTTACACCTCTGATTTCTCCGGTTCCATCGGGCAGGGCGGACGATTCGGCCGCGACGACGGGGTGAACATTTGGGGAGCGTTAACTCCGGATAGAAGATTGACGTATGTCGTGGGGATCTTTGGTGGGCATGGCGGCGCGTCGAATCAGGCGGACAATCTCCTCTATGCCGGTCGTATCAGTTACAACTTTCTCAATGTCGAAAAAAATCCCGGTTATTACACCAGCAGCACGTATTACGGAAAGGGCGGCGATATTTTGACCGCAGCCTATGTGCTCCAATATCAGAACGATGGCGCCGGCACACAGGCCTCTCCCTCGACCTTTTATGGAATGAATGGAGATCTGTTGTTCGAAAAGGTGTTGCCCAACAAGGGCGTGCTGACCTTGGAGGGGGAACTCAAATATTTTAATCCCAACCTGAGCGCGCAGGCGCTCGCAGACCCTAATTGCTTCTGTCTGTTTTCCGGCGTTTCCTGGATGGCCACCGGATTATATCTTTTTCCCCAAAAAGTCGGGATCGGGCAATTTCAGCCTTACGTGCGCTATGTGGATACCAATCCTAATAATAGTTCCTCCCGATATCTGGTTGAGGGGGGATTAAACTACGTGATCGATGGGCATAATGCGAGGATTTCGCTGTTTTATCAATATGGCGATTTTTTAACCAAAGGCCGGGCCTATACGCCAGGCGTCAATGGGGATGCGGTCAGTGCAGTGGGGCTGGGTCTTCAGCTCCAACTGTGATGCGGGGGTCTGACATGGCAACGGAGTCCATCATGAATGACCGGCAGACGTTATGGGATTCAGGAAATTTCTTGCGGATCGTCCTTCGCGGGATTGGTCAAGTGATGTTTCAGGGCCATGCGGGAACGGGGATCTTATTCCTGATCGGGATCGCGGTCGCGTCGCCGCTGATGGCAGTAGGCGCGCTGATCGGGGCGTTCCTCGGTCCGGTGGTCGCGACCCTGGCGCGATTCGACAGCAAGGAGATTGAGGAAGGACTGCATGGCTTCAATCCGGTCCTGGTGGGCATCGCCACAGTCTTCTACTTGAAACCCGAGCCCCTGACCTGGGTCCTGCTTGTGGTGGGGTGCGTGGCGTCGATCTTCCTCACCTACCTGATGCGCCGATATCTGAAGTTCCCCACCTACACTGCGCCTTTTATTCTTGCGACCTGGCTGATCCTGATCGTCGCGCATACGATGGCCGGAACTGCGATCGACGTAATGCCGGCCCCCCCGGCGCACACGCCGTCTGGTTTCGTGGCGGAGGTCTTGGCGGGTGCTGCTGAGGTAATGTTCGGTGCGACAGTGGTGACCGGAATCCTGTTTCTTGCGGGAATTGGGCTCTGCACATGGCGCCACGCGGTGCTTGGGCTATTAGGATCGATTGTGGGAACGCTCGTGGCGCTGTATCACAATGATCCGACATCGGCAGTCCACCTGGGCATCTATGGGTACAATGCCGTTCTGGCGCCGATCGCGGTGTACCTGTGGGGGAAGTCTCTCCTGATTGCGATACTGGCCGCCATGATATCTGTCCCTCTGACGGAGTTCTTTCCTTCCTGGCTGGGAATCCCCGCGTTGACTGCCCCCTTTGTGGTCGCGTCCTGGATTATTATCGCCGTGGGTCAGATCGATGCGTTGTTCCTGCGGGAGCCGGTGGAGAAGTTGAGTTAAGGTCGACAGGCACAAGGGGTTCGCGAGGATCGTTTCGTGGGCTGCGGGCGCCGGATATCTACATCACACGTTCACTATTGAAGAGGAGAGCATGTCATGCATCTAACACCTCGTGAGACGGAAAAACTCTTGATTTACCAACTTGGCGATATTGCCCAACGGCGGAAGACCAAAGGCCTGAAGCTGAATCATCCGGAGTCGATGGCGCTCATCTGCTCGACGGCTCTCGAAGGGGCCCGCGAGGGGAAGACGGTCGAGGAGGTGATGACGGAGGCTGCGGGCGTACTGACACGTGATGACGTTATGGAGGGAGTAGCCGAGATGATCCCTTTCGTTCAACTTGAGGCCGTGTTCACCGACGGCACCAGACTGATTACGGTTCATGATCCGATCAAGTAATCCCCATTTATTCTGAATGCATTCTGAGACAAAGAGGAGGACGAACATGGCTCAGTCAAAAAAGGATACCCCAAAACCTGGAGTCGGGAAGTGGATGCGGCACAAGCATGCCGGCCCTCAATCCGAAGATACGGATACTGCTCCGGTTGGAGGCCTGATTCTGGCTAAAGGGGATATTGAAATCAACGTCGGCCGGCCCACGACGACTCTGAGAGTACGGAACACCGGCGACCGGCCCATCCAGGTCGGCTCCCATTTTCACTTTTTCGAATCCAATCGGTACCTGCAGTTTGATCGGGGGCAGGCATTTGGTCTGCGGCTGGATATTCCGTCAACGACCGCCATCCGGTTTGAGCCTGGCGACGAGAAGGAGGTGACTCTGGTCCCCATGGGCGGCAAACAATTCTGCGTCGGCTTCAACAACCTGGTGGATGGCTGGACGGGCGACGGGCCAACACCCGACTACCGTCCCAACTATGACGAGGCCATGCGGCGGATCAAGGAACGTGGATTCAAGTCAACCAAATCCTGACCAACACCGACAAAAAAGGAGTCTCTGCGATGTCTAAGATATCACGCAAACAATATGCCGACCTGTATGGGCCAACTGTCGGCGACAAAATTCGATTGGGCAATACGGATCTCTATGTCGAGATCGAAAAAGATCTGCGTGTCTATGGCGATGAGTTGGTCACCGGCGGCGGGAAGACTCTCCGTGATGGAATGGGGTCTGACAATCAAATAACCCAGGCTGCCGGCTGTCTCGACCTCGTCATCACCAACGTGACCATCCTGGATCCGATTTTGGGCGTGATTAAGGCGGACGTCGGTGTCCGTAACGGGCGGATCGTCGGCGTCGGGAAGGCCGGCAATCCTTCGACCATGGACGGGGTCACTCCGGGACTGACCACCGGCACCTCGACGGACGCGATCACCGGAGAGCATCTCATCCTGACCGCAGCCGGTATGGACACGCACATCCATTTTATTTGCCCGCAACAGATTTGGCACGGGCTCTCGAATGGCATCACCACTCTCTGGGGCGGCGGTATTGGCCCCACTGACGGGACTAATGGCGTGACGACGACCAATGGTCCGTGGAATATGGAGATGATGCTCCGCTCAGTTGAGGGATTGCCGGTGAACGTGGGCTTCTATGGCAAGGGCAATTGTACCGGCAAGGCACCGCTGGTTGAGCAGTTAGAAGCCGGAGCCACTGGTTTCAAAATTCATGAAGACTACGGCACGACACCTGCCGCCATCCGGTCTGCTCTGTCGGTGGCCGAGGAATACGACGTCAGCGTGGCCGTGCATACGGACACGCTCAATGAGGGGGGATTTGTCGAGGACTCAATCGCAGCCTTCGACGGGCGAACGATCCACACGTACCACTCTGAGGGGGCCGGAGGCGGCCATGCGCCTGACCTCTTGAAGGTCGTCGGCCAGCCGAACGTGCTGCCGAGCTCGACCAATCCGACGTTGCCCTGCGGTGTGAACTCGGTGGCAGAACTCTTCGACATGATCATGGTTTGCCATAATTTGAATCCAAAGATTCCCTCGGACGTGGCCTTTGCCGAGAGCCGGGTGCGTGCCGAGACGATCGTGGCCGAGAGCGTGCTGCACGACATGGGGGCAATCTCGATGATCGGCAGCGACTCGCAGGCCATGGGCCGCATTGGAGAGAATTTCCTGCGGGCGTTCCAAACGGCCGACGCCATGAAACAGGCACGCGGCAAGCTTCCCGAGGACGCCCCGGGCAACGACAACTTCCGGGTGTTGCGCTATTTGTCAAAGGTGACGGCGGCTCCTTGCATCGCTGCGGGGATCTTCCACCAGTTGGGATCGGTCGAACCCGGCAAGCTGGCCGATCTGGTTCTCTGGGAACCGGCATTCTTCGGCGCGAAGCCCAAGTTGGTGCTCAAGGGTGGTTTTGTGGTGTGGGCCAACATGGGGGATCCGAACGCCTCGCTGCCGACACCGCAGCCAATGATGTACCGCCCCATGTTCGGGGCCATGGGCTCGACGCTGCAGAGTACCTGCATGACGTTTGTGTCCCAGGTTGCTCACGACAGAAACGTCAAGGAGAAGTACGGGTTGGGCCGTATGGTCGAGCCGGTCAGACAGACCAGGGTCCTGACCAAGAAACACATGGTCCGCAACGATTATTTGCCAAAGATCGAGGTGAACCCGCAGACCTTTGCCGTGATGGTTGACGGCGTACATGCCACCGTTACGCCGCCGAAAACAATCTCCCTCAACCAGTTGTACTTCTTCAGTTGATTGGTATCAATGATTCCTGCGTCCGGCACCAGTCGGTTTCGTCTGACTGGTTTCCGGGCTCCAGGAATTTTCAAGAAGGTTCATAGGCCCGAGAACAAGGATGAGCGATTGGGGAAAAAACAATGATTATGGTTGAATCGGTGCTAGGCAATGTTAACGATGCGGACTGGAAGGCCAAACTCGATGGCGCGCATGTTGACGTGATGAACCTGGACCAATGGCAGGCGCAGAAAACCCGGTTCCGCCTGAAATCGGACGAAGGAGTCGAGCTGGCTGTGTCGCTGGAGCGGAATACTCACTTGCACGATGGAGACATTCTATTCTGGGATGACCGCACACGTGAGGCAATCATTGCCCGCATTCAACTCCAGGATGTGATGGTGATCCGGCTGGACGGGTTGCTCTCGAAGACGCAGGATTTCCTCGCGCACATTTGCCTCGAACTCGGACATGCGCTGGGCAATCAACATTGGCCGGCGGTGGTTAAGGGAACGACGGTCTACGTGCCCCTGACCGTAGATCGCCAAGTCATGGCTTCAGTGATGAAAACCCACGCGTTCGAGGAGATCACCTACGAATTTTCGCCGGGTGCCTCGGTCATTCCCTACCTCGCTCCACACGAGTCCCGGCGGCTGTTCGGGGGAGCCAATTCAACGCCTCACTCTCATGTGCATGAGCACTCGCCTGCCCTGAATCACCATGACGATCACTCCCATCCGCACACCTAGACGACGAACGACGTCCACACGCGACCATTCTTTAGGAAAACGATCATGCTGACCATCCCCGAGCTGATGCGTGTCCTACAGTTCGGCGATTCGGTGCTGCCGGTCGGGTCATTTACGTTCTCAAACGGATTGGAGTCAGCAGTCGAACTTGGGGTGGTGCACGACCTCGCGTCGCTTCGACAGTTTGTGCGGGTTGCCGTCGAGCAGGCCGCGACTTCGGACGGCATCGCGGTGCTTGCCGCCTTCCGCGCAGCCCGTGCGGGCGACAATGGCCGGATCGACGAGGCGGACCATGCGGTCTTCAATCGCAAGCTGAACGAGGAGATACGAACGATGAGCGTGCGCATGGGCCGCAAGCTGGCGGAGATGGCTGATCGCGTAGTGGGGCCTACTATTGCCAGTGCGTGGCTGTGCCGGATTACGGCGCATGAGACGCCAGGGTGTTACCCGATTGGCCAGGGGCTGGTTTTTGCCTCGCTTGGGCTTTCGGAGCAGGACGCCTTCGCGGTGCACCAGTATGGTCTGGCCAGTATGATGCTTGCTGCATCGCTGCGCCTCATGAAGCTGCATTACCTGGATGCCCAGGCTGTGCTATTCGAGATTAATTCCGATGCAGAGGCTGCCTACCAACGAATTGCCGCCAGCTCGCTTGAGGACATGGCAACCTTCGCGCCGGTGATCGATATTCTGGCATCCTCGCATGTGCAGGCGAAGGTACGCATGTTTATGAATTGATGGGTAAGGAGAACCAGCATGAAGAAAATCACACGCATAGGAATCGGTGGCCCTGTCGGATCCGGCAAAACGGCCATTGTCGAGGCGATCACGCCGAAACTGATGGACATGGGAGGGCGGATTCTGATTATCACCAATGACATTGTGACCACCGAAGATGCCAAGCACGTCCAACGCACATTGAAAGGTATCCTGTTAGAGGATCGTATCCTGGGTGTCGAAACCGGATCGTGCCCGCATACGGCGGTTCGCGAAGATCCGAGCATGAACATTGCTGCCGTCGAGGATATGGAAGCACGGTTCCCCGAAACCGATGTGGTCCTGATCGAGAGTGGTGGTGACAATCTGACCCTGACCTTCAGCCCTGCCTTGGTCGATTATTTCATCTATGTGATTGACGTCGCCGCCGGGGACAAAATTCCGCGCAAGAATGGACCGGGGATCACGAAGTCAGACATCCTGGTGATTAACAAAACGGATCTGGCTCCGTACGTTGGAGCAAGCCTCGACGTCATGGATCATGATTCCCGCCTGATGCGGGGGGACCGGCCATTTGTGTTTACCAACTGCAAAACCGGGGAGGGAATCGACCAGTTGGTCGAGCTGATCAAGGAAAATGCTTTGTTCGACCTGAATCTCGTGGAACCGAAGGTATGAGGGTGTTTGCCCCGGAACTCGCTCCGTATCAGGACGAGCCGAAGCAATTACCAAGTGGCGCATTGGGCAAGGATGCGCTCTTGCGTCTGCGCTTCGAGGCCCGGCGTGATCGCTCGATCCTGGCGTTCTCGGACCGAAGGGCTCCGCTTCTGGTGCAGAAGGCCCTTTACTGTGATGAGGGCATGCCCGATCTGCCGGTGGTGTTCATCATCACCAACTCCGGGGGTATCCTCCAGGGGGATCGCTACACGATGGAGTTTGCGGCCGGGCCGGATGCCTGCGGACACATCACGTCCCAGGCGGCCACCAAGATTCATGAGATGGACGCGAACTACGCGGGGCAGACGCAGGAGATTTCATTGGAGGAAGGGGCGTATCTAGAATATCTCCCTGAAATGGTCATCCCGTTTCGACATTCTCGGTTCCATACCCGTACCAGAATCCGGATTGCCTCAACAGCCACTCTGCTTTACTCCGAGATCCTGATGGGAGGACGCCAGTTTTATGGCGACGGCGAACTATTCCAATTTGACTTGTTCTCCTCCACGGTTGCTGCAGAGCGACCGGACGGGACGAAGCTGTTCGTTGAGAAATTCCTCATTGAGCCGGGCCGCTTGGAACCGTCTCGATTGGGCGTCATGGGAGATTCCACCGTCTTTGGCAACGTGATACTTCTGACCCCTCGCGAGCATGCGGAGGCGATCCAGGGACGGGTGGCCGCAGCCTGGAACCGCGAGGAGGGGTGGGCTGCGGGTGTGAGCCGGTTGCCCAATGATGCCGGCCTGATCTACAAGGTGATCGGCAAGGAGTCGAGCACCGTACGCGCGAAAGTGCGAGAATTCTGGTCATTGGTGCGGCCCCAGGTCACCGGCTTCGCCGTTCCTCCGAAATTTCCCTGGCATTGAAATGGTATTTCCGAACTCTCCCGGCTGAAAGAATGCTTTGACGCATGCGTGGATTGGACCTCATGTTGGCTTCTCTTGGAGGAGGAATCGGTTCGCTTGCGCGTTGGTTGGTTGGTGTGGCCATAGGCAAATGGTACGGTGGGACGTTTCCCCTGGCGACTTTCCTGCTCAACACCTCGGGAGCGTTTCTTATAGCGTTTTTTGCGGTCTTTCTGGACTTTGGCTGGACGGAACGCTTCGGACATCCGTTTAACACCTTCGTCCTGACGGGAGTCCTTGCAGGATATACGACCTTCAGCGCCCTGGCCCTTGATACGACCAAGCTCATTCACTCCCAAAAGGCCTCCCTCGCCCTCATATATTTGTTCGGGACCATTGCCCTGGCGTTCGTCGCCGCCCTGCTTGGGGCAGCCCTTGCGTCCGGAATGGTATAAGGAATCCCGGCTTCCATGCTTAACCAAATGATCCTGGTTTTTTTGGGAGGAGCCATCGGGGCAGCGATGCGGGAAACGATGGTGTTCGCGGGGGTGAATTTCCATAACCATTTCCCTACGGCCATACTTGTGGCAAATCTGACCGCGGCTTTTTTTATTGGACTCGTCACGGCACTCACTGGAAAAAACGGTCCAATCGAGAGAAAGGCTCAATTGTTCTTTAACACGGGTATGATGGGTGGGATGTCCACCTTCAGCACTCTCATTTGGGGTACATTGGTGCTCCTGGTCCTGGAGCAACATCAGCTTTGGATCGGAATAACCTACCTGGTCGTCAGCCTTATGGCTGGACTCGCATTGGTCCAACTCGGTCTCTGGCTCGGAGCATTACTGAGAGGATCGAACCTGGAATGATTGGCTCTTTGTTCAAAAATTTAAATCCCAGTCATGATGCCGTTTGGAAAATTGGTATCTTTTCGGTGTGGCGGGGTATGCCACCTATGAGTTTACTCTGGAATGGAGCGTCCGCATGCGAGCCGAACTGTTTGAGGATGCGGGAGGCTTTGGCTCCTGTTCCTGAGTCGTCGACTCCTTAAAATCGAAGGTCTGCATTGGTGCCACAGCCAACACGTCAGCTCCACCGGTCGCTCAATTCTTCTGGAAAACCACTGCCACTCCGCAATTTCAACAAATCCATTTCCTGATGCCCAGACCAGGGTTTCGCTATGTTAAGTCCAATAACAATACCTTCCAGGTTGGGAATAGATCGGACAATCATCAGGAAACCCTGGGCTTTGAACTCATCACACTCTTTTAGCCCCTCATGAAATTTTTTCTTTGAGGAGTAACTGAGTCTTCCTCATTTCTAGCCTGTTTTACTCACAACAGGTTCTTGGAATCCAAAAAAAAAGAGCCCCATGCTTTTGCATGGGGCTCGAGATTTTTCCGATCCTTGGGAATTTACCTAAAAGTCCTAAACGGCTAAGGCGCCGAAAACCAAAAAAGCCGCCAGCACTCCCAAGAATGACGCGAGAATTTCAGACAGAAAGGACATAGCATACCTCCTTTCAATTCGTATGGTTGAACCGTCTTTTGCTTTTCAGAGGCAAAATCCTGCTTTCTTCCACTTTAGATAGAGAAGAAGTATTTGGAAAGGAGCAGAATCGGTGTTCCCGGCAATCCAGGAATGATAAACAAGACTGCACCCACGATTAACGAAACCCAACCCATGAAGTTATAAAGTTTCTTTTTCACGTTGACTTCTCCTTTTTTGGGGGTGATATCGTTCCCGTACGCAATCCTATTCAATGAGGAAATAATTGGGACAATTTTTACTTCCCAAGAATAGCACTCTTTCCCATTCATTGGCGAACCCACATCGGGCACTCCATTGATTGTTTCTGATTACCCCACAGAGTATTGCCATGATGCTATTTATCACGTTCTTATAGGCATCGCCGCCCAATATCGAATGCCCTTATGGAACAGTGAAGAAGAATAGGCATCAGCAAGGTATCTTCGCCAATGAAATTTTATGTTGTGGAAAGGACTAAGGTCATTTTTGAATTTTGTAGGACGATCGAAAGGAGGGAAAACTTGGGTATGAACAACCCGGAAGAGACTCCTGTGATGGTGTGAAGACAGACTGCCATGGCCAACATTCCTTGGTTTTTAAACCGAATTGATTGCTATAGTTCCTCTTTTGAGAGCTTGCCTTCCCTGAACTCGATGGTCTTTTCAATGGCCTCGGTAAACGTCTCTCCATAGGCAAAAATTCTGTACCCGAGATAGCCGGCGGCGACTCCCGCTACAATCTCAGCGACACCAATGGCCATGGCTGCACCAATGCCCAAACCTCCAGTCAACATCCCACCGACGTTGGGATGTTCGTGAAATATTTCCCAAATCCCACCGGTGAGCGAGGTAATGCATCCCTCGAGGCCGCCTAAAGCCTCTTTGCCACTTCCGGCGAGTGAGTCACTCAATGATGCAGTCTCTAATGATGCTGTTTTTGTTCTGCTGGTTGCGCGTTTCGCCATGTAAACATCCTTATAATAAAAAACCCCTTAGCCCCAATCCATCACAGAATTCTAGCGAAACCATGATGGGGTGTAAATCCATGTGAAGAATTCAAGGCCGGGAAATCGTGGAACCCGACCTATAGAGATGGAAGAGAATTACGACGACGATGAATGGGTTAATTCCGCCTGAGCCTCACTGACCAGGTCGGAAAAGGTGGCTTCCACAATCAACCCGCCCTTGACGATTCCTTTTATGACAGGACGAATACTTTGCTGAAGACCGGATATGATATAGGGCGAAAAGTACCCCACCGCAGCCGTAGCCACGAATCCGATTGCACCCCATACTAAACCCGCAACGCCTGTCTCCATGGCATCCTCCTCGTTTTTTGAATTCTTTATTAGGTGTCTTTTCTTATTCCCGTATGGAGCAATCTACCCTTTGACGTTTGTGTTCTTTGCCTGATTGACTTCAGATTTGGCCTCAGCGACAAGATCTTGAAATTGCTCCCCTGACTCAGAAACATATTCTGATGCCGATGAATAGGCTGCCATTCCCCCTTTCATGGCTTCCTTGGCCATGGTCCGCACCCCCGAAGTGACTGCCGAAAAAAGTGATGGGGCTGCTACAGCTGCAATCGCTCCAACGACTATACCACCAATGATTGGTAACATTATTTCTTACTCCCTTCTTGAATAGATTTGCGTTGTGTTCTGAAGGCTGTACCCGGCAATACTGACAAAAACCGGTCACACTCCTCAGGTCTGAATCCCTTGCGTTACGCGGAAAGCTCTATAAGTTCTCCCTCGGAAACCGGCTGACGTTTGTCTGTTGGCTCATTTTCCCACATGTCGGTTTGTTTAATCTGTGATTCCAGTATTCGTATAGTCCGTGGTGGTTCGGCGGGCTTTCCCATGATGGGTCGAAGGCCATTCAAGGTGGCAATGATGGCCGATCCATTACTGAGTAAGGTTGCACCGATGGGACCGAGAATGCCAATGCAGGCCAATCCCAGCGCAATGGTATTCGGGATAGATATTATTTTCCAGTTTTGATGGATCAAGCTGATGGCTTCCCGGCTAATATCAATGGCTGCGGGAATTTTCCACAGACCGCCATGTAATAAGGTCACATGGGCCGTATCCTGAGCCACCTGGGTTCCACCCTCCACGGCAATTCCGACATCGGCAAAGGCAAGGGCCGGTGAGTCGTTAATTCCATCTCCTACGACCGCCACCTTGTATCCCTGTCGCTGAAGGTCCTTCACCACATCCGCTTTGTGGCCAGGGAAGACTTCGGCAATGTAGCGGTCAATTCCTAAGTCCATGGCAACGCGTTTCGCCACTTTTTCATGGTCCCCTGTGAGCATGACGATTTCCTTAATCCCACGTTCCTTGAGAGCATGAATCACTTCAGCGGCCTCCGGCCTGATAGGATCGGTATAGGACAACAGGCCTGCGAGTTTCCCATCCACGGCCACACAGAGGGGAGAGACGGCGCGGTCTTCCATTTCGCTAATCTGCGTTTTAATCTTTTTCGAAAGGGTGATGTGTTGTCCCGTCATATACCGGTGATTCCCTACCAGCACGATCTGACCGTCCACTATGGATTCAACACCCAATCCCAGGGTGTAGTCCGAGGTGGTTCGCTCGGGGATAATCAGTCCACGTTCCTGCGCAGCACGGACAATCGCCTGGGCCACAGGGTGTGTCAGCCGATTCTCGGCAGCCGCTGCCAACGTCAAAACCTCATCTGCGGTGAAAGAGCCAAGTGGATAAATGTCCACCACGTCGGGGTGCCCCATGGTTAAGGTGCCCGTTTTATCAAAGACCACGGCATCCACCTCAGCGAGATTTTCCATGTGGCGCCCGCCTTTAATCAAAATGCCATGGCGGATCGCTTTGGTCATGGAGCAGAGGACGGTCGTGGGAGCCGCGATTCTGATTCCCGTCCCATAGTCCACAATCAACACGGCGGCTGCGCCGGGAATACCGCCGCCAATCACGGCTCCAACCGCGCCAAGGCCAAAGCTATAGGGAACCAGGTCATTGGCCCATTTCACGGCATAGTTTTGAATTTTGGTCTCTCTGGCTGGGGCGCCTTCAACCAACCGCACAATTCGGGCGGCCTCGGTTTCATCGCCGATTTGCTCTGCCTGAATATACAGTTCCCCTTCACGTAGGACTGTAGCGGCATAGACCGGGTCGCCGGAGTTTTTTTCAACCGGCATGGATTCGCCGGTTAAGGTGGCCTGATCCACCAGGGCTTTGCCCGATTGGACGGTCCCATCTATGGAAATCCGTTCCCCGGGGTAGACCACCACGGTTTCTCCTCGTTGAATCTCGCTGACGGGAATCTGAATCGTTTGGCCGTCTCGAATGACCCAAGCCCGGGTCTTCTGGTAGGCCAGGACTTCTTCAATGGCCTTCTTGGACTGTAAGACCGTCAGGTCTCGAATATAGTCCGCAACATTGATTAAAAAGACCATACCTGTCGCCAGGGGAAAGGCACCTTGTATCGACATCAGCGCAGTCGCCGAGGCATCAAGAACATCCACATTCAGTTTTCCGTCAACCGCGACAGAATGGTAGGCTCGTTTGAGCATAGGCAGGGCAGCGGCCAGGAGGAAGATGGGTACAGCAATAGGTGCTAGGGGTTGGACGAACAGGGCGATGGCAATACCGGTGCTTGAATACCATAGTTCCGGGCCCGATTCCTCATCGATGTCATTATTTGCCTGTTCTTGTGTGACCTGTTTGGGCTGGTAGGCCTCAATGTCTTCATGACGAAGGCCTCGCAGGAACTGGCAGAGTCTTTCTCCGTCCCACCGGGTTGGGTCAAATGTCACCGTGACACTATAGCATCTGGAGTTGACACTGACCTCCTGAATACCCTCCTGGTCTTGGAAAAAAATATGCAGGGCTTCGACAAGCTGGGCACGAACCTGCAAGGCAGGGACACGAAGACGCACTCGCTCCGGAAGCGAGTGGATGATTTCAGTGGAGGCCAGGATATTGGGCATTCTGGCAGGTAATGCGAAAGGTTTTCCCTTGGAAGAGGGCTTTACGCCATTCCCGTTACTCTTGTCATGCCCTGTTTCCCCAAATGATGTGTCGGGATTCTCGATGAAGATATCTTTGGGTGAGACTCCAAGGGTTTTCGCTACCATGCGAAAGAACTTCGGATTGGTAGCCTGAGATTGGTCATAGTGAAGAATGAGGTGCCCTGTCGCTGAATTTTTCGTGACTTCCTCTACCCCTTCCAGTCTGGAAAGTTTGAGATCGATCCCATCTGCAGAGTCAATATTTTGCTCAAACCCGGACAACTTTAATCGAAGACGACCAGGGAGAGCATGGACGATGGATGCAGAGGGGGAGCTCATATGATAAATCCTTTGCAGAAGAAATGGGGGAATAAAAGGGAAACCAATTGAAACCCGGACGCAATTTTCAGTCGATTTTTATCTCGTGGGATGAATCAACCGTGTTGGTAAACCCACAATTGTCAGATCTAGGATTTGGCTCTTGTTTTCTTTGAAGGCTTCTTTGGTGGAGCCTTTTTGGGTATTTTTGCCTTGTCTGTTCGCGTTGTTTTTGAGGATTGAGTGCGACCTTTTTCCGGAGCGGGAATTTTTGCTGACGGTGTTTTTAAATTGGAGAGAGGTAAGCCTAAGCAGGAAGAAACAGAGGGATGGAGGCCTAGGACTTCTACAATATTTTGATCGTATTCAATGAGGAGGCTACCCGTTTGGGGGTTAGCCGCCACACGTTTAATTCCCGAAAATTCAAGAAGGTCGCGTTGAATGTCAGCCGCATAGACGATATTGTTTTTCAGCCGGTGAAGCTTAAGACGTACCCGACCAGGCAAGGCATGGAGAATCTGAGTGTCACTCTCCTGCTTCATCTTTTTTCGTCCTTCGCTTTTCCGGTTTGCTCCCCCTGGTTTTTTTACTAGTTTCTCCCTGGCCGCTTCCAGGGGATGGTGTTTTTAGGGCTTCCGAGCGTGCCTCTTCCAGGAGGTCATTGAATTGTTTCGCCACCACGGAAGTCTTCTCCGAGACCGTGTCGAATGCCACTATGCCGGCTTTCACGAGCTCTTTGAATAAAGGGCGGAACGCTCCTGAAATTCCCCCTTGACCGCTCTCGGCTTGCGAGTTGCCCGTGGATTCAGGATCTTCTTTATCCGTTTGAGACATGTTCTGACCTATAACTGCTTCATTTTGAGGATTTGGCTTTCGCTGGCTTGGCAATTTCTGCTTTTGCTTCCGCGACAATATCATTGAATTGTTCACCGGTCTCAGCAACCATTTCTGAAACGGCGGCATAGGCGACAATGCCTCCCTTCAGAACTTCCTTGATCAAGGGACGAAATATTCCACCGATTCCGGACAGAAGGGACGGGGCTGCCACTCCTACCACTGCTCCAACAACCGCACCGCCAATTACAGCTTCCATTTGTCAAACCCTCCTTCAAGTAATAGTTATTCACACCTTCTCCACTTGCGGTTTACTTATAAATATACATCAAAAATTTTGCAAGGAATTTATCATGAAATAGGTAGATTTTTTATGAAAAATTCATTCCACACAAAATGGGGGTAGCCCCAAAACGGGGTTCCCCCTTCTGAATTGGCTGCCGGTGTAACCGTACCTAGGTATTTATGGGGCAGAATCCGACTAATTTAGGACAAAGCCATGTTGAATTCCCTCCCGAACCCAATAGGTCTCCCCAGGCCAGATGTATTCCATGCCTTGTGGACCGTGAATTTGGATGCCTGTCAGAACTGCATAGTCATTATGGACGGGGTCAACGGTTAACTGGATCATTCTTTTTAGTTCCTCAAGAATCACCGCATAGGCAATTTTGGTGAGGCTCAGCAGATCGGGAATGTCACCGTAGGTGAGTTTGCGAAAGAGGTGTTGTTTCAGCAGGCTTTGTTCAATGTCATCAAGATCGATTCCCAACGAGACGCACCGATTGGCCAGTTCCGTTTGAAAGCCGTGCAATGCGCCGCAGGCATGGGACGGTTGCAATCGCCCCGGACGATCGTGGCGACCGATTTCGCCTTGTGCATCCACGCCGATGTGCGGCAGGGCAAAATAGACATGGCGTTCACGCCCATCCTCATTCGGCGCATGGTGCTGCGCGGCTAAGAAGCCGGTCTTTCCCAAGAAAAGCATGCCGCCCAGACTTGAAAAAATAAACGCTTCTCCCCAGGTTTTTTTTACTTCCTCGACGAGGGGCAAGGTCAGTTCATCCCGGCACAGGCTGACGAAGGCGATGGTGTTCTCGGCCCGGAAGCCTTCAGCCTGCAAGAGATCATAAGAGCGTTTGACAAAATCACCTTGTGGTATCGCCTTCGGAAAGTGTGCGGAGAGGACTGTGTCAAAGCTTGCCATGGGTTTGCCTGGCTACATCGGGAGATAGAAAAATCCAATGCCCAAAATCACATAGACTCCCAACAACATCACGCCTTCCATCCAGTGGGATTCTCCATCTTTGGTGAGGTTCCCGTTGACGAGAATCGCGATGACAATGGCCGCAATTTCAAATGGCACAAAGAGCAAATCCAAAGGTTTGGGACCGAGAATGTAACTGACAAATACCAGCATCGGCGCGACAAACATGACTACCTGGGTACTCGCCCCGACGGCAATTCCCATGACCAGATCCATTTGATTATTTCTGGCGAACCGCACCGAATTCATCAGCTCGGCCGCATTCCCGAATACGGCAAGAAAAATCACACCGGCAAAGATGGGCGTGAGGCCGATGCCTGCGGCTGCGGGTTCAATCGCTCCCGTTAATATTTCGCTCATGAAGGCAATGCCCACTGTTACGGCCGCTAACATTCCAATGGCCTTGTTTTTACTCCATGCCCCTTCTTCTTCCGATTTTTCCTGCCCGCTCCCTTCGGCCGGTTCTGCGGCTTCCGTCCGAAATAAATGCTGATGAGTTTTCAGGGTGAACAGCAGACTTAACAGGTAGGCGATGAAGAGCACAACGGCGATTTCGGTACTGAGTTCCTCTTCCTGTTTGGAAGTGAAATGAAACAGAGCGGGCACCATAAGCCCCACACCGGCGAGGGTTAACAGTCCCGAACTCATCCCGGCTGCCGTGGCATTGAATTTTTGTTCTTTATGGCGAAGACCGCCGAGGAGTATTGCGAGGCCCATCCCGAGCAGCAGGTTTCCCACGATGGACCCGGTGATGGAGGCTTTGACCACATCGTAAAGTCCGGCTTTCAAGGCAAAGATCGAAATAATCAATTCCGGGGCATTTCCCATCGTGGCCGCGAGTAATCCTCCCAGGGTGGCGCCGATATAGACCGACAGGCTTTCCGTCGATCGCCCCATCAAACCCGCTAATGGGACAATGGCGAGGCCCGAGGCGATGAAGACGAGAATGGGGTTGGCTTCATACCAGTCAAGTCCTACTGCAATGGGGATGAAGACCAGGAGTAAATTAAGTCCCATCGTTGCCCTCTTATTAAAGTGGTTAGGAGAACCCGGAATTTCGGCAGTGTACTAAATACCTACCACACTATTCATTACCTGTCTGTATAAGAGTATCTTCGCGCGTCGGTCTTGAAACCTCTGGGAGGGCGGGATGTCATGGACCTCAAACTCACAAAGAGAAAAGGAATCCGAAATAGAGTAGGGCGCTTCCGCTCAACAGCCATGGCCGCCAATGTCCAAACCATTTCAAATGGAAATAACTGGACTTACTTTGTTTCCGTGGACACTCCACTGATTCTGCCATCTGTTGCTCCTACTCTTTTGGGCTGCTTTGTCCCAGATGCTGATGGCCTCTCGCAATTCATTCCGGCGAACCGTGATCTCTCTGCCTCCTCATAATCCGACAACTTTTCTTCACTTGGCCTTTTTCAGATGGATACCAGCCTGAAACCGCGGGTATGACGGCAATAAGATGAATACCTGCCAATGACTATAGGGGCAACCTCCATTGCCGGAGATATGAGCCACAAGTTCTGTCAGTGTTGGTAGAAATCTCAATTGATTCTGACGGTGTCTGGCAACTGAATGTGCTTCTTACTTTGGGATCA
>CABVRQ010000029.1 GCA_902500695.1 uncultured Nitrospira sp. | reverse complement strand
GCCGTCACGATTAATCTGCGTGTTCTGGACGTCCCGAATCTCCAACCATTGCGTTCACGCTTTACAGGAGACCTGATACGACTTTTTCCCTGACCGCGTGAAAGGAAGATACTCCCATGATTCTAAAAACCCCATGCGACGCAGTTCTTTATGGGACGGATCCAATTGTTGTTTAATGCGACTCAGCGCCGAATATTCCTTCATTCCCCAATTATGGGCGAGCTCCGCATACCATCCCGTGGCCACCCCATGGTGAAAATAAAATTGCGCATGCAAAAATTGATGAAGAAGTTTTGATAAGGAGAGTTTTAATCGCTGGAATAAATCGTGATCAATGACCAAATAATTCCCCGCCTGCAAACTTTTCCAATACCATGAAGCCAGTTCGACTTCGTTGTATTCCGCGACCGTTCCGTCGCTCTTCTTCTCACCTTCCTGATAGATAGAATTAAAAATATGAAATCCCCAGACTCGCTCTCGCTTCCCCTCAGTTCGAACCACTTCAAAGGAAAGAGCATTTAATTTCGCTAAGCACCGTCGTAATTCTTTATATGATTGTCCTGATGGACTTTTTGAAGCCGTCGCGAGTATTTGGTGCCCTTTGAAGCATATTGGATTATTCAAGATCCCCTGACGTTGAATTTGCTCAGTCGCCAATTGTTCAATGGCCCGGAAAAAGTCTAAATCTGTGGTATTCGGGAATTCATAGTTGCCGCCAGACAGGACCTTGATGGTCACTTTTATTGGCTTGCCTTTAACGACTGTCGTAAACCCGACTGTTTTTTCTCTTGGGCTCTGTCCCTTCCCCGTCTTTTTTTTAGGTTCCCATAATGGAATGGAGGCCAACTGTTTTTCAGCTAAAAGATATCGAGGTTCGGTTAGAACTTCTAAGTCAGAGTAATCAGGAGAAGATTTTTTCATTCACGTGTCCTATACGTTTATTATTAACGTAAAACATTATTACGTACAAAAAAGAGTCGTTCATGATCTTCACCATTTTTCTCTAACTTTTTCAACACCTTTTTCTTTTCCCTCGTATCCTTCAACTATCTAGATTTCCTTCAAGTATCGCAATTCTTCCCTCAAGCATCGCGACTATCTTCCTTCAACTATCGAAGATCTTCCTTCAAGTGTCGTTAGGCTTCCTTCAACTATCGTTTCACTTGTGGATAACTAACTCTTTCCCTTTAAAAAATTAAAACTTTTGTGACTTTCTGGGTATTTCCCAATGTTTTCTGAGAATCGCGCAAACTTTCAATAAAAGATTAAAACTTTTTTTAAAAGAAAATTGTTTTGCACGATTATAAAAGTAAGTTTTTTAAGGATTCAAAAAACTATTCTTTCACAAGACATGGTAGAAAGAAGTCGCCTATGAAACTGAATACGCCCAAGCCAAGTTTTCAGGTCAGCACTATCTCTCAAAAGGCGAGGCTGGCTCAAGGAGGGATCGCCAAATTTTTTTAATCAGATTCAGAAGTAGGAGGGCTGGTATGAAAGCTTTATAAGGAAGAGGAGGAGCTGTTTTCTTCCGAGCGAAGTATCCGTACCCGATTGAGAGCTTGTGTTAACTTTTCCTCAATTTCAGGAAGATCTTGTCGCCGGTTAGAATGAAAGCGAACAGTAAGATTGTAGCCTTTATCCCCGCGATCAACAAATTGAACCGGCTCGAAGCCTTTATTGTTGCGAGGCTTGGCGGCCAGTTGCTTTTTTAAATCTTCACGATTTAACTGCTCTTTGATAACGCGAAGCGCCAATTTCCGTTGACGGCCTGGCTCATTATTAATCGTTGCTAAGAGTTCACCGTGAGTGGAAGAAACCGAAACCCCAGAATTATACAGAAGATCTTGAATGTCGGAGGGAAGAGAAAGAAGTTTGAGAAGTTGAGAAATTCTTGCCGTAGTCACCCCCGTGCGATCAGCAATATCAGATCGTGAAAACTCATGCTCATCAAGAAGCCGTTGATACGCTCTAGCTTCTTCAAGGGGGGAAAGGTCCTCGCGTACCAGGTTTTCAATGAGGGATTCGGCTGCACTTTGATTGGAATCAGCTTTCCGAATAATAGCCGGAATCGTCGACTTTCCAATTTCTTTACAGGCGCGCCAGCGCCGCTCTCCTGCAATCAGCTCAAAGTTCTCTGAGCCTGATATCTTTCTGACTAAAATTGGCTGAATGACCCCAGAATTTTTGATTGATTGCAGCAATCGTTGGTTGGCTTCCAGGTTCTCCAAAAAACGAGGTTGCTGCGGATTGGGAACAATGGCATCCAAGGGAAGCTCACACAGGACATCTTCTAATTCCAAGGCCTCTTCATCAACCACAAAAGCGGGTGTGGAGGGGATGGGAGCTGGTTCCAAAACTGTCTCCGTCACAGCATCCGCATCATCATCCAACTTTACCCCTTCTACTTCATGATTAATGGTAGGAATGCCTAATTCTGCAAACGCAGAAAAGCGTCGAGTGGAGCCCTGTAGGGTTTCTTCTAAAGAAGATTGCGCCTTACTCTTCTTGTGGCCAGCCGCCTCTGGCGGTTCTGTGGTGGTCCTTTTCATGCCGATCCACGCTCAAGGGAGTCTTCAGATTCAGTAGATTCAGTTAATTTCAAACGACTCAAGACCTCACGGTCTAACTGCATAAATTCCCGAGCAACCGTACCTTGTCGATCATGTGCGAAAATCGTCTTCTTCGCTGCTTCAGCTTCCTGAATTTTCACAGATGCACTTATGGAAGTTGAAAACACTCGGTCGCCGAATCGGTTTTCAATCACCGTTCTCATGGCCTTACACAAATTTTTTCGGCCATCATGACGAGTACAGAGGACTCCCAAAAGATCTAATTTAGGATTTCCACCACCAGACTTCACGTCACGCACCAATTCTTCTAAATCACTATAACCATCCAAAGAATACTTGCTCCCGCTTTCCATGGGAACAATTAAATAATCCGCAGCCACTAACGCATTTGCCGTTAACATAGAAAGTGACGGGGGGCAGTCAATAAGAACAAATTCAATGTCACCGAAGAACGGTCCCAGGAGACGTAATGTAAAGACGCGGAAGATCCCGTTCGACCCTCGTTAAACTTACATGCCCATATATTAGACTGACATCCTTTTCATTCGTTTCATGCCATGGAGAAACATGTGTCTCTTTGTCGAGGAAGACCGTAGTCGCAGTGGTCTTCATTTCATAGGGGTCACGTGTGCCAAGTGTTGTGGATGTATTAGCCTGTGGATCTAGATCTAGTACAAGGACAGGAAAACCAAGCCGTGCAAGAGCCGCAGAGAGGTTAACGGTTACAGTGGTTTTACCTACTCCACCCTTTTGATTCGCTATCACTATAACGTGCATGCTTCCTCTTCTTGTAAGATACGGCCTGTTTTTGTCGAATATACATCAATCAATAAAGAAAATCAATTTATGGAAGTTGCATTAAACTATTTTATAACTGAGAAATTATAAATTTAAAGAAATGTTCTTGTTAGAAATTGCACCGATTGGCCTACAGTTTACTGTTAATAAAATAATAGTTGTAAAGTTAAGCATGCTTAAGTCTGTTAATATTTTTCAACTAATATAAATTCGTAGCCAGCAAGCAGTGGCTGATACAGCAATATTTTATCTAGAAAAATTTGCAATACGTCTTTTACGGCTATTGCTTTATAAGTTGTTGTTTTTAAGCTATTAATTCGGACAATTAAGCATGCTTAACTCTATGAATATATTTTGTTAAAAAACTTTTAAAGTAGCTATTGGTGGAGCTTATTCTGTAAGTATTTGTTTTTAAAGGCCAATTTTAAGAAGTTAAGCATGCTTAATCGTTTAAGTGGTGCTCTATTACTAAGTAAATTATAATCATTTTGTTTTGTTAAATAATTGTTTTAATTTTAATGAAATAATTAAAATATTAAAAGTAAATTTTAAAAACTAATTATATAAATTTACTGGCCGAATATTCAAAAATAAAAATCTTACTGAATAATATTTTGTGATTGGCTAAAAATTTTGGAAGAAAGTAGTGGAGAAAAGGTGGATTACTTCTAAAACATATTTATATGGAAGGTAGAAGAAGAAATAAATATTAATTAAAGAAACCAGGATGGTTTTCTTTGATGGTGTGATACATGGTGGTTTCCAGAACTTTAAAAAGGAAGGCCTGGCGGAGCATGATGGGGGAGGGGGATAAGCCTAACGCTTGAAACTGGGCGCGGACTTCGGATTCCAACTCCTCCCGGCGGTCGGGTTCCAACGTTCGAGCCATTTGGAGCAACTTGGATTGTTCATCCTGATGCAGCTGGGATAAGACGGTTTCTACACTAGGTTTTTGAAAAAGTTTCGAATCGTGTTTGGGAGGGATGAGCCCACGAAAGATCTGATACTCCGACGCAATATGCCCATGGCCTTTGCTCACCACCCGAATAAGGCCATTGGCCACCAGCCGAGTGAGTCCTTCTTCCACTGCTCGTTTTCCTAAGCCGGTGTTGCGACCCAAGTCACGCCTCGTTATTGGGACGGTGTCGCGGCCACGCCCCCAACTTTCCCGGACTAATTTCAAATAGAGCAGTTGATCGCCACTTCGAAGGTCCCCGAGTCCTCCTTCGATTACGCGATGCAGAAACCCAAAGTAGGGAAGGGGATCCCACCAGGATTGGGGCTCCTCCTCAAAGATCACCGAGGGAGACGCGTCAAAGCCTGGGATTTCTTTCGAATCTGGCTCTTCTGCATTACCTAGGTATTCAGGCATTTTCTGTTTGGTTGTGCGGAGTTACGGACGGTTGGTGATGATCGTGTATTTGCCCTCTTATTTCATTGCCATAATATAGGGCATATAATCTGGGATTGCAATAGGGTGTCCTGGTTAATACGGCCGCTAGCCTTCCCATAGCGGCTGTTTGATTTTATCCTCAAAGTAGGGTAGGCTGATCTCAGATGGACCCAATCTCGCCCACAGACCCATCCCTTGAATCCTTGTCCCTGGTCTCGGACTCCGCGCCCCTCATTCCCGAGGTGCTGAAATCCGAGGACGCCCCCCAGGAGAGCGCCGCGTCGCCGGATGAACCGGGACCGTCATCCTTTGAGAAGAGTGGGCTTCCGGTGGCGGCTCCCGGCCCCCGGCTGACCGCCGCCCACCTTCAACCCCTGCTCGATCGGTTTGTGGACGAGAAAGGGATCAACTGTGCCCCCGACACCCAACGATTGGCCGGCACGGCCCTCACCCGCTTTGCCGAGTATTGGACCGGCCCTGGTCAGGGCCTCCCCTATGATGTCCAGCTGATTGTGGAATTTCGAAACTTCTTGCAGCGCGAGCAGTTGGCCGTCAAAACCCAAGAGCTTTATTTGAGTGCCGTCCGGAATTTTGGGACCTGGCTGCAGGCCTCAGGGATCACCCCGTGGAATCCGGCCCAGCAGGTGCGGGGCCCCAAGACGAAAGAGGGCTTTCGCAAGCAGCCCTTGACCCTGACGGAAGTGGGGACCTTGATGCACACCCTGGATGAGGCCACACCGGAAGGGCTTCGCAATAAAACGATTATCTATTTACTCTTGAAAACGGGGATGCGCGAGATTGAAGTGGTCCGGGCCAATGTGGAGGATTATCAGGCCACGCCAGACGGGCATATTTTGCGGGTGCAGGGGAAGGGGCGGCATGACAAGACCGAGTTTGTGGTGATCCTCCCGGAAGTGCAAGTCTGGCTGGAGCGGTATTTGGCCACGCGCCTGCCGCTCGACGGCGGGGATCCCCTCTTTTTGACGATGGGCAAACGGCATGGCCATCGGTTGGCTCCTCGGACCCTTCGGTCGTTGATCTTCACCGCCCTGAAGATGGCCAATGTGAAGCGGCCGGTGGTGACGGGACATTCGCTCAGGCATACGGCAGCCACGATGTCCTTAAATGGCGGCGCCCCCGTGACGGCCGTGAAAGATATGCTTCGGCATGCCTCTATTAAACAAACCAATATTTATGTGCATACGATGAACCGGGTCAAAGAGGGTGGGGAGCGCTTTATTACGCAGTATTAGATGCATTGACAGGATACAAGGCGCTTCCTAGAATAATGAACATGATGGATACTACTACCCTTGTCTCACCAGACGAACTCATCCAACGGTGGGCCGAGCTCGCCCAAGACGAACAGTCCCCAGATTATTATGAATTGACCGAATATGGAGAACTCGTCTTGAGTCCCAAACCCACCAACCGTCATCAACGTCTCTGTACCGAAATTGCCTTTCAACTGCGTTCGCAACTAGGAGGGGAAGCGGTCGTGGAAGCGGCGATCCTCACCGCCTCCGCCGGGGTTCGTGTGCCCGATGTGGTATGGATGCCCACAGCCCGATGGGACCAGCTCGCGCGCAACGCCGTCCTTGAAGCCCCCGAGCTCGTGGTCGAAGTGTTGTCGCCTGGCAATCGAACGCCTGAAATGCAGCATAAGATCCAAGGGTATCTCCAGTCAGGCGTCAAAGAAGTCATCGTCGTAGGACTCACCGGCACCATCGAGTATATCCGCCAGGATGGCGTGCAGCCCACGTCTCAGTTCACTCTCACCCTGGCCCTTCCCGCTCAGCTCTTCTCCTAATTGGATTCGTGCCCAATTTGGGTGCTACCTCCCCTGTTTTTCCCAGACCGATTCGTTTATTGAAGCAAATCAATATTGGGTCCATCCTCGGAAAGTGACGAAAGTGCTCATTTCCTGGGGGTAACCCGTGGTCAGCCAGCTAACCATGGGTTGTTTTTGCCTGCTCAACAATGAGTTATGCATCTAACGCCTCCTTCAGCCTGGTCCGCTGTTCAGGGAGCCAAGTGGGGGGGGAAATGCCCACCGAATCTTCCAACCGCTCATCAGAAAAATCATATTCACCTAACAGGTTAATGTGCTGCCAGGAGATGGGCGAGCCATATCGAATGGCCTCAATGAGGAGATGTTGGGTACAAACCGGTAAGATGGTTTACACTGGCCGCAAGAAGGACCTTGCGTATGCCATGGAAGGAAACCAGTGCAATGGATCAACGGCTGCAACTGATTGGAGATTGGCTGAGTCACGAGTACACGAAAGGCGAATTGAGTCAGATCTATGGCGTCAGTCGTCCCACCGTGGACAAATGGATTGCCCGGCCTCTTAAAGTTCGAGGCCTCGGGAAATCCTTGTGATAATGGTGCTGGGAAGTACGAAAAAACGGAGAGAGGGGGAGTCTAATCAGGAAAGAAAATTTAGGTTATCCCCAGCATATGGGACTTTTCGCCCGTTTTCGGGTACGGACCCATATTTTCGGAACGGGGGAGCATTCCACATGACGGGATGACCGGGAGCCAAATCGGCCGCTTCGATAAAATGGGGACGCGCTGCCGAAACAGGTCCTTTCCGGTAAAGTGCCAACCCCAGGTTATAATGGGCCTCTGCCAATTTTGGCTGAGCCTGAGTCGCTTCTTCGTACTTTCCAATCGCCGCCGTCCACCGGTGTTCGGCAAACAGGCGATTGCCATCGATGATCAATTGTGCGACCAGAGGGAGGGCGTTCTCGGGTGGCGGGAGGGGTTCATCTTGAGGGGACTGAAGTGTCCCGGCACAGCCACCTATCCCCAATACAACGAGAAAGAATCCCATCCAGCGGTTGTTCGCAGCCCGCCAATACGCATCCATCTTGTGGAGCAATTCCGGGGAAAGCGTGCTTGTCTTCATTGGTTCACTGCTCCTTTGTAAAGCCTAGGCCCGAGAACGTGGCAAACGGTCTTGGCCATCATAGGTTCCTTCCTCCGTGCGAATGCCGCGCATCGCAGCCCGGCCGGCCACTGCGGAACTCACGCCCGCATTCGCCGCGTGTTTATGTACAGCAGCCTCCAGACTGATCCTCGGGTTTCGCATCGGCGGGTGTGGACAGAAACTTCTGCCGACAGTGGTCGCTGCAAAAGTAGAACGTTTTTCCCTCGCGTTCGGCGTGGAGAGCGGTGGCGTCGTCCACGGTCATTCCGCAGATGGGGTCTTTGGTCACGGATTTCGAGTCTTTCATGGTCCTGTTCCTTTCTTGGTTGTTGTGGTCCCGGTCATGTGATTCCGCTGTTCACGTGGTTCCGTGTTCATCGGAGATTCTTGTTCCCATTTTTTCAACAGCTTGGTCATTTCTTCAGTCTCAGCAGCCGCGCGTTGATGGCCACAATCACCGTGCTCGCCGACATCAACACTGCGCCCAGGGCGGGAGTGAGCAGCACGCCCCACGCGTACAGCGCTCCGGCGGCCAGTGGAATGGCGACAATGTTGTAGCCCGTAGCCCAAAGAAGGTTCTGTATCATCTTCCGATATGTGGCGCGAGAAAGCTGCACGAGGGCCACGACATCCAGTGGATTGCTCCGCACCAGAATCACGTCGGCGGTTTCCACCGCCACATCGGAACCAGCTCCGATGGCGATGCCCACATCAGCCTGGGCCAGCGCCGGGGCATCGTTCACGCCGTCGCCGGCCATGGCTACCAACACGCCCCGGGATTGGACTTCTTTCACTTTGGCGGCTTTGTCCTGGGGCAGGACTTCGGCGAAGAATTCATCCAGGCCGACTTGGTCCGAGACCCATTTGGCCGTCGCATTGTTATCGCCGGTGAGCATCATGCAACGGATATTCAACGCCTTAAGGGCATCGATGGCTTGCTTCGCCTCGGATCGGACGATGTCGGCCAAGGCTATCGCTCCGTTCAACTTCCCGTCCACGAGGATAAACACGACTGTCTTGCCTTGGGCTTGCAGTGGCTCGACACGTTGGTCAGCGAGCGCGATGTTCTGTTCGCGCAGGTAGCCGGGGCTCACCACTTTGATGTCATGGCCCTCGACCCTGCCTTCGACGCCTTTGCCCGGAATGCTCTTGAAATTTTCGACGGACAGCTTTTCTTCCGAAGAGGCGGCGATAGCCTTGGCGATGGGATGTTCGGAATTCGCGTCCACGGATGCCGCATACTGGCGCAGCGTGTCTTCTTCGATGTCCGGGGAAAGCACCAGTGTGTCGGTCACGCCAAAGCGGCCCTCGGTCAGTGTGCCGGTCTTGTCGAAAATGATTGCCTGCAATTTCCTGGCGCCTTCGAAAGAAGCGCGATTACGAATGAGCAGGCCATTGCTCGCGGCCAGGGCGGTGGAGACGGCTACCACCAGGGGCACGGCCAGACCGAGCGCGTGCGGACAGGTGATCACCATCACGGTCACGGCGCGTTCGATGGCGAAGGCAAAATCCTGGTTCATGAACACCAACCAGATCACCAGAGTGAGTGCGCCGCTGCCGAGGGCAATGAGGGTGAGCCACAGCGCGGCAGTGTCCGCAAGGTTTTGGGTTTTCGATTTGCTTTCCTGGGCCTGTTTGACCAGATCGATGACCTGCGACAGAAATGAATCCTTGCCGGTGCCTTTGACCTCAATGGTCAGCGAGCCTTCGCCGTTGATGGAGCCACCAATGACCTTGCCACCGGTCTTTTTGGTGACCGGGGTTGATTCCCCGGTGAGCATCGCCTCATTGACCGAACTCTCGCCCTCAACAATGACACCGTCCGCGGGAATTTTCTCACCCGGTTTGATGAGGACCTTGTCATCCACCACCAACTCGCTCAGTGGCACATCCTTTACGCTGCCGTCGGACATGAATTTGTGCGCGTCCGAGGGCATAAGTTTGGCCAGTTCCTCCAGGGCCTTTGAGGCGCCCATCACCGACTTCATCTCGATCCAGTGCCCCAGCAGCATGATGTCAACGAGGGTCGCCAGTTCCCAGAAGAACATCTTGCCGGGCAGGCCGAACACCACGGCGCTGCTGTAAAGATACGCGGTCGTGATGGCGACGGCGACCAGCGTCATCATCCCGGGCCGGCGGGAGGTGAGTTCCTGGAACAAGCCTGTGAGGAACGGCCAGCCGCCATACCAAAAGACCGCGGAAGAAAGGCCGAATAGGACATAGATGTCGCCGGAAAAGCTGATGGCTTCGCGCAGACCTACCAGCGTTTGGAGCAGCGGCGAGAGGACGAGAATCGGCAGGGTCAGAACCAGTGAGATCCAGAACCGTTTCCGGAAATCCGCTGCCATGTGGGCATGATGGTTCTGGTGGGCAGGATGGCCAGAGCCGACGGGCTGCAATTGAGCCTCCGCCTCCAACCAGTTCTGCTCGGCATGGCCTTGCGGATGACCTTCCTTCAGATAGATGGCGTAGGCCTTCTTGGCCACATCCTCCCGGGTCGGTTTTGTTGCCGGTTCGTCTTTGCCTGTGTGTTCGTGCTCCTTCATTGTGAGTCTCCTGTCATTCCAGTTTCGGATCGGCAAGCATCAGTTCGAGGATGATTCGTGAAGCGCCCTGGGCAACGCGGAAATGCGCGTCTCCACAGCGGACCTCCGACACCGTCATGCCGGGCTTCACCGCGACCACCTGTGCCGGCATGGTGTCTCTCGCGTTCATCGGCCGTGGTCCTTTTCGTTCAGAACGCCATCCGTTGCCTCGTCGTTCAATTGAAATACACGGGTGGTACCACTGACAAATTCACAGACCTTGCCGTCGACGCACAATGTAATCGGCGCCGCCGCACCATCACGCCCACGCACCGAGAGCGAGTCGCGCATCAGCCGCAGATCGAGTGAATGCCCGCGGTAGCGGATGCGCATGTCGAGACGCTCCATCTCCTTCGGTAATTCCGGATTGAGTCGCAGCACATCGCCTCGGACTTCGATGCCCGTCGAGACGCGCTGCACCAGATCGACCGTGCCGGCCATGGCGCCGAGGTGGACGCCCTCCGCAGTGGTGCCGCGCTGAACATCGCTCACGTCGCTTTGTAGCGCTTCCGCAAAAAAGGCCATCGCACGGGGCCGGTCGGACCGTGCCAGGACCCAGGCATACACCACACGGCACAGCGTGGAACCGTGGGACGCGCGGTCGGCATAGTAGGCAATGTTTCGCGGAATGGTCTCGTATTCGAACGGATAGCCCAGACGCTCGAACAATTCGCCGAGTTCCTCAGCGGAAAACAGGTAAAACAACATCAGCACGTCGGCCTGCTTTGAGAGCTTGTAGCGGTTGGCGCTATCGTTCTCCCCCTCGAGGATGAGATCGAGACGCTGAATATTGCCGTACCGGGTCCGGTAGCCCTCCCAATCGAGTTCACGCAATGTGTCGTAGCCCTCGAATTGACTGATAATGCCATCGTCATGAAACGGAACAAACATCCTGCGACTAATATCGCCCCAACGCGCGATCTCTTCTGCCGACAAGCCAAGCCGCGTCGTGAGCTCGGCGCGACGCATGTCGGATAGCAGATCGAGCACCTCCAGCGCCCGGCACAGCACCCATACGGCCATGATGTTGGTATAGGCGTTGTTGTTGAGGCCGGGCGTTGTGGAATCCGGATAACTGTCGTGAAATTCGTCAGGGCCCATCACGCCGCGGATCTCGTAGCGCTCGCGCTCGTCATCAAAACTCGCGATGCTTGACCAGAAGCAAGCAATATCGAGGATCAGCTCCGCGCCATAGGAATGCAAAAATTCGACATCGTGCGTGACCTGGAAGTACTGCCAGACGTTATGGGCGATGGCACTCCCAACGTGGCGCTGCAAGTAGGAGTTGTCGGGCATCCAACGCTGTGAGCGCGGGTTCAAGTTGAGCGCCTGGGTCTCCTCCTGACCATCGCTTCCGCTCTGCCAGGGGAACATCGCCCCCTTGTATCCGGCAGCCGCGGCGGCGGCGCGCGCCTCGCTCAAGCGACGGTAACGATACATCAGCAGCGATCGGGTGATTTCGGGCATGCGATAGTTGAAAAACGGGAAGATGAACAGTTCATCCCAGAAGATATGGCCCTGATACGCTTCTCCTGTCCAGCCCCGCGCGGGCACACCGATATCGAGTCCGATGGAGTTGGGTGAGACGGCTTGCAGCAGGTGAAACATGTTCAACCGAAGCAGCATCGGCACGTTCAATTTAAACTCTGGATCGGCAGGCTGGACATGCACATCGAAACGACGCCACAGGTGTTTCCAGGCACGCTCATGGTCGGCCAGCACGGCATCGAAGCGACTCGCGCGAGCAATGGCCTTGCTTGCCTCCAGTCCGCACTCCGAGATGGCGTGGTCGCGGGACGTATAGAAAGAAGCGAGTTTCTCCAGCACCAGCGTCTCGCCTTGCTTGACCTCGACGGTGAGTTCTTCCCCGATGTATCCCGGTTCCTCGATGATCCGGCGTCGGACTGCGAGAGGCTGTTCGTCCAGGAACGCTCGCGTTCGCGCCGCCTGTGCGACATGAATACTCGACTGACAGGTGCGTACCAGCAGGTGCACGCCGTCCTCGCCAACGATCTTGCCTGCCAGCGGCTCCAGGTGTGTGTTGTTGAACTGGCGATACAGCTTCGCGCCTGCGTTGACGATGCGCCCGTCGATCGCCGAACGCACTGTGACGCCTGCCGACCAGTTGTCGGCGGTCAGCGTCAGTTCCAGCGCGCCCAGATGCATGCCGCCCATCGAGACCAGGCGTCGCTCCTTGAGCGTACTGCGTCGGCCTTGGTCGTCTTCGAACCTGATGCTTTGCACCAGCATGCCGCGCCGCAGATCGAGTTCTTGGCGGTATGACAGGAGTGTGACGGTTCGGGCCTCGAACCAGTCCTGCTCGGCGATACGAAACTTGAGCGCGAGCCAGTTGGGGAAATTCACGAGATCCTCGTTCTCGACCATGCGGCCGGCGATGTCGGTGCGCAACCGATTGTAGCAGCCGGCGAAATAGGTTCCCGGATAGTGAATGTCATCGGCCACCGTCCCGGCGGCGGTCCCGCGCGTCGCGAAATAGCCATTTCCTAGGGTGCACAAGGCTTCGCGAATACCCTCTTGCGCTGGGTCGAAGCCCTCAAACTCCAGTGACCACGCGGATGGCGGTTCCACGGCCACCCGGACTTGCGCCAGATTGGTCACCACGACATCGGCGCCGGCATCGCGTAGCGCCGGCGCCTGCCCGCGGCGATCGACGCCGATGACGCAGCCGAATTGGCCGGCGCGCCCGGCCTCGACGCCGGCGATCGCGTCTTCCACGACCACGGTTCGAGAAGGCTCTACCCCGAGACGCCGGGCTCCCTCCAGAAAGGCATCCGGTGCCGGCTTGCCCTTGAGCGCGAGGCGGGTGACGTCCGTTCCGTCCACTCGCGCGTCGAATAGCTCGGTGATCCCTGCTGTCTTGAGCACCGCCGCGCAATTGTTGCTGGAGGACACGACGGCGGTCTTGATCTCCTGCGCCCGGAGTTGGCGCACGAGCGCGATCGCCGCTTCATAGGGCTCAACGCTGTGCTGTTCCAAATGTTGCAGAAAATACTGATCCTTCAGATTGCCCAACGCGCGCACGCTGTGCATCTCGGGGCCGTCTTCGGGTGTACCCAACGGCAATGAGATTCCGCGTGACTTGAGGAAGGCTGCCACGCCGTCGTAACGCGGCTTGCCGTCGACGTAGCGCGGGTAGTCGGCGGCGAGATCAAAAGGGACGAACGGATCGCTCGTCTCTTCCGAACGTCGCTCAAGAAATCCATCAAACAGCTTTTTCCAGGCCATGGCATGGACGCGGGCCGTCTTTGTTAGTACCCCGTCCAAATCGAACAAGACGGCGTCGTAATCCCGCGGGGAGAGTGTGATGACGGGGCATATACAGGTCATAATTTCATCAATTGTTCCATGTGATAGAGGTAGAGGTTCCTCTTATTCCCAGCCGATCCATGAGCCTTTCTCATGAACCCTACTCCTACACGTTTGAGCTTGGACCATTCCCGCCACTCCTTGTCGCGGCTATTGAGTCTTTCCTTGTTCGGCATGAAGCTTGGCCAAGGCTTCCATTTCTTCCGCTGCTTTAGTGTATTTTTCCTCCAAGTTTTTACAATGTTGAACGAGGGTTGACCGTTGCCCTTGTTTAGGAGTGTATTTGTCATATTCTTTCCCCATTAGGCGCATCTCCTCTGCTCGCCCGCGAAGTTCACGGGCTTCCTCTTGATACCAGGCGGCCAAACCCGCATGATCGTTTTGGTGCACCAACTCCCTGGGCGGAACTGAAGCGCACCCCACGAGGATTGCCACCATCACTGCTCCCACGAACATTTTTAAGCTTGGTCTGTGTGTCATGTCGTTCTCCTTGTGAACTGCTTGTTCTTCGCCCGTGAACTCATGCCTATTTGAAGATACAACAGATGTTCACAGTGGGTGAGATAGCTTCCTCGTGCGTGGTTCATCTCCTTTTGAATTTACACATAGGCATTCGTCGCATATTGCTGGACCATCCGATGGGTGTTGAAAAACGACGCGTTAAAGGCGATGGATTGTCGCATCATATCAATCCATCCCTCTCGGTCCTGGTAAAACATGGGGACAATGACGTTTCTCAATTTTTGGTAGAGATCCATGGCATCTTCATGGGCCGTCTCTTCGGGCTTGGTCTGGTTAAGAGCGTCAGACCCAATCGACCAGCCGGTGACGCCTTCAATATGACCTTCGATCCACCAGCCGTCCAGCACGCTAAAATTTGGTATGCCGTTATGCGTGGCTTTCATGCCTGAAGTTCCGGAAGCTTCTAAGGGTCGATGTGGGGTGTTCAGCCAGAGATCAACACCGGAAATAATGAGTTTGGCTAACGCGATGCCATAATTCTCCAAATACGCAATTGCCACCTCGTGTTGAAGCTGTTGGGCCATCCTAAAAATTTGGCGGATGACATCTTTTCCTCCACCATCTTTAGGGTGCGCCTTCCCGGCAAAGATAATCTGAATCGGGCCGGCGTTTCGTGCAATGTCTTGTAATTGGTTAGGATCAGAAAAGATGAGATCTGCCCGTTTGTACAAGGTCGCTCGGCGAGCAAACCCTATGGTCAGTGTTTCGGGTTTGAAAGAGAGGTGGGTCCGATTGTTGATTTCTTTGATGAGCTGAGCCTTGGCTTCCACGTGGGCTTTCCAAATTTCTTGTTTCGGGATGCTGATGGCATGCCGAAGGGAGAACGGGTCCTTTGTCCACCCCGGAATGTACCGATCATACAAGGTTTTGAAGCTAGGGCATGTCCATGTGGCTGAATGCACGCCATTGGTAATGGAATCGATTGAGTAGCCAGGAAACATCTCTTGGGAAACCTCCCCATGCTTTTTGGCCACCCCATTAACGTAGTCGCTCATGTTCAAGGCAAGAAGCGTCATATTTAGCTGATCTTGTCCTCCGAGCATTTGTAGGAGTTCCAGAGGCAGGGAGTCCCCCAACACCTGCTTCACGAGATCGTACGAAAACCGGTCGTGCCCGGCAGGTACGGGGGTGTGGGTAGTAAAGATGCATTGGTTGCGAATACCCGAAAAATCCCAGTCCAACGTCCCTCCATTTTTATGGTCTGCTAAAAGTGTCAGCACTAGGAAGGCGGCGTGCCCTTCATTCATATGGAATCGCTCGATCTCTGTGTATCCTAACGCATTAAGCATGCGCATGCCTCCCATGCCTAACACGATTTCCTGGGCTATCCGATACCGGTTGTCTCCACCATACAACCAGCCGGTCAACTCCTTATCGAATTGGGAATTTTCCTCAACATTGGTATCGAGCAGTATCAGGGGCACCGTAAAGCCGGATGAGCCGACAATGTCAGATTGCCAGGCTCGGACGGTGACCGATCGACCTTCGAGAGGAATCTGAACCCGGACGGGGAGAAGCTGCGCGAAGCGAGAGGGATCCCAACTTGTGGGCAATTCTTGTTGATTGCCGGATTCATCCAGTTTTTGATCGAAATATCCATGGGCATACAGCAAGGTGACCCCGACGGTCGGAATCTTAAGATCGGCGCAAGACTTTAAGGTATCTCCGGCCAGAATTCCCAAGCCGCCGCTATAAATGGGCATGCCGGACTCTACTCCAACCTCCATGGAAAAATAAGCAATCCGTCTAGAGATTGTTCCCAGAGCAAAGTCGTGGCTACCATCCGCCACAAATTTTTCAGTATCGCCTAGGAAAGTCCGCTTACAGAAATCAGAGCAGAAATAAAAAGACTCTTTTTGATAGACCGCTGTCAGACTGATAACAGGGTCAACCATCATACCGCATATTACGTCTTTAACCAGGTTCATATTCATATCACCATTTTAAAAATGTCGTACAGTTCATCCAACCATTCAGTGTGCAAAGAGTATTCTGTTTGTGTGGGGCCTATTGAGCAGATTGACGGCCTCTATGAATTTGTGCCAACTCTTCAGCTTTATCAGCGGCCTTCGAATAATCATCAGCTAAATCACCGCAATGCTTCATTAATGTTAGCTTGTCTATATAAAATCCTTGTGAATGCATACTGCCTCAGGATCCACATCGTCTGTTAAGGATTTGGGTTGAAAGTGGGCATATTCACCCTCATCGTGCCGCCTGGCCGATTCACCACGATAAAAATCTGCCAGTGTGCTGCTCAGCACCCGATACAGCCATTGCAGAACGCTCTCTGGCTTTTTGATATCTGACGCTTTGCTGATGGCTCGAAGAGAGAATTGTTGTAGGACTTCCTCCGCTACATCTCTATTCCCCAAGCGACGGGTGAGATAGCGAAGGAAGGTGCGCCGATTCTCGAGGAGCAACTCGGCCACGTCAGGGCTTATCGATTTCCTGGAGTTGTGTGGTTCCGGATATGGGGACACTGTCAGGAATTCCTTTCCTGAATAAATTCGTCAAAATCGGTTAATGTTGATGACCCACGTGGCCATCGGACGAGGATGCGGGAGTACTTGATTCAACCGTGCCGTATTTTCGGAACGGGGGAGCATTCCAAATGACGGGATGGCCAGGAGCCAAATCGGCTGCTTCGATGAAATGAGGGCGCGCTGCTGAAACGGGCCCTTTCTTGTAAAGGGCCATCCCCAGGTTGTAATGGGCCTCTGCCAATTTTGGCTGGGCTTGAATGGCTTCTTCGTACTTCCCAATCGCCGCCGTCCACCGGTGTTCGGCAAACAGACGATTGCCATCTATGATCAGTTGTGCGACCAGAGGGAGGGCGTTCTCAGGTGGCGGGAGGGGTTCATCTTGAGGGGCCTGAGGTGTTCCGGCACAGCCACCGATCATCAATATAATAACGAGAAAGAACCCGATCCAAGGGTGACGTCCAAACATATTCCTCCTCAATTTTTTGATCAGTTGAATCATCGGTCGAATGTCCTTTCTTTGCCAATGTGGGTTTCCCAATGTCTGAACGTTCTTCCGAAATTGCTAGGTCTTGCTCACCGAGGGAGTCGCCCTCTTTTTGGTTTCCTCCCCATCGTGACGATGACCTTTGGCCGCCTTCCAGAGTTCCATTGCGATAAGGGGCAACAAGCCGATGCCGATGGCCAGCAGCCAATGTTGAGGATCGAATGGCGTCACTTTGAAAATTCCTCGAATCGGGGGAGAAAGGATGATTGCCGCCTGAAGACCCACGGATGCGATGACGCCAAACAAAAGTGGTTTGTTCGTCAAAAATCCAAGGGCGAAAATCGAGCGAGTGTCGCTTCGGCTATTGAAGGCATGTCCCAATTGGGCGAATACGAGAATGGTAAACGTCAAGGTGCGGGCGCGGTCCAAATCCTGATCCATGGCATACAAGCAGTACACAAACGCCAGGGTGGTTATTACCGCGATGAACAGGCCTTGAGCAAACATCATGATCAAGCGGCCCCGGTCAAGTATTCGGCCTTTCGGATTGCGTGGGGGACGTTGCATACTATCAGGGTCACCCGGCTCGACCGCGAACGCGAGAGCCGGTAGTCCGTCGGTGACGAGATTGATCCATAAAATCTGAACCGGAAGAAGCGGCAGAGGCAATCCTAAAATCACGGCAAAGAGCATGAGCAGGATTTCGCTGATATTGCACGACAGAAGAAAATGAACAGCTTTGACAATATTGGCGTAAATGCCTCGACCTTCTTCTACCGCCGCGGCAATGGAGGCGAAGTTATCATCAGTCACCACCATCGCCGACGCTTCTTTGGTGACATCGGTGCCGGTGATGCCCATCGCAATGCCAATGTCCGCTTCTTGAATGGCCGGGGCATCATTGACCCCATCACCCGTCATGGCCACCACAGCCCCTTGATGTTTCCACGCACGGACCACACGCAGCTTATGTTCGGCGGAGACGCGGGCATACACGGCTGTCTGTTCGACTTGTTGATTCAATTCGGTATCGGATAACCGATTGAGTTCCATTCCTGACAGAGCCTGCTTCCCCTCCTCCAAAATACCCAAATCCCGGCCAATGGCCATCGCCGTATCCTTATGGTCACCGGTAATCATGACTGTTCGAATGCCGGCGTCCCTGCACGCTTCGACGGCAGTCACGGCTTCCGGTCTGAGGGGGTCTTTCATGGCGAGCAGACCCAAAAACGTTAAATCCTGTTCAATGACATCCGCCTGAAATTCTTTCGGCATGTCTTGTAACGTCCGCTTGGCCACTCCGAGGATCCGCAAGGCTTCTTGGGCCAATTGCCCATTTGCCTCCAAGACCGTTGCACGGGCGGATTGGTCCAGGGATTGAACCTCGTGGCCGATCGTCAAATAATGGGCGCAGCGATCGAGCAAAACATCCGGCGCTCCTTTTACAAAGGCCACATTCGTGTCAGCAACCTTCCGGACGATGGTCATCATTTTTCGCTCGGGATCGAATGGAATTTCTCCTGCCAGGGGAGCCTGTGCTTCAAGGGCCTTTTTCTCCAATCCAGCCTTGGCCGCGACAACCAGTAATGCGCCTTCGGTAGGATCGCCGATGATGTTCCACCCTTCTTCTGTTTGGTGTAACTCCGCTCCGTTGCAAAGAACGGAGGCCGTCAGCAGATCCTTCAGCGCCTCTTCCGCAGGGGATAACGAACTGCCCTCACTCTGCAGCACTTGAACGGAATCCGTCGACGATCCCTCGACAGCCTGTTGAATATCGCCGGTCGGCTCGTATCCTTCCCCTGTCACGTCATACGTCCGGCCATCCAGAAATATCCGGATCACGGTCATTTCATTTTTTGTGAGTGTTCCCGTCTTATCCGTGCAGATCACCGTCGTGGACCCCAACGTTTCGACCGCCGGTAATCGGCGAATCAGGGCATGTCGTTTCACCATCCGCGTGACGCCAAGGGCTAAGGTAATGGTGACCACGGCCGGAAGGCCTTCGGGGATCGCGGCGACCGCCAGACTGACTGACGTGAGAAACATGTCGAACATGGGAATTCCACGCAGTTCGCCAATCAAAAAGACGATGACGACAATGGCCAGGGACAGCCACAACAACCTATGCCCCAATTGGTCGAGGCGACGTTGAAGCGGGGTCTCCCGTTGCTTCGCTTCCCTGGCTTCATGAATCATCGCCGCGATTCGTCCCAGTTCGGTGTGCACTCCTGTCGTGACGACGCACGCTCGACCTTTTCCCGACGTAGCCGTCGTGCCCATATACACCATATTGCTCCGGTCGCCTAACGGGAGTTCATCTTGGTCCAGGACCTCTGACGTTTTGGAAACCGGTGTGGATTCGCCCGTTAGCGAGGCTTCCTGTGTTTGCAGGGCAGCGGCATAGATCAGCCGTGCATCGGCAGGGACGCGATCACCCGCTTCAATCTGAATGATATCTCCTGGTATCAATGCCTTGGCAGGAATAGACTGCACCTGCCCGTCACGGATGACCTGGGCGGTGGGGATCTCCATGCGTTTCAACGCATCCAGAGAGCGTCCTGCTCGAAATTCCTGGACAAATCCGAGCACCGCGTTCAACACGACGATGGAGACAATGGCGATGGCATCAACCCATTCCTCAAGAAGTCCCGCCACGATTGCCGCTCCAATGAGGATCCATACGATCACGCTGGCAAATTGAGCGACAAACAATTGTAGAGCCGACACCGAGGGGGCTTGCGGCAACTCGTTCGGCCCTTGCTGTGTGAGACGCAGCTTCGCTTCACTCTCGGCCAACCCGGCTTGGAGATCGGTGCCGAATTCTTGGCTCAACTGGTCTTGTGTTGCACGGTGCCATACCATAGGGGACCCTTTCACGTGTCCTCAAATTGGAGGACCTGGTTATTCATTTTTTATTCTCGTCCCTGAACTCACTCTGTAGCCTCACCTCCGCCTATTTCTATTTCTTTCTTCTGTGGGGCCTTTTTAAGGTCTGTATGCCAAAACCAAATCGTGTAAATGGCCGGAATCACGAACAGAGTGAGGAGCATGGCTGAGGCGACGCCGCCGACCATCGGCGCTGCCAGACGTTTCATGACATCCGCTCCCGTGCCGGTGGCCCACATCACCGGGATCAACCCCAGAATATTAGCTAGGCCCGCCATGGCCATGGGCCGAATCCGCTCAACCGCTCCTTCCTGAACCGCCTCGATCAGATCCGCCAAGGATTGCAGGCGATTGGCCTTGCGACGACGTTTGAGCGCTTCGTCGAGATAGGTCACCATGACCGCGCTGGTCTCGGCGGCGACGCCGGCCAACGCGATGATCCCCACCCAGACGGCGATACTCATGTTGTAGTCCAGCCAGACCATGTACCAGACAGCACCCACGAGGGAGAGCGGCACGCCCAACATGACCATGAGAGTTTTTGCCACGGACTGAAAGGCAAAATAGAACAGAATAAAAATGATGGCGATGGTCAGAGGGACAAAAATAAAAAGTCGCTCCCGGACCCGCTCCATAAATTCATACTGCCCCGACCATGCCAGTCGATACCCTTGAGGAAGTTTCACCTTGGCCTGAACGACGTGTTTCAGATCCTCCACGTAACTCCCCACATCCCGGCCGGTCATGTCCACATACACATACCCGGCCAACATTCCATCCTCATCGCGGATCATCGGGGGACCGCTCACAAATCGTAAGGTCGCCAGTTGCGCGAGAGGGACTTGGGCACCCGTCGGGGTCTCCACCAACACCCGGCGTAATTTTTCCGGGGTATCGCGAAGTTCTCTCAAATATCGGACATTGATCGGATACCGCTCTCGTCCTTCAATGGTGGTATCGATGTTTTCCCCTCCGATGGCCGATTCGATGATGCGGCCGACATCCGTCACCGTGAGCCCATATCGGGCAATTTCTTCTCGTTTAATATCGAAATCTAAAAAGTACCCCCCCGAAACACGCTCCGCATAGACGCTCCGTGTGCCGGGCACGTCTTTCAACACCGTCTCGAGATGCTTGCCGATCTTTTCAATTTCCTGGAGATCCGGACCGAAAATTTTGATCCCGACCGGGGTGCGCACTCCGGTGGTCAGCATATCTAATCGGCCTTTGATGGGCATGGTCCACGTGTTGGTGACGCCCGGGAATTGCAGAGCCCCATCCATTTCATCCACAAGGCTCTCATAGGTGACGCCCGCTCTCCACTGATCTTTCGGTTTGAGGGTAACCACGGTTTCCATCATGCTAAACGGGGCCGGATCGGTCGAGGTATCGGCACGCCCGGCCTTCCCGAACACTCGCTCCACTTCGGGAAACGCTTTCAGCTTCTGGTCCATTTCTTGGAGCAACATCGAGGCCTGGGTCACCGAAATCCCCGGAAGCGTGTTGGGCATATAGAGAATGGTGCCTTCGTAGAGTGGGGGCATGAATTCGGATCCCATCCGTTGAAACGCCGGGAAGACGGTGATCGTCAGCAAGATAGCCAGGACAATCATGAGGGCCCGGTATCGTAAGGCGATGCGTAACAAAGGCGCATACAGCTTCTGTAACCCCAGACTCACCGGATGCCGGCGTTCGGGGATGATCCGGCCTCGTACCAGCAATGGCAGCAAGGCGGGAATCAGCGTGATAGCCAGTATGGCGCTCATGGCAATGGCAAAGTTTTTAGTGAACGCCAAGGGTTTGAATAGCCGTCCTTCCTGTCCTTCCAGCGTGAAGACCGGCATGAAGGCAATCGCAATCACGAGTAAGGACACGAAGATGGCCGGCCCCACCTCCTTGGCCGAATCGATCAAGACCTGGGTCCGGTCGCCTTTCTCTCCGTCCTTGACCCATTCTTCTAACCGCTTATGGGCGTTATCGACCATCACAATTGCGGCATCGACCATATCCCCGATAGCCACAATAATCCCCCCGATCGACATGATGTTCATGCCGATGTTCATCAAATACATGGGAATGAAGGCTAGTAACACGGCCAGCGGAAGCGTGAGAATGGGAAGCAGGGCCGATCGAAGATGCAGCAGGAACCCGACGATCAGCACACTGACCACAATGAGTTCTTCAATGAGATTTTCGGTCGCCGTCGTGATGGATTCCTGAATCAGCCCGCTCCGGTCGTATGTCGTCACGACTTTCACCCCTGGAGGCATGGACGACTCCAACTCCTTAAGTTTGGTCTTGATCCGTTCGGTGACGGTGAGCGCATTTTCCCCGAATCGCATGAGGACGATGGCTCCCACCACTTCGCCCTGGCCGTCCAGTTCCACCAATCCCCGCCGCATATCCGGTCCTAAGGCGACGGTGGCCACATCCCGTAACAGGATGGGAGTCCCATGGGGACTGACCCCCATGGCAATCTGTTCGATGTCGGCCACCGACGAGATATAGCCCCGCCCCCTGATCATATATTCCACCCCGGAAAACTCCACGACCCGTCCCCCGAAATCGTTGTTGCTCATCCGGATGGTTTCGATGATATGCGGGAGAGAAAGGTTGTAGGCCTGGACCTTGGTGGGATCCAGATTGATTTGGTATTGCCTGACAAAACCTCCGACGCTGGCGACCTCGGCCACGCCATCGACCGCCAGAAGCCAATAGCGAAGGTACCAGTCTTGAAACGATCGAAGGGTTGCCAAATCCTGCTGGCCGGTTTCATCGATCAAGGCATATTCAAAGACCCAGCCAACCGCGGTGGCGTCCGGGCCCAATTGAGGGGTGACACCGTCCGGCAGCCGGCCCGCCAGTTGGTTCATGTATTCCAGGACCCGGCTGCGGGCCCAATACATATCCGTGTCGTCCTTGAACAACACGTAGACATACGAGAAACCAAAGTCGGAAAAGCCTCTCACCACGGTGACATTCGGGGCGGAAAGGAGGGCGGTCACGATGGGAAAGGTAATCTGATCCTCAACCAGGTCCGGCGAACGGCCCGGCCACTTGGTATAGATGATCACCTGCGTATCTGAAAGATCGGGGATCGCATCGACGGGAATCTGCTTCATGGCCCAAAAACCGGCCGAAGCCAACCCAAAGAGGATGAGAAAGACGATCAAGCGATTCCTGGCGCTGAATTCAATGATGTAGGAAACCATAGTTAACCGTCAGTTGTGAGAAGTAAGAAGAAAAAACAAAACTCGGCCACGCTTCTATCGTGTGCAACTGCTCCAATCTTCCTATTCACTGCTCACTTTTTACTCCATACTCCTTACTTGCGATTAATGTTTCATGCCCGCCATGCCGCGGACGGCGGACTTCAATTGGCTCTCGGAGTCAATCAAAAAGTTGGCTGATGTCACGATATGGTCTCCTTCCTTGACCCCTTTCAGAACTTCCACCCATTCTCCGGCCTGTACGCCAAGCTTCGCATCCCGCCATTCCAGCGTGCCTCCTCCATGATGGATAAACACCATTTGGCGCTCTCCCGTTTCAAGTACCGCATCACGCGGAATGGCCAGCCGGCGTCCCAAGGGAATGGTGAGTTCCACATTGGCATACATGCCGGGTTTCAGCTTTTCGCCTGGATTGTTGACTTCGAACCGAACCTTGGCGGTCCGGGTTTGGGGATCCAGGGTGGGATAGATGAACCCCACCGTTCCGACCAGGTGAGTCTGAGGATCGTAAGAGAGTGTGACGGTGGCCTGTTGGCCGAGTTCGATCAAGGGCAATTCATATTCGTAAATATCAGCCATAATCCATATCCGGGATAAATCTGCAATCATATAAAGTTCGGTGCCTGGGGTGACATGCGTTCCGGCGCGGGCCTCCATCTTGAGGACAGTTCCCGTGATCGGGGAGTGAATGGGTAACGTCCGCAAGACTTCCCCGGTTCGTTCAAGATCCTGAATATGATTCTCCGTGATATCCCACAGCTGAAACCGCCGGCGTGTCGCCACGAGCAGATCCTTGGCGCCCTTGGCGACTACAGGAAATTCGCTGTTGCCGAGTTCTCGAATCCCCTGAAGCGCCAAGAGGTACTCTTCTTGCGTCGCGACGAGGTCCGGACTGTAAATCGTAAAAAGGATCTGGTGCTGTTTGACATGATCCCCGATGGCGCTCACCCGCAAATCCTCAATCCACCCCTCGAATTTGATATTCACCCTCGCCAACCGGCGTTCGTCGATTTCAACCCGTCCCACGGTTCGAATGGTTCGCGCAAGCGACCGACGGGTGGCTTCCTCAAACCGCACGCCGATTGATTGCAATCGTTCGGGGGCAATGGTGAGGGTATTTGGCGTAGTGGTGGTCTGTGGTTCGGAAGCAGGTCCTGAACCCTGATGATCATGTGGTGGTCGTTGTTCCACATTTTGTCCGGTAGGACCTTGGCCGGTTGCCTCTTCTGAAGGCCCGGGAGAAACACGTGCCGGCTCTTGGCTGAGGAACCAGTAAGTCCCGACCACGCCACCGACAATCAGCACACCGATTCCGAGGTAGAGCGTCCACTGTTTCATGGTCTATCCGTCCCGGAGCGATCATGGTTTGGTGCGGGGAGGTTTTGATGCAAGCCTTGATGTTCTTCATAGGAATGTGGAGCATCCGAGATCGTTAGCGGCCCTCCGGTTAGTTCTTCGAGTCTTGCGACGGCCTTTTCGTGTTCGACCATCTCCCCATGAAGCTCCAACTCGTTTTCCTGGAGGGTCAGCAAATTATTCAGAAGGGTGAGAAAGTCCACTTGGCTCACGCTATACCCTGCCTGGGCGGATTGGAGGGCAAGTGTGGCTTGAGGAATAATGGCCTTCCCAACAATCTTGACCAGTCGGGTCGCTCGTTGAGCCCGTTCAAATGCATCCTTCACCTGAAACAACAGATCTTGCCGGGTGGCTATGAGATCCTCGCGTGCGCGAGAGAGATCCGCGACGGCTTGGTTCACACCTTCCCGCTGCTTTGTTTGATAAAAAAGCGGAATCTGAATCCCGAGCATGATCTGGTAGCCGTTCTCGTTAATCCGCTCATTGCGAGTGCCCAACGCGCTCAGGTTGAAATCCGGATAATATTCTTTTCTGGCCAGAGAGACCGATTCCTCCCCTTGAGCCACACTTTTGGCCGAAGCCAGGAGAATTGGTGAGAAGGCTTCAGCCCGCCTGGCCAGCTCCGGGAGATCCTGCGTAATCGGCGTGAGATGAATGTCTTCAGGGGTTCCAAGCGGTCCGATCGGTGGACGGTTCAGTAGTCGATTAATCTCGGCATGCAGACTTTCTTTTTGTTGTTCCAACACCGCCAGTCGATCCAACACCCGCGAGAGTTCTACCTGGGCGCGAAAGACGTCCTGCTGGGCCGTCCTCCCCACGCTATAGCGGGCGTTGGCGGTCTTCTCGAATTGCATGAGGAGGAGCTTGTTCTTCTCGACGATTTCGATACCTTTATGAATAAAATGGAGGTCCCAATAATGCCGCTTCAGTCGGGAAATGACATTGAGCCGGGTGGCGTAGTACATCTGCTCAATTCGATCAGCCTGTCGAGCGGCCACTTCTCCTTTGAGTCCCAGTTTTCCGGGAAAGGGAAATTTCTGACTGAATCCGTAGACCGGGCCTTCCAGTGGCTCGAGCATGGGCATGCGCTGGTAACCCAAGAGCAGGTTCGGATCCGGCAGGGATTGCACCTGAGGAATGATGGCTTGCGAAGCTTCCCACTGGCGACTGGCCGCTTGAATGCTAGGATTGCGTAGGAGGGCTTCTTCTACAAGGCTTTGGAGTGTGAGGGAGGATTCCTGGGCGAAGCCTGGTCCGGTGGATACACTAGCCAGGAGCAGGCTGGTGCTAACTAGGAGTACACTTACACGAGAGAGTGAAAATGAGTTCATAGAGCCCCTCACGACTAGAGAAATTTAGAAAACGCCATGTTCCGAAAACCCTGATGGCTTCCGGATGCGTATGCCGCCCGTTCGTGAGGAGAACTCAATTCAGAAGAACAGAAAAACGCAGGAAGAGAAGCGGATAGGATGAGGATGGTGTCGTGCGTGCAAACGCGAATTTCTGAGTGGAGGCGTTGGGGAAGAGATCAAGAATGTGGAAATGTGTGACGGGCAAAGCGACAGGGGTTAATTCCTTCAATTGCTCGTTGGCGTTGCTGAATTGTTCAGGGCATTCCCTGTGGTGGTCCGAGGGAGTAAGGGGAGAAGCCGGCTGCGAGGAATGACTGGCCGCTGCAGAAGAGGCCATGGGACAGTACGCGCCTGCAATCCCACATAAAACAAAAGAAACGATAAGGAAGAGGGAAACACAAACTCGAGGCTTCTTTTGGCAGCGTTTCTTCATTGGACGTTTTATCTTTTGACGTTATCCGAAATCCACTGTGCGAGGCATCTTAGTGTTTACGGAAAAAAAGAGCAAACATAATGCCATCCAAATGCCCATGTTCATTTTAAAAGCTTTTGTCCATTGGCATAGTCAAAGATTAAAACAATGTGTAGCAATTCTACCCAAGGAAGAAGGATCATCAAGGCTCAAAACGCCACACTTTTTCATGAGACCTGACCGGGAACGTAATCCAGCATGATCGAAAACCGTAGTTTGATTTTTGATTATGGTAAATCTGAATCGGCAATGATCACACCTGTCAATTAATGATGATTTAACCTTTGAATTTGAACTTTTTTCCTTCGCCAGATCAGGTGGAACGCCGGGAGGATATGCAAAGTGAGAATTGGAGCGGAGAAAACTTGTTTCCCTCCACCTAATTTGTGTTAGGTTTAAGAAATCATCACGAAGAACCGATGAACCGATCCGCAGATAGAGGAAGCAAGGCTTCGGTGTACAAAATGGCCCACAAATATCTGAAAGTATGGTTGATCCTCTGGGTTATTTGTCTCCCCTTAATTCACATCCATCCAGAAGCCGATCATGCCCATGGAATGCCTGGACATGTTCATGGGGGAACCTTCCACACGGATTTAACCGATTCTCCTATTTGTGCATTCGAAGATCATCGCCATCATCATGATTCTCACTCCGCAGGGAAGCTGTTTGGAACTCCCGATTCCTCAACCCACCCTCTTCATGGTATTGAACATGACACCTACAGCTTTTCTGTTCTCAATTCATCGATAGATCTCATTCTCGAAGGACGTGCGTCATCCACCATCAGTGCTATCGCAGTTTCCAGGAAGCTGGAGACGCCGGGTACATTTTTAGTTTCGAGAATTGATCTCTTTGTGCCCGAAACACGACTGTTAGTTTTGGCCTATGTCCTTTCGCCCCGTGCTCCTCCCTTCCTTTCCATCTAAATTTTCTTCGAATCTCTGACTCCTTAACACCATCCACGCTCCGAATGCGTGCAGTGGGGAAGATAATAATTTTCCTCGTGTCATTCTTGGTCCGATTTCCTGAGAGAAGAGTTCCCAGCTCTTCAGGTCAAATGGACACATACCCGTGTGTGGAGTCAGAAGCCTTGGTGAAATCTTTTAAGGAGCCAGTATTGAATCTCCTATCATGGTGGAGTGGCATGATGAAGCAAAAATATTTTGTCGCCATATTGTTTTCTTTTCTGTTCTGCCACGTGCAGTCCTATCCTGTTAAGGCTTCCGAGTCCTTGACCGTTGAGCAGGCTGTCAAAACGGCGCTGGAGACGAATCCGGACCTTCTGTCTGTCCGCCAAGAGCTGGAAATCGCCAGAGGGCAGAAGGTCAATGCCTTTCTGTTCAATCGGTTTAATCCAACTGTCAATGGCCAGGTCTGGAATCGGAATAACCCGGGTTCCGGAAATGTGAAGGATTCCGGAGTGCTGTTGTCACAAGAGGTGGAGGTGGCCGGGCAACGTGGACTCCGGAGGGAGGAAGCCGTTCGAAATGTGTCTCAAGTTGAAGCTCAGGTCAAAAACCGAGAACGACTTATTACCGGAGAGGTGAAACGTGCCTTCTTTCAGGCCCTCACCTTGGAAAAAGTTTTAAACCTGAGGAAGGAAATCGAGACGTTGAACAGACGCATTCGGGATGCTTCGCGGGCACGGTTTAAGGCCGGAGTGATCCCGATCATGGAATATAATTTAGCTGAAATCCGCTATGGCCAGGCCCGCAAAGAGACCTTGGTGGCCCAAGCCTCATTTCGAAACAAAGTGGTGGACATCCGCCGGTTGTTAGGGTGGGAACCGGATCGTTCGATAGGACTGGATGGCCAGCTCAGGAACCCACCTCAAATGGTTCCACTACCGGACCTTCTGCAGCAGGCTCAATCGCAGCGGCCCGATCTTCTTGCAGCCAGAAGAGAGGTGGCACGGGTCGAAGCCGCCATAAATCTGACCCGTCGGCTTATCGTGCCGAATCCCACCTTTCAGGGATTCTACTCAACCGAAACCGAAGGGGCCGATGGATCCAGTAAACTCTTAGGCGGGGGTATCACCATTCCCTTTCCGGTATTTAATCGAAAACAAGGAGAGTTGGTGACGCAGGGCGGAGAGCTGAATCGAGGTCGTTATCAAATTGTGTCCGTCATGCGGAATATCGAACAGGAAGTGAAAACGGCTTTTCAGGCCTACGAAGCAGCTCGTCAATCGGTGGAGGTGTTTGAAGCAGAGGTGCTTGAACGAATCGATGAAAATTTCCGGTTTGTCGAGGATGCCTACCGTGAGGGCAAAATTGGTTTATTGCAACTCATTGTGGTTCAAGACGATCTGATCGTTGCTCAACTGTCCTATGTGAATTCTCTTGGCCAATATCGCGAGGCTGAAGTGAATTTAGCGCAGGCTATTGGGGGAAAGTTTTAAGGAAGAGGAAAGCGTATGAACAATCCAATACTGGGCTCTGTATTTATTTTATTCCTGCTACTGGGCATCGCCTGCCAGGAACATCCGACCGAGCCGGCTCCGGAGGGAACATCGGCCGATCACGAACAGGGTCTTCAATATGACACGCATGAAGAACAGAATCGCCAGGGTGAGACCGATTCACATGAGGGCGAAAATCACTCCGGCGATATCACCCTTGCCCCTGAAGCCTTAAAAGGCCAAACCTTCCAGTCGGTCGTCGTTGAACGAGGTGTCGTGAGAGAAGGGATCCAGGCTACCGCCAATATCCAACCGAACGCGTACACACTGACTCACGTGAGTCCGCGAATCGAAGGGAAAGCGATTAAGGTTCTCGCCGAACTCGGGGATCTTGTGAAGCCGGGGGAGGCCCTCGCGATACTCGATAGCATTGAACTTGGCTCGAAAAAATCCGCATTTCGACAGGCCCGAACTGTTCTTCTGGTCAACAAAGCCAATTATGATCGGGAAAAACGACTCTTTGAGCAACAGATTTCTTCGGAGAAAGAGTATCTCGATGCGAGGGGGGCCTATCAACAAAGCGTGGCCGCGTATCAGGCGGCCTTTGAAGCGCTCGAACTTGTGGGACTCTCTCACGAAGATATCAAAACGATTATCGATAATAAGGGGGGACATCATCCATTGTCGTCCTTTTCCCTGACGGCAGCTCAGAAAGGAACTATCATTGGGCGGCACGTGACTCCCGGCGAACTGATCACTCCAAGCGATAAACCCTTTACCATTGCCGATCTGAGTACGGTGTGGATTCTTCTTGATATCTTTGAGAAAGATTTGGCCGGTGTCCGAGTCGGAGCCAATGTTCGAATTGCCGTTGATGCGTATCCGGGAGAGACCTTTCGCGGAACGGTGGTGTACTTGAGTAATCTTCTGGATCCAGGGACCCGAACTGTCGAAGCACGGGTAGAGATCCCCAATCCGAAAGGACGCCTGCGTCCTGGGATGTTTGCGAGGTCTTCGATTGCCCATTCAGGCTCCCAAGGGAAAAAGGTTATTCGGATTCCTCAGGATGCTGTTCAACACATCGAAGAACAACCTGTGGCGTTCGTGGAGAAAAAGCTGGGGACTTATGAAAAACGGGCGGTTACCCTTGGCTCCAATGATGATCCCTACGTAGAAATTGTCAGCGGGTTGCAAGAAGGCGAACGGGTGGTCACCAAAGGATCGTTTTACCTGAAGTCCATCCTACTGGGAGAAACACTCGGAGGGCATGGCCACTAAGAGTAAGGTAGCCAAGGTCTTTTGTTGAGAAAAGGACATGCTGTCATGCTGAATCGAATTTTCGAGTTTGCCTTGAATAATCGGTTTCTCATTCTGGTTTTTGCCGGGCTGATCATCGCGTCCGGAGTCTACTCGATGAGCATACTTCCCATTGATGCCGTTCCGGATGTCACGCCCAATCAAGTCCAGATCCTGACCAATGCTCCAGGCTTAGGTCCGGTTGAAGTGGAAAAATTCATCACCTTTCCGGTTGAAACGGCAATGTCCGGCCTGCCAGGGATTGAACTGATTCGATCGGTCTCGCGTTTTGGTCTGTCAGCCATCACGATTTATTTCGAGGAAGGCATGGACATCTATTTCTGTCGTCGTTTGGTGATGGAACGACTGCCGCAGGCGCGAGAAACCATTCCGCAAGGATTGGGGACGCCGGAAATGGGCCCAATTTCCAGTGGGTTGGGAGAGATCTATCAATTCGAGGTGAGGGGGGAGGGCTACTCCCTCATGGAATTACGGACGATCCTGGATTGGGACATCGCGTTTAAGCTTCGTTCGGTTCCCGGTGTGATCGAAGTGAACAGCTTTGGCGGGGAATTACAGACCTATGAGTTTCAACTGGATGCCAGGAAATTGGTGGCCTACGATCTTGCCATCGGGCAAATCTTTGAGGCGCTTGAACAAAACAATGGGAATGCCGGAGGGGCCTATCTTGTCCATGCTCAGGAGCAGTATTTGATTCGTGGAGAGGGCCTCATCCAAACCCTTCAGGATATTGAAAATATCGTGGTGGCCACGAGAAACGATGGCACCCCCATTTATCTGCGCAATCTCGGCCAGGCCCAGTTCGCACCCATGGTTCGCCAAGGCGCCGTCACTCGGGATGGAAAAGGTGAGGCAGTCACCGGCATCGTCATGCTGCTGATAGGGGAGAACGGACGGGTGGTGGTGAATCGGGTCAAAGAGAAACTGGAAGTAATCAAACAATCCTTGCCAGAAGGTGTAACCATTGATCCATATTACGATCGCATTGATTTGGTAAAAAAGACCATTAAAACCGTCGCGACAAACCTGACCGAGGGGGCCATTTTCGTCATCGCAGTTTTGCTCCTACTCCTGGGAAATATCCGTGGGGGCCTTATCGTGGCGGTGGCCATTCCGCTCTCCATGTTGGTGGCATTCACGGGGATGGTGTCCGCACAAATCTCAGGAAATCTGATGAGTCTGGGTGCCATTGACTTCGGCCTCATTGTGGATGGGTCGGTCGTCATGATCGAAAACATCGTGCGGCATATCGCCGAACGACGGGAAAAGACAAAAAAACTCGGGCGCATGACCTCTGAGGAAATACACGAGGTGATTCGAGAGTCCGGACGTGAAGTGTTACGCCCCATCTTTTTTGCGGTGGGGATTATCATCATTGTGTATCTTCCCATTCTCACACTCCAAGGCATCGAAGGAAAAATGTTCACGCCCATGGCGGTTACCGTCATCTTCGCCCTGGTAGCTTCGTTGGTTCTTGCCGTCACACTGACACCTGTTCTGGCCAGTCTCTTTCTGCGGAAAGGGGTCAAGGAAGAAGAAACCTGGGTTATCCGGCATGTCAAACGGCTCTATCGGCCTTTATTGACGCGAACCATGCACCATCCTGCAATCACTGGTGGGGTAGCTGCAGTTTTATTTGCTGGAAGCCTGGGCGTGGCTGCCTTCATGGGAGCGGAGTTTATCCCAAAATTGGATGAAGGCTCCATTGCTCTTCAAGCATGGCGCTTGCCTAGTGTCTCTCTGGAAGAGTCAGTGAAGAACACCACTCGTATTGAACAAGTGCTGAAAACATTTCCGGAAGTGACCTCGGTGATTTCCCGGACAGGCCGTCCCGAAATTGCCACTGATCCGATGGGCGTGGAGATCAGTGATATTTATGTGTTGCTAAATCCCGAGCATGATGAATGGAGGACGGCCGGAACCAAAGACGGGCTCATCCAAGCCTACGACGCGGCTTTGAAGAAAGCCGTGCCGGGAACCAAGTTCAGTTATTCCCAACCCATCGAGCTTCGTGTACAGGAATTGATCGCCGGCGTCCGATCCGAGATTGCCATTAACATTTTTGGTGAAGACATGGATCAACTCAAGACTCTAGGCGATCAGGTCGTACAAGTGGTGTCAAAAGTGCAGGGTGCCGCCGAAACGAAAGCCGAGCAGGTCGCAGGCCTTCCCTATCTTCGGGTGATCATCGATCGAGAAGCAATTGCGCGTTACGGGATCAATACCTCACAAGTGCTTGATACGGTGAGGGCAATCGGTGGTCGCACGGTCGGTCAAGTTGTGAAGGGGAATCGCCGGTTTTTCATTCAAGTCCGTTTTAGCCCGGAAGATCGGAAAAACTTCGACCGGATTCGAGATATTCGAGTCGCCGACCCACGGGGTCGACTGATTCCCATCACTCAACTGGCTGACATTAAAATAGAAACCGGTCTGGCGCAAATCAGCCGGGAAAATATTCAGCGGCGTCTTGCCGTCGAAACAAACGTACGGGGACGCGACCTGAGCAGCTTTGTCGCCGATGCACAGGAAGCTGTTAGGCAACAGATTACTCTGCCGGATGGATATTCGATCGAATGGGGAGGCCAATTCGAGCAACTCCAACGGGCCTCAATGCGATTGGCGATCGTCCTGCCCCTGGCGTTGTTTTTGATTTTTGTGTTGCTCTACACCATGTTCAATTCGGTCCGACCGGCTGTGCTGATCTACTTGAATATTCCTTTGGCGGCAACAGGTGGCATCTTGGCGTTGGCACTGCGGGGAATGCCGTTTTCCATTTCCGCTGGAATCGGCTTTATCGCGCTGTTCGGCGTGGCCGTTCTGAACGGAGTGGTCCTCATGTCCTATGTGCTGGATTTGCGGAAGAAAGGACTCACGGCGGAGGAAGCGGCATATGAGGGGGCGATGATCCGGTTACGGCCGGTGTTGATGACCGCGTTGGTGGCCAGTTTGGGATTTGTGCCGATGGCTCTTTCCACATCTGCGGGAGCAGAAGTGCAACAGCCATTGGCGACGGTGGTTATTGGGGGTCTTGTCACCTCCACGGCCTTGACGCTTCTTGTGTTGCCAACCTTGTACGTGTGGGAGGAGCGCTTGCGGGTAAAATGGTCTGCCGACAGAGATGTCACGGTAACGAGTTAAGGCATTGGGGATAGAAAGAGCAACGATGCAAGTTCAGGGAACAGTCAAATCCTTGCGAACGGATAAATGAGTAACCAGTACAGTTTCTTTTTTTTAATGAGTCCACGCCAAGTGTCATGAATGCCTTTTCTCAATACATCATTGTCTTAGGACTCGCTCTCCTACCTGGAGCAGGGAATTTTGCCGGGGCTCTGGTGGCCGAATTCGTCACGGTCACGGATCGATCGCGGAACTTTGCGTTGCATGCAGCGGCAGGAATTGTCTTTGGAGTGGTGGGCATCGAACTGATGCCCCGTGCCCTGGAAACGTCTAAACCTTGGATAGTCATTGCGGCGTATCTTGTGGGCGGATTAACTTATATGGCCGTGGAGAGGATGCTCAATCTATTATCTACCCGATCAAAGGCGGATTCGGGTAATGCGGCCTGGATGATTTATTTTGCCGTGCTGGTCGACCTGTTTAGTGATGGCATACTGATTGGTACCAGCCTTTCGATTTCGACCACGTTGGCTGTTCTGGCGGCTCTGGCCCAAGTCACAGCCGATATCCCTGAAGGATTTGCCATGGCGGCAAATTTTAAAAATCAAAAACTTTCCAGGAGTCATCGATTATGGCTTGGCGCCTCGTTGGTTCTCCCCTGTGTGGCGGCGGGTAGCATGGGGTTTTGGCTTCTCAAAGATGCTGCCGACATCTGGAAATTTTCAGCACTTGCCTTCACGGCTGGCATTCTCAGTTTGGCTGCCGCCGAAGAGATGATGTCGGAGGCTCATGAGGCATGTGAAGATGTGCCATGGTCAGCAGGGTTTTTTATCGTAGGATTCGCTCTGTTTGCACTCCTTTCTTCCTATTTTGATATGTCGGAATCTTGAATACGGAGAAATGGAAGGCTATTGCATTGTATCTTCCAGTTTGATGAGATCTGTGGAACCGTCTGCCTAAGAATGATAGGGAAAGACCATGTGAAATATTCCAACACGGTCTTTGATTCTTTTGATGAAGATTTTCCTATGCTATCGGGCTTTTGGTTACAGATCAGCGAATATCAAGTGGTTGGTCAAGATTTTTCCAAGGACTGGTTGATCGGACGTTGGGCTCTTCCCCTTCGACCTTATTCCGGATTTCTCCCTCATCGGCCATCGGATGATCGGATCGTGGGATCGGAGTTCGCGTTGCTCGCCCTGAAGATATTCCTCTGTGTGTTGACGATGTGCCTGAGAGAAAAAATGAAAGAAAAGGATCGTGTTTGATAATCAAAAAACTCTTGGAGCGTTCTATGGGTTGGGCGCAGCCCTGCTCTTTGGTCTGACGACTCCCCTAATTAAATTGTATCTTTCGGACTACGACCTGTTTCCTCTAGCGGGCCTGCTCTATATGGGAGCAGGCCTCGGCCTTGGTCTGTTTGAAATCTTCCTCACCTCCACAAACAAAAAAGGTTTCTCTCAATCGGAAACTCCCATTCAACGAACTGATATTGGATTATTATTCGGAATCATTCTCACAGGCGGAATTTTAGGTCCCATCCTCATGCTCTATGGGCTGCAATGCCTTTCTGCCGTGGTTGGATCGCTCTTACTCAATCTGGAAGCACCGCTCACGATTCTTTTGGCGGTCACTCTCTTTCGCGAGCATCTGGGGAAGCGTGAGGCCGGCGCAGCCCTGTTCATTTTTGCCGGTGCTGGAATTCTGAGTTATAGCCCTGGAACGCTCTATGGAGATTGGCTTGCGGTGATCGGTATCAGTGCGGCCTGTGTGTGTTGGGCGGTGGATAACAATCTTACGCAGCGCCTCTCTCTTCGAAACCCGCTTGCGGTTGCGAGAATCAAAGGATTGAGTGCCGGAGCTTTTTCGCTAGGCTTGTCGTGGATTCTGAATTATAAATTTCCTGATAGTGTGATTATCGTTTTGGTGTTAGCTGTGGGATTTGTGGGATACGGCATCAGTGTCGTGCTCGACATCTATGCCCTACGCCTACTCGGTGCTGCCCGGGAAGCGGCCTTGTTCGCGACGGCTCCCTTTATCGGTGCATTGGCGGCTGTGCCCATTCTCGGCGAGAAATGGCAAGTGGGAGATTATCCGGCTGCGGTAATTATGGCTCTTGGAGTTTGGATTCTCATGAGCGAACATCATCGCCACATGCATGACCATACAGAGATGGAACATGACCATATCCACACCCATGCCGATTTCCATCACGACCATCGACACGAAGAGGATGTGACTGGATCTCATGCGCATACTCATCGGCACCTTCCTCTTCATCATGACCATGTGCATGTGTCGGATTTGCATCATCGGCATACCCATTAACCGGCATTCCTGAAAGGCTTCTCGAAGTGCGCTGAAACCCTAACGAGGGATTCATTGTCCTTCTCATCCTTAATCGTCGGAATCAGGAAATCTTACGAGGGTTTTTGGCAGTGTTACATCCAATACCTTTGCCCGTAGGATAGCAACAACTGAAAAAATCAGATTGAGAAAATTCCATGAACATTCCTGACTGGCTCCATACACTCGCTATCATTGCCTTGATACTGGCCGCGATCTCGTCTCTTATCATTGTCGTTGATATCCTGCGGGGACATCGCCAACATATGTGGATTATGAATATCGTATGGCCGTTGACGGCCCTCTATGCCGGGCCTCTGGCTCTCTGGGCCTATTTTACCGTCGGTCGGCTGTCCACTCGACAGGCCATGGAGTCGGCAAAGGCCAAGGGAGAAAAACCTGAAGCCCGAAAAAAGCCCTTCTGGGAAAGTACCGCCTTAGGTACGACGCACTGCGGAAGCGGTTGCACACTGGGAGATATTGTGGCGGAATGGTTTATCGTTCTGGTCCCGCTTACCTTATTCGGCAAGACGGTGTTTGCCGCATGGGTAATCGATTTTATCCTGGCGTTCTTGTTCGGTATCGTATTTCAATACTTCACGATCAAACCTATGAAAGGATTAACGGCCAAAGAGGGATTTCGAGAGGCCGTGAAAGCGGACACTCTTTCGCTCACGGCCTGGCAGGTGGGCATGTACGGGTGGATGGCCATTGTCATTTTCGTGCTGATCGGGCATGAAATGGAAAAAACCAATCCGGTCTTCTGGTTCATGATGCAGATCGCGATGTTTGCCGGTTTTCTAACCAGCTATCCGGTCAATTGGTGGTTAATCAAAAAGGGCATCAAGGAAAAAATGTGATCATGTGTGCACAGGATATCTACCGGTTATGGGTGCGATATTGGCCTTTGGCGATGGCTTCGAAAATGGCGCCCGGTGGAATTTTTTCCTCGCTATGCATGACGAGGTCATAAAATTCTTCCGGCAAGACACGCATGACCGTCATTAAACCTTTGATGCCTTCGTGCCACTTTTTGCGCATTCCGCGAGTTTCGCGCCGGCCGTTGATTTGTTGCATAGCCTCTTCCCCCATCTCCTGACCTTGCATTTTTTGTGGGTAGCCGGGTACGCCAAACGCCGGATTTTCAAAGGCGGATTCTGCCGGAGGACGATTGGGGAGAGAATCCAGATATGTTGACACATCTTCTTCCCCACGGATGCGAGGACCAACTTGTCGCACCATATGGTTCATCATGTGGTGCACCATGTGGCAGTGAAAGGTCCAATCGCCGGGATTGAAGGCCACAAATTCAAAATCCTGGGCCATGGCTACGCCCACCAATGTGGTATTTCGGGGAATCCAGGCACTGGGCGGAATGCGTCCGCCTTCGGTGCCCGTCAACCAAAACGTGTGGCCATGGATATGAATGGGGTGATGTTGCATCGGGCTGAAATCGATCAATCGAATGCGGACCCGTTCACCATGTTTGCACACCAGTGGAGTGGTAAACGGGCCGCTACGCCCGTTAATGGTATGCCAGTTCCAGTCCATGCCCATGGAGTCCGGCGTCCGGGCATTGGGCGGGATGAAAAAATTCTGAAAAATCAGACCGAAATCACGATCAACGGGCGGATCGTAGGCAATGCGGGGATGAATAATGAAAAATCCCACCATACCGAAGGCTTCCTGCATGGCCACATGGCTATGATAAAAAAAAGTTCCTGTCTGGTGAAGGTCGTATTCATAGACGTAGGCCTCACCCGGATGAATCAGATGCTGGGTCACGCCGGGGACTCCATCAAATTCCACCGGGAGTTCCAAGCCATGCCAATGCACCGAGGTTGGTTCAGGAAGTTCATTATGAACAATAATTCTCACTCGGTCTCCTTGGAAGGCTTCCAGGGTCGGGCCTGGCATGCTGTGGTTAAATCCCCAGACATTCATAAACTTTCCGGGTAGAAATTCCCGCTGCACAGGCGTGCACCGTAGCTCAAATTCTTTAACCCCATTGACCATTTTCCATGGAAGTGTGTCCAGATCCGGTGCTTGAAATGATACGGGTTCCAAGCCTGAAGTGCGAAGACCGGGGACGAGTTTTCCTAAATACTCATCCGAATCCGGGGGGCCGCCAAAACTGGGATAGTAGCGTGAATAGCTGGAAAATTTTGAATTGGCATTGTTCGGTTGATGATTTGAATCTTCCGGCGAATCCTTGGATGATGGCGAGGTATTGGTCGGTTCTCCGTGAGAAAGTTGAGCCGATAAGGAGCCGGCTGCCGCTGCTGCACTGGTGACTAGCAATTGCCGTCGGGTCACACCATCCTTCATCCTGTTTCCTCCGGTTTAGAAGACTCTCTCAAGGAGTATATGGCCTGATTATCTGGGTTTGGGATTCGCATCGATATGTCCGGGCGGCGTCACACCCTGCGGGGCCTGAAGGCCGTCAAGGAGCAGCAGGCCTTCAATGGCCACTCTGGCGGTTCGCCAGGCAATTAATTGATCAATGTATTCCAGTCGAAGCATGAAAAAATCCCGTTGGGCTTCCAAGACCGCCGGCCAGGTTTCACGGTCGGCTTGATAGCTGAGTAATTGCGTGCGATACCGAGCCTCCGACTCCGGGAGGATTTCATCCCGATAGCTGATGATGTGTTGAAGAGCCGTCAGATATCGCTGAAATTGTTCCGCCAAGCTGCGACGAAGCCGTAGCTCAATGAGCGTCACTTCCGATTGCTGTCGACGGAGGTCGGCGCGTGCCTGCTGAATCGTGCCTTGATTCCAGTCAAAAATCGGAATTTCAATAAATGCCATCACGCCATATACGGTCTGGGTCTCTATATAATTTCGTCCCGCCGACCCTCGAATTTTAATATTGGGTATCGGTTCCATTTTTTCCCGTTGAACCATGATTTGATCCGATCTCACGTTTGCATGGGCCAAACCCAGCTCCGGACTTTCACGGAGCAATCGCTGGAGTGCCGCATCAAACAGGATCGGGGGTAAATTTTCCGCCAAATTTCCTGTCACCGTTTCGGAAGGCAGCGAAGTTCCCACAAGAGCGAGTAACCGTTCCCGTTCCAATTGAAGATCGTTTTCGGCCATCATCACGGTTAGCTGCTGCCGTTGAACTTGGACCCTGGCTCGATGAATATCGGCTTTATTCGCCTGGCCGACATTGAATCGTTCTTGCATCGTGACCAATTCATCCTGCCAGCTTTTCAGGAGTTCCTGCTGAATCGAGACCCGCTCTTGAAATCCCAGGAGGCGATAGTATTGGATGACAATGGCATTCATCACCCGGTATTCCTGAGCAAGCGCCTGATATTCCGAGGCGGACGCGCGCGCCAGATATTTTTGCCGGCTCAATTCCAATTTTCCCGCCGTGACAAATTCCTGCTGAACAAATCCACCCTGAAATTCTCCAATGGTATTCTTAACATTGATTTGATCACCCAGATACCCGCCGATCGGGTTCGGATAGAGACCGGCCTGAAGCGCTTTGGCCCGTTCGACTTCAACCAAAGCCCAAGCTTGTATCAAGGTGGGATTATTTTTCCGTGCAAGCTTCTTGAGTCGCTGAAGAGAGAGCGGTTCCCCGTCGGAAAGATCATCCTCCGTCCGCGTAGGGACTTCGGTCAGGACGTTGCCCTGGTGATCCTCATTCCGGAGATCGGGGAAGGGAGAGGGGATGCCTTCGTGAGGGGACATGTTCGGTTTAGGCAGTTCATCCATCTCATTATCATAGAAAGGAATGGCACATCCGGATAATCCCAAACCGATTATAAACATTATAGCCCACCATAACCCGACCATGCAGATTCTCAACATTTTTATATCCTGTGAAACGTGTTGCGGCATTTATCTCACAGTATAAAAAGCCTTCTCAATGCTCGCACTGAATAACTTCGAGAGTGGGGCGAATGAAATATCCAAGCAATCTTCATTAGGCTCAGGGAGGTCATCCTCCAAAGTTTTTTGTCCATTCCACGAGGCAAATGATGAATGGCCTCTGGGACATGCTCCTGTCCATGTCGGCTGAGATTGATTGGAATAAAAAAAGAGTCTGGCCTCATCGGGCATGCCGATAAGAAGTTTTGCCCGATGGGTATTCAGATAATTCTATCGCCCTACACCCACAGGTTATTTTCGTACTCCCGCACTGGCGCCCACCTTTCGACAATCCTCTGTGCACCGGCGACAGGCTTCCGCACATCGCCGACAATGCTCTTTGTTCATATTTCTGGCACTCCTTGGCTCAGGCGTCACAAATTGTGGCGCAGAGTTCAGCACTGAATTGAGAATCTCGGCTCATAAATGCCCCACAAGACCAGCAGAAATCCGCGCAATCAATGAAAACCCTGGCGCACTCGCCCAAGTCACCCAAGGGTTTCCGCACGATTCGCATTCCTGAGCACAGCGCACGCAGACTTCCCCACAAGATTGATGTTGATGGCCTTTGAAAATCCTCCTTTGTTGAGAGTACAGGCAAATCTGACCCTTAAAACGTTAGCCTGGGAGTTAAAATGATTTTCCCAGTGTAAAGGTGCGCGCTCATCGATAAAACTATCGATAACCCTAGTTTGGGCGGATAGTGGGATTATGAAGGGATTTATTATAGAAGAGCACGATCAATATCCCGTAACCCTGAATCTCGAATCCCCAATTGGGGGTTTGCTTTTTCAACCTCGGTGTGAAGGCAACTCTGGAGGTTGTCTCCACACCGGGTTACCCTCTTCGAAGAAGGAATTATGGAGTTTTCCTCTCTTCGGCATGAAGTTTCGCTAAGCCATCTAACTCTTCCGCGGCTTTGGTGTATTTTTCCTCCAAATTTCTACAATGCTGAACAAGATTAGACTGTTGCCCTTGTTTAGGAGTAAATTTTTCATATTCTTTCCCCATTAGGCGCATCTCCTCTGCTCGCCCGCGAAGTTCACGGGCTTCCTCTTGATACCAGGTGGTCAACCCTGCATGATCGTTTCGCTGTACTAACTCCTTGGGCGGAACTGAAGCGCACCCCACTGTCAGAGCAATCAGTGTGGCTCCCACCAACAATTTCCCCTTTGATTGAATGTTCATGATCTCCTCCTTGTGAATGGTGGACCTTCATATTTTTTTATCTCCTGGCGGAATGAGAAATCGATAATGGCATGTTTGGGGGTTAGATTTCCCAATGTCAGTTGATGCTGATGACCAAAGTGGCTATCCGGTGCCGGTGTTGGATTGCTCTGTTCAAACGTTCCACATCTTCGGAACGGGGGAGCATTCCAAATGACGGGATGGCCGGGAGCCAAATCGGCCGCTTCGATAAAATGGGGGCGCGCGGCTGAAACGGGCTCTTTCCGGTAAAGTGCCATCCCCAGGTTGTAATGGGCCTCTGCCAATTTTGGCTGAGTCTTAACCGCTTCTTCGTACTTCCCAATCGCCTCCGCCCACCGGTGTTCGGCAAACAGACGATTGCCATCCAGGAGCATTTGTGCCACCTGTGGAGTCGCATTCTCGGGTGGCGGGAGGGTTTCGTTTTGCGGCGGTTGAGGTGCGGTGGCACAGGCCGTTATGGTCCATAGCGCTAAAATAACCAGGAGACGCCAGTTCAATCGACAGCTTGTTCCTTGTTTGTGAGTGAATGGTTGCATCATGAATTGAAATGCCTTTCTCTTGTGATGTTGCTGTTGCACATAGGACGAAGCTTTTACGATTTGGTGTTTTGTATAAATGGTCCCATATCAGAAATTTTCAATGATCTAATTGTAATTGCCGCTGACGCCAGATGAAATAGATGACGGGGATGACCAACAGCGTGAGCACCGTCGCCGTGACCATGCCGCCGATCATGGGCGCCGCGATGCGTTTCATCACATCCGCGCCGGTTCCGTGGGACCACATGATGGGTAGCAAGCCCAGCATAATCGCCGAGGCGGTCATGATTTTTGGGCGGACCCGTAAGACGGCTCCTTCAAGAACCGCCTCACGAAGATCGTTTATTGATTGGAGCCGGTTTTCCCGTTGCCGTCGGGCACAGGCTTCATCTAGAAAAATAATCATAATGACCCCTGTTTCCGCCGCGACTCCGGCTAACGCGATCATGCCGATCCACACGGCAATGCTGAGATTATAATTCAAAAAATATAAATACCCGATTGCGCCGACCACCGAAAATGGAATGGTGAGCAGCACAAGTAAACAGCGAGGAATTGAATAAAAGTTGAGGTACAGGAGGAGGAAAATCAGAAAGAGCGTAAGCGGAACCACAATCAGGAGCCTTTTTTGTGCCCGTTCCATGTAGGTATATTGACCGGCCCATTGAAGCGAATATCCGGGAGGTAGCTTCACCTGCTGCTGAACCAAAGCCTTGGCTTTCTGAACATACGTACCAAGATCCTGGCCTGCTATGTCGACAAAAACGATGCTGGCCAACGAGCCGTTTTCGTCCCGCACCGAAGGCGGTCCCATGGAGGTGGAAATGGTGGATAGTTGAGCCAGGGGAATATGTTCTCCCCTTAGCGTGGTCACCAGGACACGCTTGAGCGCTTCCACATCCTGACGCAAATCGCGCGGGTATCGAACGTTGATGGGATAGCGTTCCCGTCCTTCAATTGTCCAGGCAATATTTTTTCCTCCAATTGCGGATTCGATGACATCCTGCACGTCTCCAACGGTGAGCCCATAACGAGAAGCGGCAACTCGATCGACGTCAATATCCAAGTAATAACCTCCGGTGACCCGTTCGGCATAGGCACTGCGGGTACCCTTCAACGATTGAAGGAGGCTTTCGATTTGCAGGCCGATCTTCGCCAGTTCTTCCAATTGAGGCCCTAAAATTCGAATACCTAAATTGCTGCGAATGCCGGTTGCGAGCATTTCCGTTCGTGTTTGAATCGGCATCCACCAGATATTCGGCATGCCCGGGAATTTTACTTTCTGCTCCATTTCGTCAATGAGCTTGTCCCAGGTCATGCCGGGCCGCCAGTCTTTCTCGGGCTTCAGCGTGACGATAGTCTCGGCCATATTGAGCGGTGCCGGATCGGTTGCAGTGCGTGCCCTGCCCATTTTTCCCATCACCTGGTCTACTTCCGGAAATTCTTTTAATAATCCGTCCTGTGTTTGGAGGATTTTGGAGGCTTGTTGAATGGACATTCCCGGAATGCTGGTCGGCATAAAAAGAATCGTGCCTTCATTGAGCGGGGGCATGAATTCCGAGCCTAATTGGTTGTAGAGGGGAATGATGGCAATCATGGCGATCACGGCTAAGGCGACAACCAGCCAACGGGCACGCACGACGCCTTTCAGTAATGGGGTATACACCCATACCAGGAAACGGTTCAGAGGATTCCGGCTTTCGGGTTTAATTTTTCCGCGAATGAACCACTTCATCAAAAGGGGGGCCAATCCGATGGAGACCAATGCCGCAAAAAACATCGCCAATGTTTTGGTATAGGCGAGTGGCTTGAACAACCGGCCTTCCTGCGCTTCCAGTGTAAAAATGGGCAAAAAAGACACCGTGATGATGAGCAACGAGAAGAACAGGGGCTTCCCGACCTCTTTGGCTGCCCGAATAATGACGTCTTCGCGAGGTTCGGGACGATCTTGTCGCTCCCACTCTGCGAGGCGACGATGGGCATTTTCCACCATGACAATCACCGCATCCACCATGGCTCCGATCGCGATCGCGATCCCGGCGAGGGACATCACGTTCGACGTCACGCCCAGGTAATACATGGCAATAAAGGATAAAAGAATCGCCACGGGCAGCAACAGGATGGGAACCAGCGCCGAACGCAGATGAAATAAGAACAAAAGGCTGATCACGCTTACGACGATGCTGATTTCGAGTAATTTTTCTTCCAGGGTGGCGATTGCTCGAAGGATCAGACCGGATCGGTCATACACGGGAATGATCCGAATGCCCTCGGGAATGGAGGGCGTGATGGTTGCTATTTTTTCTTTGACCCGTTGAATGACGTCAAGCGCATTTTCCCCATAACGCATGATCACGATGCCTCCCACGGTTTCTCCTTTGCCATTTAATTCCGCAAGGCCTCGTCTGAGATCGGGGCCAAGGGTAACCGTTGCCACATCGTGGATTGTAATGGGTGTCCCTTCTTCGTCGGTTCCAAGGGACACGCTTCGAAGGTCATCAAGGGAGCGCACATATCCCCGGCCTCGCACCATATACTCGCGTTCACTGGCCTCAATCACCCGGCCACCCACTTCATTATTACTGCGACGGACAGCCCCAATGACCTCCGAAAGGCCGAGGCCGTACCCTTGCAATTTCACGGGATCGACTTGAATCTGGTATTGTTTGACGAACCCGCCGACTGTCGCTACTTCTGCCACGCCAGGAACGCTCTGGAGCCAATACCGGAGATACCAATCTTGAAAGGACCGAAGGTCGGCTAAACTGTGATTGCCATTTTCATCTACAAGGGCATATTGATAGACCCAGCCCACGCCGGTGGCATCAGGACCCAGGGAGGGAGAAATCCCCTCCGGAAGCTTTCCCTCAAGACCCTGCATGTATTCCACCACACGGCTTCTGGCCCAGTACATGTCGGTGCCGTCTTGAAACACAATGTAGACAAACGATAAACCCAGAAAGGATTGTCCCCGCGCATATTTGATGCGTGGAGCGCCCAACATGGACGTGACGATGGGATAGGTAATTTGATCTTCAACGAGGTCGGGGCTGCGGCCGGGCCATTCGGTAAAGACGATCACCTGCACATCGGATAGATCGGGCAGAGCATCCAGGGGGGTATGGTCCACCGCCCAGATGCCCCATCCCATCAGAAACAGGGTGAGGATGCCCACTAAAAACCCGTTGCGAGCGCTCCAGTCAATGATGCGTTCAATCATGCTTGATCCCTCACATGCCGGACATTCCGGACATTTTTCTCCCACCGGCCATTACCGAGAACGTTTCTTTCATCTCTGGCTTTCCCGGACGTTGGATCACGATCGTGAGGTCCCATTGTCCGGCCATGCCGAGGTTCACCTTCGCCTCATATCTTCCTGACTTTCCAGCCGCCATGGAAACAGTGGCGGGAACCATCCCTGGCATCGGCATGGTAAATGTTAATTGGACCTTGGCATTGGACACCGGCTCGCCCGCCGCATCGTTGACGGTAACCTGTATCCGGTTTTCACCCATGCGCGGGGGCGAAGGTTCAGTAGAGAAGGCCAGCCTGAGATTACCGACTTTCTTTTCAATCATTCCGGCCGACGACTTGTTCGCTGCCGCCATCTCCGGTGCTTTCCTGTCCATATCCATGCCTTCCATATCCATCTTGCCCATGTGCGCCTGCTCCATTTTGATTCCTCCCATTCCCAGCGCGCCCATCATGTTCGAACTCGCCATGAGCTTGCTTTCCGAATCGAGGAGAAACGTGCCGGACGTGGCGATCCGTTCGTCCAGAGCCAGACCCTCGACGATTTCATAGTAGCCGCCGACTTTCGGGCCCAGGGTCACTTGCCGTGGTTCAAACATGCCCTCTCCCCGGACCACGTAGACGACCTGTCGGGTACCGGAATCGAGCACCGCTTCTTCCGGAACCACAAGCTTCCTTCCGCGATTCACCTGAATCTGAACGGTCCCATACATGTCCGGTTTCAGTCGCAGCTTCGGATTCTTGAACACCAGCCGAACGGTATTGGTTCTGGCCTCCTGGTTGAGGTAGGGATAGATAAAGGTGATTTCTCCTTGAAAGGTTTCTCCAGGATAGGCGGCCAGGGTCAGGTTTCCCTGTTGTCCCACTTGGACGAAGGGCATTTCATACTCAAACACTTCCGCCTGCACCCACACGGTAGAAAGGTCGGCAATCGCATAGAGTGTCATCTCGGGTTTCACCAACGTGCCTTTAAACACTTTCTTATCGATAACGTACCCGGCGACAGGGGAATAGATGGTGACATAGGTCTGCGGCTTGCCACGACGCGCTAACTCATCGATCTGCGCATCCGTCAACGTCCAATGTCGGAGACGGTCGCGCGCAGACTGGACCATTTGCGCCGTCTGATGTCGGGTTTCGAGAAGAGGGCTATTCTGAATCTGCTTGTTGGCGTTCATCGCAAGCAAATATTCTTCCTGCGCCGACACGAGTTCCTGGCTGTAGAGGGTGAACAAGGGCTGACCTTTTCGAACAAGTTGGCCGGTGGTATCCACAAAGAGATCTTCAACCCAACCTGAAATGCGAAGATTGATATGGGTGAGACGTTGTTCGTCATAGTCCACGTTCCCCACGGCACGGATCACCGTCTGAAGCGGGCGCATGCTCACCAGGGCGGTGGTGACGCCAATCAATTGTTGCCGTGCCGGAGTCACCATGGCATAAGCCTGGTTGGATTCCATCTCCATGGAGGAATGGCCGCTCATGGCTTTCATGTCCGGCATGGGTTGTTCGATATGCCTCGCCTCGTTCGTGGGCTCTCCCGCTGAGTGGAAAAGGGGCCACCAGGATTCTTTAAAAAAGAACAGGCTGGCCACAAGGATACAGAGCAAGACTCCGAGGATGATCCAGCGTGGTCGTGATGTGTGCGTGAGCATCGTGCGTCTCCTTCTTACAGGTCCGCGCCGAGCACGCGTTCAAGTTGGGCGACTTGCTGTTCCCGGTTCACGAGCGCCCGGATATATTCAAGCCGAAAGGTGATGAGCGCGCGTTCCGCATCGATCAGATCCAAAAAATCCGTGCGATCCGTCCGATAGCCCGCATGGGCGGCTTGGAGAACCTGCTGTGCCTGCGGAAGGACGGTGGTGCGATAGAGTTCCAGAACCTCTTGCGTGGCCTGAATTTGCACCACCAGATCCTTGACCTGAAAGCGCGTGAGGGTGACAAGGGTCTGTTGCTTGGCTTGTGCGGATCGGACCTGCGCCGCCGCTTCCCTGACCCCGGCGTCATACTTCGGTTTGGTCCAGAACGCGAAGGGAATGTTCACCATCACATTCCCGCCGAATCCGTCGTCGGTGTTGTAATTTTGCCAGCGCTGGAGTTCCACCCGAAGGTGAGGGTAGTACTGCAATTTGGCCAGTTGCATGGCCGACTGAAATCGCGTCACCGCCAGATCAGCTTCTTGAAGTTCCGGGCGGAGTCGAAGCGCGTGCGCCTGGAGTTCTTCAAGCGAGCGTGTCAGCGGCTGTGGATGTGGTACTCGTGGGATTCCAAGCGGAGCATGGGGATCACGATTCAGAATGGTATTGAGATGAGCTTGAGCGGTTTCCCGTCGTTGATTGAGGACGGGTAATTGTTGGGAAATTTTCGAAAGCTCTACTTGAGCTCGCAGGACGTCTACCTGTGTTCGGGTTCCCACTCCGTATTTGGCATTGGCAATATCAAAAAACTGCCTGAGTAATTTTTGCTGT
>CABVRQ010000028.1:31789-47917 GCA_902500695.1 uncultured Nitrospira sp. | reverse complement strand
GGCATATTGAAGACCTGGCTCTGGTGCCGGGTATTGGAGAAAAACGGTTGGAGCTACTGCGCCCCCTTGTTGGTGTACGAGCCTCAACCAAGGCGATAGGGATCGGGAGTTAAATTTTCACTTTCACACAGCGTGGCTGGCAAGATGACAACTTCAGAAATTAACCGGCAACTGGATCTGATTCTTCGGGGAACCGTGGAGGTTATTCAGCTCGACGAATTAAAGGCTAAATTAGCGGACTCGCTGAAAGAACAGCGTCCTCTCAAGATTAAAGCCGGATTTGATCCTACGGCGCCGGACCTGCATCTGGGTCATACCGTGTTAATTCAAAAGCTCAAACACTTTCAGGAGTTGGGCCATCAAGTTATTTTTCTCATTGGGGATTTTACGGGCATGATCGGCGATCCGACGGGGGTGTCGGAAACCCGTGTGGCATTGACAAAAGAGCAAGTGCTGGCCAACGCGAAAACCTATGAACAACAAATTTTCAAAACGCTGGATCCTCAGAAAACCCGTATCGAATTTAATAGCCACTGGATGAGTGGCATGCGAGTAGACAAGATGGTGGAACTATGCTCGCACTATAGTGTGGCGCGCATGTTGGAACGGGACGACTTCTCAAAGCGATACCGGGATCAAAAACATATTAGCGTCCATGAATTTCTGTATCCTTTGGTGCAGGGGTACGACTCGGTGGTGTTGGAAGCCGATGTGGAGTTGGGTGGAACCGATCAGAAATTTAACCTCCTCGTCGGGCGTGATTTGCAGAGGGATTACGGACAAAAACCGCAGGTCGTGCTCACGATGCCCTTGTTAGAAGGCACGGATGGGGTCCGGAAAATGAGCAAGAGCTTCGGGAATTATATCGCGTTGGAAGATCGTCCGGCAGACATGTTTGGGAAGCTGATGTCGATTAGCGATGCCCTGATGCTGCGTTATTACGAACTTCTGACAGTGAGCAATTTGGATGAGGTCAAGCGTCAACATCCGATGGAAGCCAAAATGGCCCTGGCCGAGCAGATCGTTCGTCAATATCATGGAAGCGAAGCCGTGGAAGAGGCCAAGGCTGATTTTCAACAGCGATTTCAGAAGCGGGACTTTCCCGATGAGCCGGATGCTCATGTGAAACTCTCACCCACGGATTTTAACAACTCGCAAGATTATTCCATGCCTGTCGTTGACGTCTTGATGCGGACCGGCTTAATGCCCAGTAAATCTGAAGCCAGGCGGCTCGTTTCTCAGGGTGGCGTTCAGGTAGACGGAGAAAAGCTTGCCGACCCCAACGGGATGATGACCTTCGAGCCCAACCGATCGTATCCCATGAAAATTGGTAAACGAAAATTCGCGATCATTGAATGCTCTGAGTAGATTTTTTCGGCCGTATCCAGAAGTGGCCGGCTTCGACGACAGAGGCAACACAGCCACTATCCAAATGTTCCTGTACCTTGACTAAGCCTCACCCCACACCTAGAATGCGAATCCTGATCTCGTGAGCGGGCGTAGCTCAGTGGTAGAGTCCTTGCTTCCCAAGCAAGTTGTCGGGGGTTCAAATCCCCTCGCCCGCTCCAATTCAACCAATCATTTCTCTTCTTTTCTTTTGTTTTAGCGTTCTGGACACTTCCGGTTTTTTTAGACCAAGAAATTATAGGGCCCCGTCCAAGATTAATCCCGGGTATCATGGCGGTAATTTTCTTTTGTGCCGGAAGCATCCCCCCTCCTTCCACTCTCATGGAGATATCCAATGGTCTTAATGCCATCCTGGCCTGATTTTCCCAACCTACATTATGCTTCCTTTTTCCAAGACTCCGACCATTACTTGTCCTTCAATCCCTGTCCATTCTCTCAGGGTTGCGGTCTGATCAGGCCAACAGCCAGTGATTTGGTGGTGCTCAACAAGTGCCAGGGTTCAAAATTGCGGCACTAGTTCAAAAAGGGAATTGTAGGGGGGTGGCTCAGGGGGTTCACTCAATCCTGTATGGATAAACGGCGCAGGTAAGTCGACAAATATCTTGCAGGCTGAAGGAGGAATTTCTAATGCAATGGGGTCTTCAGATTTTACCGGATGCGGTTGTTGTTCGAATATTCGGTTTGCCGGATCACTCTCTTGGGGAAATGTTTGAAAAGGCGGCAGAACGAGCGATGAGTTTGGAGAATCGAAAAGTTCTCGTTGATTTTTCTGATGTGGAATCCATGGGTCCGCTGGGGCTGACCTTGTGTGCGTATGGACTCTATCATCTTCAGGAATTAGGTATCCCTGTCGCGCTCATTCAACCCCCAGCCTCGCTCCTTCCTGTTCTTGGCCTGCATGGGATGAAAGAGTTTCCGGTAGTCTTTGGCCATGAATACGGTGCGAGGACGCTAAATTGAGCCTCCTAAATTACTGCCCTGGGTAATTTTCTCCAACCAACTGGATTGACATAAAGGCCATAAAAAAGGGACTTGGCATGGCCAAGTCCCTTTTTCCGATTACGCCTGTCTTACGAATTAGAGTTGCCGTAACGCATTCACTCTCGCTTCAATCGGCGGGTGAGTGGCAAATATTTGCATAAAACTGTGCGATTTCCCGGATATTTTCATCGTAGACAGCGCATCTTGAGAGCTATATTCGAACTGGGTGCGTTGGACCCAACGATCAATACCCTCCAGAGCTGAAATCATATGTTCTTTGCCTACCGTGTTGGCTGCGAATCGGTCGGCTGCGAATTCCCGACGGCGGGACCACCAGCTAATCGGAATCATGGCTAAGACGGAGAGAACGATTTGCAAAACGATATACACTCCAAATCCTAGAGCCTCATTCCGTTCCGCCACCTGTCGATAAATAAATCGGCTAATAAAGTAGACAAATGTATTCATCAGGCCTGCCAACACGGTTGTGGTAAACATATCCCCGTTATAGACATGACCCATTTCATGAGCAAGGACAGCTCGAACTTCGCCTTCATTAAGATTGTTGAGCAGACCGGTTGAGACAGCCACCATCGAGTTGTTTTTTGTGGGTCCGGTGGCAAATGCATTGGGGTCCGGTGATTCATAGATCCAGACTTCCGGCATCGAGATGCTCAGCTTTTCAGATATTTTTTGGACGGTGTCAAACACGAGTCTTTCCGCCTGGGTTCGTGGTTCCGTGATTTGAGTGCAGTCTATAAAGGCCCTGGCCATTTGTTTGGAGAAGGCCAAACTGATAAAGGCTCCACCAAATCCGATGACGAAGGCCCACAACAGGTCCTGTTGGGCGAATGACCCACGGAGATCAATCCCGAAGGCAGGCAGGATCATCTCAGATAAAACGGTAAATGAAATCGAGAGGGTGATAAAGATGAGGATATTGGCAATCAGTAATAAACCAATTCCTTTAAGTTTTTTCATAGACAGTCTCCCTTAATTGATCCACATCTGCTGGTGGAAAAACGCTAATGTAATCGACTTCATGAATGATGTGATGATCCCTTTACGATTGTTCTTAAAAACGACTGTTAGGGTTCAACATGTTGGAAGATAACACCTTTTTCCTGAGAGTCAAGAGTAGGAAAGAGGTGACCCTCGCCTGAGAAACCGTTATGATATCTTTCCAGATGAAGAGATTATTTTTCACAGGTATTCATTCTGACTTTTATTATACACGATTGATATTGGGTCTTGTCGTCGTGATCAGCTATTGGAGTTTTTCCGATAGTCTTCATGCTCAAACGTCAGGGTCCTCCTTGCCTTCGGTGGAAGAACCTTTTGGACAACAAGTGATGATCAGTATGGAAAGTTACGCCTTTACGCCATCTGAAATTGTGGTGAAAGCGGGTATACCGGTGACACTGACTCTGAGTAATCAGTCCTTTTTGGTTCCTCACAATTTTTTACTGGATGACCCCAGCGGCATCCGCCTGGTGGACGCGGATATTTCCAGCGGCGATACTAAAGCCGTCACCCTCACCTTGACCGAGCCTGGCATCTATCCATTTTTTTGCGATAAACAGCTCCTATTCTTTCCCACGCATCGTGAGCAAGGGATGGAAGGCCGTCTCATCGTCCGCTAGCCTATGCGCCTTTCTCCATCGGATCAACACCTCCTTGGTGACGTGCTCAAGCGGGTGTCCCGCTCATTCTATTTAACCCTCGCCATTCTGCCTCGCGCCGTTCGTTCGCAAATCGGTCTGGCCTATTTGCTGGCCAGGGCTGCGGACACAATTGCCGATACGGGGGACTTAGAGGATGGGGTCCGTCTGGAATGTTTACGTCTTTTAAAGGGGCAGTTGTGGGGAAGAGTCCCTGATTTGGCGCAGATCCAAAAAATCCAGGAGCAGGTAATGACCCAACAATCCAATCCCGATGAGCGTCGCTTATTGGAAGAATTAGAGGGGTGTTTCCGAATTTACCAAAAATTCAGTCCAACCGACCGGTCTCAGGTTGCGCAGGTTCTTTCAGTACTGATTGGAGGAATGGAATTTGACCTCCACCAATTTCCCCAAAAAAATGATGGGCAGGCGGTACGAGCGTTACAGGCGATTCACGATTTTGAATATTACACGTATGCGGTTGCGGGATGCGTGGGAGAATTCTGGACGAAAATGGTGTGCAGTCACCTGCCGGGATTTCGCGGGTGGGACCAGGCCTGCATGATTCCCTTAGGCATTCGCTATGGGAAGGGGTTGCAGATGGTGAATATTCTTCGGGATTTGCCACGGGATTTGAGGGATGGGCGGTGTTATATCCCGACGGTGTTGCTGGATCAGGTATCTCTCACTCCCCAGCAACTTCTCGATGAAACCTCTGTTCAGGCGTTTCGCCCCCTCTTCAGAAAATTGATTCAAGAGGCTCGAGATCATTTAGATCAAGGGTGGCGCTATACGATGTCCATCCCTCGCATGGAGATTCGCCTGCGTTTGGCCTGCATGTGGCCGATTTTGATCGGGATCCGTACTTTGCAACAATTGTCGGTGTCACCGCTTGTGCTGAGTCCGAACTCACCCATCAAAATTGCACGGAGTGATGTCTATCAAATCGTGGCCTCGACGGGACTCACCGGTGGCTGTGGCACTGTGGGCACGGCCTATTGGGGATATTGGAGGAAGCGTATTATCTAATTTATTCTTGTTTCGGTGAGAGAAGTTTTTCGCCCTTGAGAAAGACTCCGTAAATGGCCTGAGTCGGACAGGCATCCAGACAGAGACGGCACGATTCCATGCATCGTGACGAATCGAACTTGTAGGGAGGAGTCGAGAGCCAGGCTCCCGTCGGACATATTGGAATGCAGATCGCATTATGGGTGCAACGGTCCGGATGTCGGACCAAGTGGTCTCTTCTCACCATCATAGGCTTCACTCCTTCAAAAAGGGCTCCGGAAAACATTTCAAGCATGTTCATTGTGATTGATGATTCTCCATCTCCCATTGTTTGACTAATTCCTGAATGCGCGCTTTGAGCTCAGGAATTCGATCAAGATTGTTATCAATCGCGTTGAGAATATTTTCTAATCTGGCCATGCGTCCCAATTCCTGATCCAGGCGTGTCAGGTGGTCATATTCTGTAAACGCGCCCGCATGAATGGACTCCAGATGTGGCCGAGCGGACATGAGTCCCGCTGTGACCATTTGCGGTTCGTCATGCACGGGTGGTGTGACAACAAAGCGGCCTTCAGATAATAGGAGGACAGTATGTGGAACATGTCCGGGAATCGAGAGGACCTGTTTAATGGTGGCTCCAACCCCTTGTTCCCAGGAGGAGACCCAGCCGGGAAAGGACTTTAAAAAGGCTACTTTCCGTAAGTTGGCTTTCCATTTATCTTCATTGCTCATAAGATGGAGACCGTGTGCCAGGTTGTGGCGCCAGGGTTATGAGACCATTGGTTTCTTTGTGAGAAGGCAAGACCTTAGGATTTGATTGTGGGTAATGAACCATTTTTCCCTGGCATCAGGAGCCGTTCCACGATTTCTCCTTTGCCGATATGCCGCTCCATGATTTCAGTGACATCAGTTTCCTGGCCAACCCAATACCAGACACCTTCGGGATAGATGACGACGCTTGGTCCATACTCACATTGGTCCAGGCACCCGGCTTTGTTTGCCCGGACAATGCCTTTTAACCCTAACCGTTCGACTTCTTTTTTGAAGAACGCATGTAATTCGACAGAACCCAAGGCTGCGCAACAACCTCGGGGATCTCCCTTTGGCCGTTCATTGACGCACATGAAAATATGATGGGTGAATTTACTCATAATCTTTAAATTTTCCTCAAAATGACCGAAAAGGAAATGGGAAAATAAAGAGCCGATCTTACCTGAGGGTTCAGGAAGCTGTCCAGGTCACCGGGCCATATTGACGAGAGAACCCTCGTATTCATTGAACAAAATGTACCTGTTTGATTCACCAGGGTGCAGGCCGAAAGCAAGGCTTGCAGAGAGGCAAAGGGGATAAGATTATGGTGATTGGGGTCCCAAAAGAAATCAAGGATCATGAATTTCGTGTCGCACTGACTCCTCATGGTGTGAAGGAAATGTGTGGTCGTGGGCATCGGGTAATAATTCAACAGGGAGCCGGGGAGGGGAGCGGGTTCGGGGATGACCTCTATCGGCAGGCTGGTGCGGTTCTGGCCCCAACGGCACAAGCCACCTATGGAGATGCGCAACTTATCGTGAAAGTGAAAGAGCCGCAGTCCGAAGAATGGCCATTTCTAAGAAAAGATCATGTTGTTTTTACCTACTTGCATCTGGCGGCTTCCAAAGCCTTGACAGAGGGTCTGCTGGGTATCGGGTGCGCGGGCATCGCCTATGAAACGACTGAGGATGCAAAAGGACAATTTCCGCTTTTGTATCCCATGAGTGAAATTGCAGGACAAATGTCCGTCCAAATTGGGGCGCATTTTTTGGAAAAACAACGTGGAGGTTCCGGGGTCATGTTAGGTGGAGTGGCAGGAGTTCCCCCAGGAGAGGTCGTCGTTCTGGGATCCGGGGTTGTGGGTGCCTCAGCCGTGAAAATCGCATTAGGCATGGGAGCCAAAGTTACGGTGTTAAGTCTGGATCTATGGCAGTTACGCATCCTGGATGATCGCTATCCTGGTCGTCTTGTCACGGTTGCGTCCAACCAGTCAATGATCCACCATTTCCTCACTCGCGCGGATCTTGTCATTGGAGCCGTGTATCTTCCTGCGGCGCGAACGCCTCGGGTGATCACGAGATCCATGATTTCTGACATGAAACCCGGATCAGTTTTTATCGATGTTTCGGTTGATCAGGGTGGGTGTGCGGAGACGACCCATCCGACCACGCATAGCGATCCGGTTTATGTTGTCGATGGAGTCGTGCACTATGCCGTCGCAAATATTCCTGGGATTGTGCCGTATACATCGACTTTAGCCTTGACCAACGCCACGTTACCTTTTATAGTCCACCTTGTTGAAGAAGGGTTGGAAGGTTCCCTGCGTAACCATCCTGGTTTGCGAAATGGATTGAGTGTGTTTCATGGTCGCGTGACATGCCAAGCCGTTGCCGATGCCCATGGATTACCGTATGAGCCTCTCCCTTTCTGACAGTAGTTTCGTAGTGATCGGGGCGTAGCGCAGACCGGTAGCGCACCGCGTTCGGGACGCGGGGGTCGGAGGTTCAAATCCTCTCGCCCCGACCAGTTATCAATATTCCACTGGTCGGTTTTCTCCTACAGTGGTTTTCTGTTTTTGACATATCCACCTACAGCGAGAATGTTTTACACCAAAGAAATTTGGGAAACATTCGCCCTGGAGGGTACGAAACCTCGTAGCCAGGTGTGACCACAAATGACAAAGGATGGTTGTGTCGTGAATGGAGAGGATTTCAGTCTTTTCGAAAAAGAAACAAATTGGTCAGATGGATAGCCTAGGATTCATTATGGGAATCGTCGGACTGTGTGCCGCAGGTGTGGCGCTCTGGTCTGTTCGGCGACTTCATCAAGAGGTATTACGCCTGAAACGTGAGCAATATTCTCTTGAGCAGAAAGTGGGCGCACTTCCTGGAAAGATTGAATCTGCCGTGGAACCGTTACGCATCCAGACGGCGCTGTTGGCTCGAGGAGAACGCGTTTCTGATACGTTGATTAGAAATGGCCAACTGTATCACGAGGTTTCCGGCGCTGATGCAGCCCAATGGCTGATGCATCCTTCCCTTTCATCGAATGTTTTTGTGTTGGATGTCCGCACCAATGCGGAATATGCTAAACAGCGAATTCCGGGAGCCAAACTCATTCCGGTTGAGGATTTAGAAATGCGGTATCAGACAGAGGTCCCGACTGAATCGGAAAAGATCTTGGTGTATTGCGCGGGTGGTGATCGGAGTCGGCTTGCCTGCGATTTTCTGAGTCGGCAGAATTATCCCGATGTCTACTTCCTGAAAAATGGATTACAAGGGTGGACGGGACCCATGGAAGGGGATTCGAGTGGATCCCTCATTCAAATATTGTCCAAATCACGGGTGTCTTCACCTTCTGTTGGATAGATCCAATTATTCATCGTTTGGGGAATGCAAATTATGCCGTCAGATTTAATTGTCCTGAACGTGGTAGGTCCATTTCGGGAGCCACGCGAGCCAGCCTTTTCGTATGATTATTCCATTCAGCGACCTGATTGGGGAACCGCACAGGGAGTTAGAGTGAAGGTCTCGATTGAACTGGAACTGGACTATTTGAAAAATTCGATCCTGGCCATCGCCGGTGGATCGATTGGGCAACAGCTTCGGATCAATCAAATCCTTTCGCGAGCAATTTCGGATAAAAAACTTGAGATTGCTGACGCGGATGGACTGCTGGCTGACCGACGCGATGTGATGATCGGGCCTTTTGCCGATGACTCCATTTCTCTGTTTCGGCTGCTTGATGAGTGGATGAAGGCCGAACAGGCTGTCCTGCGGAAGATTATCCAGGATAAGACCGGTCTCTGAGGGTCAGGGAAGCTTGAAGAGGGCAGAGACCTTTCAGTCTCCTCGCGCCTCACTGTGTTAGAAGACGCGTTGATAGCGTTTTGAATAGACGCCGGTGTCGTCCTCGCCGAATCCCAGGGACGCACGCTCTGGCAAGTTTTTATTGTACAGATCAATAGCATAGTGTCCGCGGACATTTTCCATAGCCACTTCGTACGGAATGGAGCTGGGATAAAACTCCCCAGGGGCATGAGCCCCTCGGCCTAAGGCCTTGGCTGATTCGGTCACGCCGTATTGGACATCCGAAAAAATATAGATATCGGCAATAGCGAATTCACCGAGTTTGTCTCCGGGTGTGGTGGGGGGCAAAAGGGTATCTAGCGATTTTTCCCGACGGGCTTTTTGGAAATATTGTAACAGCGCGACGACCTGACTATCTGTGGTGGCCGAGGGAACGAGAATCGTGATGGCTTTCATGTCTGCCACGGTTCCTGTGGCCTCATATGTGGGGATGAGATCAGTCGATACGCTGGTGTGGAGGCTTACCGGAGTATCAGGCGTCGCCCGGGTTCCCTGGTTGGGTAGATTTTTCGATTTAGGGATGATTAACGTGACAAATAGCCATAAACCAAAAATGACACCAAACACCACGATAAGGGGGTGGATGCCTACTCGTCGACCCTCTGTCGGTTCATCCTCTTGGCTCACGTTTTCGCTCCTTTGATGCTTTCGGAAGTCTGTGGAACGTGACGCTCCAGGTGTTTGGCCTCGTCCCACCATTTGTCGAGCTGCGGAAGTGTATAGTCGCGAAGATCCTTCCCTTTCAACGTAGCTTGTGATTCAACGAAATGAAACCTGGAGATAAATTTATTGGTGGCGCGGCGTAATGCCTCTTCAGGATTGACTCGAAGGAACCGGGAGACATTCACTAACGCAAAGAACGCATCGCCTAACTCTTCTTCGATGGTGTGTTGAACAGGCAGATTCGGTGGCAGAAGAGTCCCTTCCGGAGACCGTGGAATATTTTCCGCAACGGCCGCATATAATTCATTCAATTCTTCTTGGAATTTTCCCAAAGCCGGCTCAATCCTTTCCCAATCAAACCCTGCACGAGATGCCCGTTTTTGAACTTGAAAGGCCCGCTGGAGCGCCGGAGCAATTTTTGGAACCCCCTGTAAAACTGACTGAGGTCCCGGTTGGGTGGCTTGTTCTTGTTGCTTGAGTTGATCCCATTGCCGGCTCACATCTTGGGCTGTTGTGATAGAAGCAGGATCGGTGGTCTGTTGGAAAACGTGGGGGTGGCGTCTAACGAGTTTATCGGCTAAACCGTTGGCCACATCATCAAATGAAAATTGATTCTGTTCTGAGGCAATTTGTGTATGAAACACAATCTGAAGTAAGAGGTCGCCTAATTCTTCCTTGAGGGAGGAAGGCTTCCCGGTATCTATGGCCTCCAGGACCTCATATACTTCCTCAAGAAGATGGGGTTTTAAGGATTGGCTGGTTTGTTCACGGTCCCAAGGGCAGCCGTCCGGTCCACGCAATCTTGACATGATTGCCAGTAGATCTGACAAACATTTTGTCGGAGGAGCGGAGGGAGAAGGTTCTGAGGATGGTTGATTCATGAAACTGCCAAAAAATATGAGTATGGCGCGAGGGCATTATACCCGTTTTCTTTCTCAGTGTAAGTCCTTGATTCTTGATAGAGCCCATTGGTTAGTGCTACTGTTTTCCCACTAGAGGAGGTGTTTGATGAGCGAGGAAGAACAAGGGTTTGTTATTCGGGATAAACGCGGGCGATCGGAGCCTGAGGCTTCCGCACCCCCAGAGGCAAAGACTTCAGCGGCGCAACCCGTTTCTTCGGCGGAATCCTCCCATGCCCCACATCCTCCATTGTCATTTTCATCATTTGTCTTTTCTCTCGGAACCTCTTCTCTCATGCTGATGGGAGAGACTTTGGATCCTCAACAGCCCCCACCTCCCGTGAATCTTCCACAAGCCAAGGAAATTGTGGATATCTTATCGTTGCTGGAGGAGAAGACCAAAGGGAATCTGTCGCCTGAAGAAGCGTCCGTCTTAGGAGATATGCTCTACACCCTGCGGATGAAATATGTCAGTTTAACGTCAGGTAAGGGCAGTATGGTTTCTCCCTAATTGCTGGCGAACTCTTCTCCTTCCCATAAACTTCCAGGCGCGTGCTTCTCATTTCGGCTTTAGGCAGACAGGCAGATCGATAATGGGTCTGTGGTCGCGCCTTGCGAAGTTCCCGTTCTTGATCAATAATGATCTTAGTTGCCTGGCCCTTTGGTGTTATTCTCCGACTGACATGCCGTGAACCTTCTCCCAGAACCGCTCACTGAATCCAGGAAGTTTCCTCGAACCGGGCCACCGTCTGTGTCCATCGAGACGGGTGTTCCCTCTCACAGTTCTTCATCCAGACAGAAGCGACATCATTATCGGCCAGTCTGGATTGTGCTGGTCTTGTTGCTGCCCTGTCTGGCCCTGACCCTCTATTATGCGCGGTATGGCTTATCAGGCCCCTTGCAACCGGATTCGATTCTTCCGAGCCCCAGCTATGCCCTGGTGCTTTTTTTGGTGTACCTGGATAGCGTGGGCTTGGTGGCGCTCACCCTCCTGTTGTCACGAAATTTAATTCGGGCTTTCTTCGAAAAGCGTCACAAACTGATGGGGAAGGGGTTCCGGTCAAAGTTGGTCTCCGCCTTTATCGGCTTTGCGCTGATTCCCACCGTGCTGCTGGCCTTGGTGGCCAGTGGGGTCATCAGTGAAGTCATCGACGTGTGGTTTAATGATCAGATTATGCACGTCTTACGGGATTCGGAAGAGGTCGCGCACCTCTATCAGGAGGAACGTGAGTCCCTGACGGCGGATACGGCGCGCGCTATCAGCAAGGAAATTTTTCGGGAAGATATTTTAAAACCGGAACATCGGGAATTATTGCGAGCCATCATGGCGCGCATGCAACAGGAATATCATTTAGCGGGCGTGGAGGTCTTTTCGCCAAAAATGGAAACCTTGGCCCGCATGATGGATCCCAAGTTGTCTGATGCGGTGTTGAGCCTGCCTGTGGGGCAACTGGTGCTTCATGTACTCGATACGGGACAGCCAATGTCCTCGGCCCAGGAAGCTCCGGTGGGGAAACTTATTCGAGCAGCGGCACCAATCCGAGGAAATGGTCAAACTGACCGGGTGTTTGGCGTCGTGGTGGTGTCGTCCTATGTGCCGGAAGTTTTGGTGGTGAAAATGGATGGAATTGCCAAACAATTCGAAGAATATCGGCAGATCATATCCATGAAAAATCCGATCAAGGGTGGAGCCTATTTGTTTGTGGCCGTGGTGACTGTGCTTATTCTCTTTGGCGCCACCTGGTTTGGATTTTATGTTGCCCGAGGAATTACGGTCCCCATTCAACGATTGGCTGAAGGAACCGAAGCGGTCGCCAAAGGTAATTTGGATGTCCATATCGACGTCAAGGCGACGGATGAAATCGGGACCTTGGTCCAGTCGTTTAATCGCATGACAGCCGATCTGCGTACCAGTAAATCCAGTTTGGAAGAAGTGAATATGTCGCTCGTACGATCCAATGTGGAGATTGATCAACGTCGGGCCTACACCGAAGCGGTGGTGGAAACCATTGCCGCCGGAGTGTTATCGATCGATATGGCCGGTCTGATTTCTACCGTGAACCCCTCCGCCGAGCGGATTATGGGAGTAAAGGGAGACGACTTGCGGGGACGACCCGTCCATGAGGCGTTCAAATCCTTCAACCTGCAATTGTTTCAGAAAGCCTATGACCAGATGCTCCAGGAACAGACGGAAAGTGTGTCCATGGATGGCCAGATGGAAACACCCAATGGCCGCCTCTTGACCGTAGGCCTCAATATTTCCAGAATGCAGAACGAGGCCGGTTTGGACCTGGGCTTTGTGTTTGTCTTTGAAGATCGGACGGAATTCATTAAGGCGCAGAAAACAGCGGCTTGGCAGGAAGTGGCCCAACGCATTGCTCACGAAATTAAGAATCCGTTAACCCCGATTCAATTGTCTGCCCAACGATTGCGAAAAAAATACGCAGAAAAGTCGACAGGGTTTGATGAAATTTTCGATCAAGCTACCGGTGTCATTATTAGTGAAGTCACCCGGTTAAAGGGGATGGTCGATGAGTTTTCGAAATATGCCAGAATGCCGCTTCCCCAGATGCGGAAGACTTCCCTTCATGACATTATTGAGAAAGTGATCTCCCTCTATACGGGGGCCCATCGGGATATTGAATTTATTGTCGAATTAGATGAAGGCCTTCCGTCCCTGAATTGTGATCCGGAGCAGATGCACCGTGTGCTGGTTAATTTATTCGATAACGCGATTCAGGCCATGAATGATCACGGCCGTCTTTGGGTGACGACGGAGTGCGATTGGCGGCGACATCGGGCCGTGGTGAGAGTGGCAGATGAAGGGATAGGTATTCAACCGGATGATCACAAAATGTTGTTCGTGCCGTATTTTTCAAAAAAGAGAACGGGAACAGGGTTGGGATTAGCGATTGTGCATCGTATAATCTCCGATCACAATGGTACCATTCATGCGGAGAATCATCATCCAAAAGGTGCGTTATTTACATTCGAATTGCCGTTGTAGGGGAGGAGAGCGTCAGTGGCTGGACTGTCTTTTCTCCGGAAGGGTTTTCTTGCGAGACACACGTGAGGGACCACTCATTACACACCCGATGGAGGTCGTATTGTGGCCGAGACCATTTGTCTAATTGATGACGAACCAGCCATTCTCAATACCTTAAGCAGCATTCTTGAGGATGAAGGCTACCAAGTCCTGGTGGCGAAGAGCGGCTTGGAGGCTCTCAAGATTGTCCGGAGTGAGGTTCCCGACCTCGTAATTCTGGATATCTGGATGCCTGAAATGGATGGGCTGGAGACGTTGAAGCGATTGCGTACCCAGTTTCCCAACATCTTAGTCGTGATGATGTCCGGGCATGGATCCATTGAAACGGCCGTCAAATCCACAAAATTGGGCGCCTATGATTATTTAGAAAAGCCCTTAGACTTAGAAAAAGTCACCATATTGGTGCGTAATGCCTTGCACCAACGCAAGCTGGAAGAGGAAAACCTGAATCTCAGGATTCAGGTGGAGCGACGATTCGAACTGGTGGGGTCTTCTCCGGCTATGGAGCGGCTTCGGGAACTGATTGCGATGGCGGCTCCAGCGAATAGTCGTGTGTTGATTGCCGGGGCAAACGGGACAGGGAAGGAACTTGTCGCCCGCGCGATTCATTTGCAGAGCCCACGGCATAATCGTTCCTTTGTGGAAATTAATTGCGCAGCCATTCCTGAAACATTGATCGAGAGTGAATTATTCGGTCATGAAAAAGGGGCCTTCAGCGGCGCCAGCTCCATGAAACGTGGCAAGTTCGAGCTGGCGGATGGGGGAACCCTGTTTTTGGATGAAATTGGAGACATGAGTCTGGCCACGCAAGCCAAAGTGTTGCGTGCCCTTCAAGAGCAACAGTTTACACGGGTTGGCGGAACAAAACTCATCAATGTCCAGGTCCGGGTCATTGCCGCCTCCAATAAAGATTTGGCGGAAGAGATTGGGAAGGGGACCTTCCGTGAAGATCTCTATTACCGGTTAAATGTTCTGCCGATTGTGGTCCCGACTCTCAGGGAGCGCCGTGACGATATCCCTGAACTTGCACAGCATTTTTTGCGACTGCATTCTGAAGAGCAGGGCATGAAACCCAAAGAGTTTAGTCCGCAAGGCATGGAGGCGTTGCAACGGCATGATTGGCCGGGAAATATTCGGGAACTCCGGAATTTGATTGAGCGATTACTCATTATGGTGCCGAAGACCATCATTGATGCGGCCGATGTTGAGATGTTCCTTCAGGGTCGGGCGCCAAGCGGGGTGCCCTCCCTGGCCGTGGGCGCCAATTATGACTCACTCCGGGAAGCCCGCAATGCCTTTGAGCGTGAAGTCATTTCTCTTAAACTCAGAGAAAATAATTGGAATGTTTCCAAAACCGCTGATGAATTGAAAATCGAACGTAGCCATTTACACAGAAAGATTAAGCTCCTTCATGTTGAACTCCGGCCCGAACATTAAGCGTCGCACGACTTCTTCTTCCTTTTCATCTGAAACGTTGTCTCCCGGATCTTCCCATCCCCTCCACATTGAAAAATTGGTGGCCGGCGGATTCAGTCTCGGACGACTGAATGGCCAGGTGGTATTGTGTGCCGGTGGCATTCCTGGAGAACGCGTTCAGGTGGAGATTCTCAGTCGGCGTAAAGGCGTGAGCCAGGGGAAAATTCTCCAAGTCCAAGATCCGGCTGAGAGCCGGGTTGTTCCCCTCTGTCCGGTCGTCGGACGATGTGGAGGATGCCAGCTTCAGCATGTGCAATACGAAGAACAACTTTCTCAAAAACGATTGATTCTGGAAGATACCCTTCGTCGGATTGGCAAAATATCTGATGTGCCGATTTCTCCAGTGATCCCGTCTCCGAGGCCCTATGGTTATCGGCAAGTCCTTCGCATGGGAATCGGGGAGGGATCTGACGGATTATTCCTGGGATTTTTTGAATCAGGGACTCAACAACTGCTACCGGTTGACACGTGTTTTTTGGTTGATGACCTCATGCAATCGGTTATTGATGCTGTCCGGTCTAGCCTTCGCTCCTTGGTCATTGGGGGGATGAATTTAGAGAGTGTGGAAGTCCGATGGTCTCAGCTGGAGGAGGGGGGTCTGTTGGTATTCCGCGGTCGAGCCGTGACCAAAGAGCACGTCGAGTGTCTGATGAATGCCTGCTCTGAGATCCCCAATATCAAGGGATGGATCTATGAGCGCGCGGATGCACCAGAGCATGATTCGAGGCGCCGCGTGAGGCATGAGCCGATTGTGCGAGGAGCGGATCATGTCTGGGAAGCCTTTGGAGGATTGCGCCTGAAAATGGGATATCGATCATTTATGCAGGCCAACTGGGACGTCTTTCAATTGTTGGGGAAGATGGTTAGGGAATGGCTGGGTAACCTGAAAGGGCAACGAATTTTGGAGTTGTATGCCGGAACCGGCCCTTTAGGTCTCAGCCTCGCGAGCCAGGGTGCTCAGGTGACCTGTGTAGAAGGGAATCCGTTTGCTATCCACGATGCCCGTGAGTCGCTACGTATCAATGAGATTACTGGGTGTCGTGTGCGAATCAGTTCAGTCGAATCCTATCTCATGACTGTCAAATCCG
>CABVRQ010000028.1:17516-31689 GCA_902500695.1 uncultured Nitrospira sp. | reverse complement strand
GAGGTGGAAGTCGGAGAAGCGATTATTCAGGGAATTGCCGAGGGATGCCGGCAAGCCGGTTGTGCCTTGATCGGTGGAGAAACGGCGGAAATGCCTTCCTGTTACCCGCAGGGTGAATACGATCTTGCGGGTTTTGCCGTAGGGGTGGTGGAACGGTCCGAGATGTTGGGCCCGGAAAAAATTCAAAATGGGGATGTGTTGATTGGCGTCGGGTCGAGCGGGCTTCATAGTAATGGCTACTCCCTGGCGCGGAAAGTCGCTCTTGAGCTGAAGGAGTGGTCTCCTGAGACCCGGGTACCCGGGTTATCGGGCACAGTCGGGGAGGCGTTACTCAAGCCGACCATTATCTACGTGAAACTGGTCAAGGCCTTATTGTCAAAGAGCCGATTGCACGGTCTGGCGCATATTACCGGTGGGGGAATGACCGGGAACGTGCCACGCGTTATTCCCGAGTCTTGCCAAGCGGTCATCGATCGAGGCACGTGGACGCCGCTCTCCTTGTTCACTGTTCTTCAAGAAGCAGGAGCCATTGATCAAGACGAAATGTTTCGGGTGTTTAACATGGGCATTGGTCTGGTCGTGGTGGGGCCCCCTGAAGAAACCAGCCGGATATTGGATATTATTCAGGAACAGGGGATGACCGGGTGGGTGATTGGAGACGTTCGAGAGCGCCCGTCTTCTGAGCCAAAGCTTTCCTATTCGCATTAGGAGGTTGAAATCGTGTCGCTTGCACTTGGGGTCTTAATCTCCGGCCGCGGATCAAATCTGGTGGCCATTCTGGATGCCATTGATCGTGGTTCACTGGATGCCACAGTCAAGGTCGTCGCCAGTAACAAGCTCAATGCCGTGGGTCTGGAGCGAGCGAAGGAACGAGGCATTCCCACGGTCTATCAGGATCCCAAAACTTTTGCCCAGGAAGCCAATCCCCGTGAAGCCTATGATCTGGCGATGGGTGCCCTTCTTCAGCAACATGGAGTGGAATATGTGGCCCTGGCGGGATATATGCGGATTGTGACCCCCGCCTTAATTCGAATGTACCCATCGAAGATCTTTAATATCCATCCCTCGCTTCTGCCGGCCTTTCCCGGACTTGAGGCCCAACGTCAAGCCTTGGAGTGGGGCACGAAAGTCAGCGGTTGCACGGTGCATCTGGTGACGGAAGGGGTCGATGAAGGACCCATTATTGTGCAAGCCGCTGTGCCCATTCTTGAGGGGGATACGGTCGAATCCTTATCCGCTCGCATTTTGGAAAAAGAGCACGAATCCTATCCTCAGGCTCTTCAATTGATGGCAGAACAACGATTGAATCCGGAAGGGCGTCAGGTTCACATTCTTTCTCAGAACGAATTGATTGAAGAGAGGATGAGCGGATCAGGAGGAGTACAAAAAAAATAGGTCAGCGATGGCAACCCGACGAACAGTTAGTTATAATCCTTTGGTACTTTTCAATTCATAAGGCTTTCTTCTTTCCAACGCTTCACAGAGCACGAATCTCAGGTGTGGGGGGCTAGCTCAGTTGGGAGAGCACTACGTTCGCAACGTAGGGGTCGCGGGTTCAACTCCCGTGCCCTCCACCAAATCATAAACCAACGACATCCGATACAATATAATGATGAAACCGAAAGCCGCTACATAAGCGGCTTTTTTGTTGTCTATTGTCCGATAACAGTTGAGCAAATCCATTGACAGCCGGGGGTATCTGGGGGCAACTGACCTTCCACAGAAAGGAGGTATCCCAAAATGTACCTCATCAATATCGCGATCAAAAAGGTAGAGCCACGAGAAAAGCCCGTCAAAATGTTTGCCGAGCGCGGTCTCTTTCTGTTGGTCACTAAAATGAACGTGGAAGCCCCGCTCTTTGAGCGGGGCCCTTTACTCTCTCCTCTGTCCTGCCGATAAACCTCTTATGCAGGACTTCGACAGCTCTAATCATCCAACCACCAGAGTATTGACCCTTTCCGGACATCTGGATGCCCTTCAAACCCTGAGGCTTGAAAAATTTATTGAGGAGGCCCAGCAAGGAACCTGTCGCCACGTCATCCTCAATCTTTCCAAAGTGGCCACCATGGACCTCGGCGGAGTGGGCAACCTTTTTACGTGGTACCACGCTTTGCATATCAATCAGGTGCGTCTCAGTGTCGTGGCTCCGTCCCCCATGGTCCGCAATACGATGGAATCTCTCCATTTGACAGAACTCATTTCTATTCATTCGTCCATTCCTGAAGCGATCAGCCATCATCCTTCCCCCAATTCCGTTTCTTCCTAACTACCTCCTGGTCATCGGCATCACCGTTTGTTCTTGAATCCATCGCTCTACCTGATCCAGGTTAAACGTTAAGGCCCTGCCGATTTTTACATAGGGAATCCGCCGCTGATGGACCATTTTGTAGATGGTGGTCACGGCCATATCGAATCGTTGGTCGACTTCTAAACGAGTGGTCTTCCCCCAGTTTTGTGGACAGGTTAGTTAAGAGTTTCTGAAATCTGTTGAGCATATACCCCCGGCGCCAATCCCTTGGAATAGGAATGCCGGCGCTGCCGATTATAAAACCGTTCAATATAGTGAAAGATATCGGTGCGCGCTTCTGCCCGAGTCCGATAATGCCGCCGATGGACCCGTTCCCGTTTCAGGAGTCCAAAGAAACTTTCGGCCACCGCATTGTCATAACAATTCCCCACGCCACTCGTAGTACTCACAATGCCCTGTGTTTTCAGGAACGCTTGAAACTTCTGTGCCGTATATTGTGTCATTCGATCAGAGTGCAGGCTCAGGGTTTCTGAACTCGTTCGTTGCCACACCGCTATGAGGACGGCTTGGGGGACGACCTCACGGCCGAGCCGGGGTTGCATGGACCAGCCAATGACTTGTCGGGTAAACACATCAAGCACGACCGCCAGGTACAACCAGCCCTCTGCGGTCCGGATATAGGTAATGTCCTTCACCCATTTGGTATAGGCGTCTCTGCTCCAAAGTCTCGGGTCAGTTGATTCGTCACCTCGTGAGTGCGGGTACCAGATCTATCCCGTCGCCAGCGTTTTCTCGATGGAATCCCTGTAGCCCTTCCTGTTTCATGAATTGAGCCACACGATGTTGGCCACAGCTATACCCCCGCCCTTGTCATTCCTGCCAGAGTTTAGGACTCCCATAGACCCAGGCACTTTCTGCATGGATTCGTCGAATCTCCTGGATCAGCTGGGCATTCTCCCGCGCTCGAGGACTCAGGGGCGGTGCTGGCTGGCATAGTACCCACTGGGGGAGACCTGGAGCAGCCGACACATCAATTCGGATCGGAAAGCCCCTGCCACAACGTGCCATCATGGCATACCTCGCGGCGTATCCCTGCCAAAGAAGACCGCCGTGTCTTTTAAAAAATCCCGTTCTCGCTTCACGCGAGCCAACTCCCGTCTCAGTCAGGCCACCTCTTCATCCCGTGGAACCCCCAGTCCTCTAAACGCCTTTTCCCCATCCCGTTCCTGCTCTCGGCACCATCGACTTAACACATTCGTATGAAGTCCTAAATCCTTCGCGACTTGGCTGATGGACAGATCAGCTCCCCTGACCATCTGAACCGCCTCCTGTTTAAATTCGTTGAAAAACCCCCCTCCGCTGTTGTGCCATGACACAACTCCTAGCCTATTGTGGTTCTTTTTAAATGTGTCCGCAAAATCTGGGGAAGACCAGTTGATAGAGCAGCTTAGGTGAGCCTACACGGACCCTTGAACCGATCGACTGTCTGATTCGACAAACCAGGAAATATCGTCGTGTTGGTTCAGATAATTGTTTCACGCTTTGAGCGGGAATCGCCAGGGTTAGACTTTTCCTATTCAAACAAAGAGATGACGCAGACAAGATTCCGAGAAAATTCTTATAAACCTGTACATCAGAAAACCTAATGCCTACAATCGTGTCCAGCATGAATTCGTCATGACAACCAGACGTTCAATAAATCTCTGAGGTGAAGGGATCGACATGGAATACGGGGTGCGAGCCATTGGTCTTTGTTGGTGTCTATTCGGACTGATTGCCTGTGGAGGAACGGTCAAAAAGTCTTTTACCAATCCGGCCTATCCGCTTTCGAAGGTATCGTCAATCGCGATTCTGCCCTTTGATGGGGTTGGCGAGGCCGGTGCCGCCTCAGATCTTCTGGCCATGGTCATTGCCAACAAAGAAGTGTTTGATTATGTCGTCGATCGTACACAAATTCAAGCCGTGCTTGCCGAACATAATTTAGACGCTACGCTTCTCGATGAAAAAACCCTTTTGCAAAAAGGAAATTTCATCAATGCCGATGCGCTGCTCAAGGGTCGTGTGACACGATTTGTCGAAGGCGCCCCTCATTATCCCTTAGCGACGGCGACAGAAATTTCTATGTCGTTGAAACTTGTCAGTACGGAAACCGGGCAAATAATCTGGACGCAGTTGTATTCGGAAAAGTCTGGGACACGGGGACTGCTTGCTCCATCCGTTGATGAGTTGTTGCTTGAAATGGCTGAAGAAATAGCAAATGATTTGGTCAAAGAACGACAGAGTTCCGGTGGGGGTTCGATGCCATAGCCTCGAATCGGGGTGGCGAGATGGCAGGAATTTTTGAATCACGGCCAACCATGATCCCTTGGGTGTTGGAAAAATTCTTCTGTCTCATTGCCTTCTTTATGGTACTGCTTGCCGGGGGATATGAGACTCCCGTCTTTGCCACTTCCCGTGGAATTCTGGTATCGCCGGATACTGGGGAAGGGATTGGAAGCGTTTGGGGAGTATTTATTGGGGTCTCCGAATATAAAAATACGACCCTGAATCTTGCCTATGCGGACAATGATGCCAAAGCCCTCCATCAGTTCTTTACCGAGCATTTTCATGACAGTATTCATCCTGACCACTTTCATGTTCTGACCAATCAAGAGGCTCAACGCGGGAAGATTTTGCGGGCACTTGGAGAGGTTCTTCGTCTTGCTCAGCCGGAAGATTTGGTCATCCTCTCCCTTGCCATGCACGGGTTACTCGATCCCAGCGGAGAAGACCTATTCTTTCTCACCCATGAAGCTGATCCCAATTTTCCGGAAGACGACGGGATTAGTCGGCACGACCTGCTGCGACAAATCAGCAAAAGTAAGGCTCGTAAAATAGTGCTGTTTTTAGATGCATGTCATACGGGCGCGTTTGGCACCTCCAGTTCACTGGTTGCCATGCGCGCCGCGAATGCTGCAGATGTTAACCGCCTTTTGACCTCAATGGGTAAGGCACAGACAGGAGTGGCCGTTTTCTCCTCTTCCAGTGCAGCCGAGCGGTCGCAAGAAGGCGAAAAATTTTGTGGAGGACATGGAGCATTTACCTGCGGATTGATCACGGGATTACGTGGAGGGGCCGATTTCAATCGCAATGGCCTCATCGAAATTCGTGAACTCTTCGACTTTACCTATCGTACGGTGAAAACGAGTACTGAGGGTTTTCAAAACCCTTCTATTGAAGGCCGCTATGATAATGCGCTTCCTCTCGCCTTTGCTCCTGGAGGACCAGCGACGTCATTGACCCAAGAAATATCTGATCCCAAGGGTATTCCTGCTTCGGATCGGAAACTGGCTCAATTACAGGCAGAACTTCAAGCTTTGCAAGAACAAGTGGCCCATGAAAAATCAGATAGACTTGAAGAAACAACTGGACCAGAGCTGATTGCTAAAGCGCCCGCTTTTGGTGCACCGCAAGCCTTTGCTCCGAAAATTCTTGGTGGGGATGGGGCACCGATGGTGATCATTCCAGAAGGTCATTTCACCATGGGAAGTAAAGATTTTAGAAATGAGCGCCCGGCGCATCAGGTTTTTCTGGATAACTTTTATATCGACCAACATGAAGTTACCGTCTCCCAATATGCGGATTTCATTAAAAAATCCGGAGCCGAACCACCAGGATATTGGATTGGTCTCAATTTAAATGAGGTCTCTCAACATCCTGCTGTAAGAGCGAATTGGGATGAAGCTACAGCATATTGTGAGTCCGTGGGCAAACGATTGCCCACCGAAGCCGAGTGGGAAAAGGCTGCCCGCGGGACCGATGAGCGCCTCTATCCCTGGGGTGAACAGAATCCGATGCAAATCCTGGCCAATTTTGACAAGTGCTGCGAACATCAAGCCTATTCTGTCTTAACATCGGTTGGTGAAAAAGCTGAAGGCCGAAGTCCCTACGGGCTGGACGATATGGCCGGCAATGTCTGGGAGTGGACAGCTGATTGGTATGACACATCTTATTATCAACGAAGTCCTGACAGAAATCCTGAAGGACCTCCAGTAGGAGAACTGAAAGCTATTCGTGGCGGGTCCTGGTCAAATAAGGCTGTGGATATTCGGACCACGAATCGTTACGGTCTGGATCCCGCTCAACGACATGATAACGTTGGCTTCCGGTGCGCAAAAAATGCGTCATAACCGGAAGTGGTGTCCTGTGAACATGGCTGGCTAGGGTCTTAAGTTGATCAGTCAATCCTGTTCAATAATCCGCATGTCAGAGAGAGGACCGATACAGAATCAACCCAGACGGATTACTAAACACTTTTTGAAAACAAAAGGATGATGGTGGCCGGAAGGAGGATTGAAGAGTGGTGACAAAATGGATGTCTGCACCCGTTAGTAGCCAGCCGTGCCCACTTCGGATTTTAAGGAAAACTCTCAATCGGTGCCTTTTTATTTTACTCGTCGTGCACTCCTTCGACTTTCAACGTTTGGATAAGAATCCTTCAACGAATGGCAATCTCATGGCGTCAATGGCTCCCCAAAGATAGCTGAGAAAATCCTGGGAGATCACCGGTCAGGGAACCGGAAGGTTGATCAAATCCTCATTCATCCTGTTATGGCCCACGTGGATATCAATCCCCTGGGCGGGACCTTGAGCCGTTAAACGATCATCAATGCCAGATCTCTCCTGCGAGGCCTTGAACGCACGCTTGACTCATGCACGGCTTTGTTGGGCTAGAAACGAGCAACAATCTTATGGTAAATGTGCATAATATTAGTTAACTTTATGTAGTATTATGCGATTTTCTAAAAAAAGCGAGTATGCTTTGCGGGCCATGATTGAGCTGACTCAGGAATTCGGCCAGGGACTCGTGCAACGGAAATCCCTGGCGGAGCGGCAGAATATTCCATTGGGTTTTCTGGAAATGATTTTGTTGTCGTTAAAGAATGCCGGGCTCATCGGGAGTCGTCGGGGGGCCCATGGCGGAGTATTTTTAATTAAGTCGCCACGGGAAGTGACATTGGGGCAGGTTATTCGCCTTCTGGATGGCCCGCTGGCACCGATTGCCTGTGTGAGTCAGACGGCATATCAGAAATGCCGGGATTGTCCTCATGCGGGAACAACGACGTGTCCAATTCAGCGCATCATGCTGGATGTGCGGAACGCGATTGCCTCGGTCCTTGATCATTACACGTTAGAAGATTTTGTATTTCCCCAGCAGGGAGCGGCACTTCTCAATCTGAAAACACAACTAGGGCAAAGTGCAACAGAGAAGAAAAAAAAATCGTCGGATAGTTAATCTTAGTCAGTCTTTTTTTGCTGTCGTCATGCGGCAAGGTCAACGATAAGAGGAACCTATGGAAACTCATTGGCGTAGTGTGGTGAAAGGTATAAGTTGGCGGGCAGTCGGTACGTTGGATACCACGCTCCTGGTGTTTATTTTTTCTGGTGAACTCCTTCTTGCCGCTTCCGTTGGACTGACGGAATTGGTCACGAAAATATTTTTATATTGGGTTCATGAGCGAGTCTGGCAAAAAATTCACTGGGGACGAATATATCCGACAACCAGTTCGCCATAGTTTCTCAATTAATGATATTTTCTTCCACTACAAGAGGATGAATGTTATGGCACGGCCAATACTGATGAGTGGGGCGCTGATGGCTCTCTTTGGTGTCGCCATTGGCGCTTTTGGCGCGCATGGACTCAAGTCATTTCTTTCGGAACAGATGTTGGCGGCCTTTGAAACCGGGGTGCGGTATCATTTGATCCATGCCTTGGGCATGATCAGTGCCGGATTGAGTCTGGCATATGTTCCCCTTCGCCAGTTTAAATGGGCCGGTTGGGCTTTCTTCCTGGGCGTTGTGTTGTTTTCAGGAAGCCTGTATGTCATGTCCATTTCGGGTGTGCGTGGATTGGGGATCGTCACGCCATTTGGAGGTCTGTGTTTTATTGTGGGATGGGGCCTGCTGGCCCGAGGGTATTGGAAAGCCTTTCCCGCTGAGAACACCCCATTCTCCCGGCCGGATAGTACATAGTCGAGATCTCCTCCTGCCTTGATCAAGGGGTTGGTGTCTCTGTCTGAGACAAGGTTCTTTTGACGAGAAATGGCGGGCTGGCCTCTCCCATATAGAGTGTTCGATGGGGAAAGGGAATTTCAATTCCATTCTGGTCAAAGGCTTTTTTCAGACGTCGCCGGTATTCCCGCCCGACTCCCCATTGCTCGATGGGAATGGTTTTGATTCGAGCTTTGATGACGACTTCCGATTCCCCAAAGGCATCTACGCCCATTATTTCAATAGGTTCCAGGATTTTTCTGCCTAATAGCTCATCTTGTTGCAAGGCTTTTCCGACCTCTCGCATGATTTCTGTCACGCGGTCCGTGTCCTCTTTATAGGCCACGCCGATATTCATGACATAGGCAGACCAATCTTTCGTCATATTGGAAAGGGTTGTGACGGTGCCATTCGGAAAAATGTGGACCGTTCCTGCCTGATCGCGTAGGGTAATGGTTCTAAAACTGATGGCTTCGACTAAGCCACCGGTTCCATTGACCACGGCCACATCCCCGATCCGAACCTGGTTTTCTAAAATAATAAAAAATCCGTTAATCACATCCCGAACCAGATTTTGTGCTCCAAAGCCGACGGCCAGTCCCACGATGCCGGCACTGGCGATAATGGGTGTGATATCCAGCCCTATTTGATCCAACCCCATCACGACGGTAACAACCCAAACCAATGTAAGACAGATGGTCAGAAGCAACCCGATGAGAGTTTTAACTCGTTTTTCACGGGCCAGGCGGTCCCTATCTTCATTTTCCCTTATGGTGAGTAAAAAGATTTCGAGTCGGTGCAGGCCAAACCGAACGGCACGTATCCCAACATAGGCAACCACCAGGATGAGGAGAAGGCGCAAGCCGACTTCCATCATGGCGAGCGATTTGGCTGCGAGAAAGGGAGTGAGTTTTTCAAAAACAAAAGATTCCATCCATGACCTCCTTAAAGGGAATGAGAATAGTCAGTTCGTGAAGGCCTGTTTCAACTCCAGGAAAATTAAGGAGCTGGGCCAGAGTAGAATGCCTATTCTTTCAAGGGAATGGAGCATTGGCAAGGGCGGAAGGGAGAGCGTTGGCATGTTTCTCATATCCGGGCGGAAGCATTTAGGAATGAAGACAGCTAAAGGGTTTTTGTGTAGCGACTCCTTTTCACGGACCCAGCCCTCATTTTAGCAGCTCTCCCTTGACACATGGTGTCTTGGGTGGTAAAAAACTCAGAATGCGTCGTCAGGGACAACGAAGTCTCATGGGCGGCCTCCATACAATAGAACGCGGACAATGAAGTCCTCAGCCAAGAAAAAATGGTTGGGGATTTTTTTTTGCCTTTTGAGCCCATGACCGCTCTCAGTAGTTAGGAAAACCGCCAAAAGTCTCGTCAATGAAGCGTGGCTGATCATGACCGGGGCAAGGCGGCGTGGGGAAATTCTGGTCGGGTTATGGCGAGTGCGACCTCAAAAATACGGAGGGCTACATGCTTGGAGATTTAATGGTTGGAATCACCTTTCACCACTCACCTAAGGGTCGAAGGCATGGAGGCCTGGTAAGCGTCGGTCTTGCGCTGCTTTCAATTATTTTCGGATTGAGCGTGAGTGAGGCGGCGGTGCTAACCAAGGAGGACTTCAAACTCTATGGGTATGTGGAAGCGTCCTACACCCAAAACTTCAATAACCCCAAAAATGGGGGGGCCAATGCAAATCAGTTGCGCATCTTTGACGGGGACGCCAATTCTTTCAGGCCCAATATGGCTCAATTGGTCTTTGAGAAGGAAGCGACTAACGGAACTAATCCCGTCGAGCGTGCCGGATTCCGAATCAAATTAGATGTTGGTGAGGATGCGCAATTTACGGGCGGGCGAGTCGGGGATGATGTGGATTTTCAGGAAATGTATGTCCAGTATGTTGCCCCTCTTGGCAACGGGTTGGATATTCGGATTGGACGAATGAATGCCTTGGTCGGCTATGAAGTCATTGAAAGTCCCTACAATAATAATTATTCCCGATCCTGGTTGTTTGGATTGGGTCAGCCCTTCACAATCACCGGCATTCGTCTGGCCTATGCCGTCAACGAGAGGCTTTCATTATCAATGAGTGCTCTCAATTCGTATACCGGGTTGACGGAAGATAATAATACGGCGAAATCTGTGGAAGGATTAGTGTCCTATCATCCCACTGAACAACTTGGATTGAATGTGTATGGAATTGTTGGAAAAGAGAGTTCGAATACGAGATCTGGATCAGGAAAACGGGTTCTTGTCGGAGGGTATGTGACCTTCCAGGCGACCGAACAATTAGGGTTTGTGGTGGAGGGGTATTATGCCAATCAGGAAAATGCGAGTGCGATCAGCTCGGGGAAAAATGCCCGTTGGGATGGTGTCGCGGGATATGCCATTTATGATTTCAATGACCAATGGGGCCTCCGTTTTCGTGGAGAAATTTGGGAAGATGCCGGAGGCGATCAGAGCTGTTTAGGGACGGCCGGATCCGGCGGCAATGCGAATGTTTGTACCGTTTCAGCTCCTATCGCCCAAACGCTGTGGGAGAACACGGTGACGCTTCAATATAAGCCGGCTCCCTCACTGATCACGCGCTTGGAATTTCGCTATGACAAATCAAATCAAAATGTCTTTTTAGATGGGAAAAATAATTCGACCAATAACCAACAAACACTGGCGGTTGAAGCCATTTTCCTCTTTTAAGAAGAGGTAGAAGGAGCAAAGACCATGAACGTCTACATTCATAAAGCCAGTAGAGCCCTATTCTCAGGATTCATGTCTGTTCTGGTAGTGAACGGTTTGGGCTCATTGGTGTGGGCTGGGGATGGAGGCGCGTCGCAACTCAGTGCCGGCGACACGGCTTGGGTGTTGATGTCCTCGGCGTTGGTGTTGGCCATGATCATTCCGGGATTGGCATTGTTTTATGGCGGGATGGTTCGCAGTAAAAACGTGTTAAGTACCATGATGCATAGCTTTATTGCGGTCTGTCTTGTCAGTGTCGTGTGGGTGTTTTGGGGCTATAGTCTCGCCTTTGCTCCCGATGTGGGAGGGGTCATTGGTGGACTCAAGTGGTTAGGATTGACGGGGGTGGGACCCGAACCGCTCGAAGGTTCGACGATTCCCCATTTGGCCTTCATGGTGTTTCAGTTAATGTTTGCGGCGATTACGGTCGCGCTCATTAGCGGAGCCATTGCCGAGCGAATGAAATTTAGCGCCTTTGCCTTATTTGCCGTGTTATGGGTCACGTTCATTTATGCGCCTCTGGCTCATTGGGTGTGGGGAGGGGGCTGGCTGGCTGAGTTGGGGGACTTAGATTTTGCCGGTGGGACCGTCGTCCATATTAGTTCGGGTGTGGCTGCGTTAGCCTGCGCCCTTGTCTTAGGCAAACGCCACGGATATGGTACCGAGAATATGAGCCCCCATAACCTCCCGTTTACGGTCATCGGGGCCAGTTTATTGTGGATCGGGTGGTTCGGTTTTAACGCGGGAAGCGCTCTGGCAGCCAATGGGGTTGCGGCGAGTGCATTTGTGGCCACTCATGTGGCGACCGCCGCAGGGGCATTAGCCTGGGTCGGAGTGGAGGGACTCTATCGAGGAAGGGCGACCGTGTTGGGCGCGGCAAGCGGCGCCGTGGCGGGACTGGTGTCGATCACCCCAGCCGCCGGCTATGTGGGGCCCATCGCGGCAATTGTGATTGGCTTTGGAGGAGGCGTGGTGTGTTATCTCGGTGTATTTTTAAAGCATAAACTGGGCTATGATGATGCCTTGGACGTGCTGGGCATCCATGGAATCGGGGGAACCTGGGGGGCCGTGGCTACCGGGTTATTTGCCAGCATGGGTGGCGGCACCGGACTCTTTTTTGGAAATCCCGGGCAGGTGGGCATTCAGGTCATTGGAGTGGGCGCAACCTGGGTATTTTCATTTGTCGGCACCTTCCTCATTCTCAAGGTCGTTGACGGCACGATCGGGTTACGCGTTAATCGAGAAGAGGAGGTGCTTGGATGTGATCTGACCCAACACCGGGAACGGGCCTATGGTTAATTCGTACAAAAAAGATGTGGAGGTTTCGAGAGCAAGGGACGGTCAAAAGGGTCGGTTGCCCGCGAGGACTGAAGAGGTTTTTCAGGGTGTCTTAATCCAATGGAAGGATGGTTCTTATGAAGCTGATTCAAGCCATTATTAAACCCTTTAAGTTAGATGAAGTGAAAGATGCCTTGATCGAGTTGGGTATTCAGGGCATGACGGTCACTGAAGTGAAGGGATTTGGTCGTCAAAAAGGACATAAAGAGACCTACCGAGGCACGGAATATCAGATTGAATTCGTCCCAAAGATCAAGCTGGAAATCGCCTTGGCCGACGAGCGAGTGGGAGAGGCGCTGGAAGCCATTATGCGTGCAGCCAAAACCGGCAGTATCGGGGATGGAAAGATTTTCGTGTCCGAGTTACATAGCGTCATCCGTATTCGTACGGGGGAATCAGGCGAAGGAGCGGTCTGACTATTGCCACCCTACCACACCACTTGTTTACTCGAGGAGGGGAAATGAATCTGTTCGTTCCACGCTCAACGCCGGGAAGGTTGACCGGACTGGTGCTATGGGTGAGTCTGAGCCAGCCATTAGTTGTCCGGGCAGGGGAAAATGGTTTGCCCAAAATTGATACGGGGGATACGGCCTGGCTTTTAATGGCTTCGGCGCTGGTATTGTGTATGACGCTTCCTGGACTGGCCTTATTTTACGGCGGACTGGTTCGCAAAAAAAATGTGCTCGGGACCATCATGCATACGATGGTGATTCTTTGTTTAATCAGCCTGGTTTGGGTGCTGTGTGGATACAGCTTAGCTTTCGGTCCTGATGTCGGAGGGCTAATCGGAGGGTTCGAATGGATTGGTCTTCAGGGTGTGGGGTTGGAACCGAGTCCGACCTATGCATCGACGGTGCCTCATCAAGTCTTTATGCTCTTCCAGCTCATGTTTGCCGCCATCACCGTGGCGCTGATTACCGGCAGTGTGGCCGAGCGAATGAAATTTAAAGCCTTATTATTGTTTGCCGTTTTATGGTCTCTCCTGATTTATACCCCGTTGGCGCATTGGGTGTGGGGTGGAGGGTGGTTAGCCAAGCTTGGAGCCTTGGATTTTGCCGGGGGTGCAGTCGTCCACATCTCGTCAGGGTTCGGGGCGTTGGTCTGTGCGGTGATGCTTGGGAAGCGCAAGGGGTTTGGGGCAGATCCGATGCCCCCACATGATTTGCCGATGACCATTCTGGGAGCAGGACTTCTCTGGTTCGGGTGGTTCGGCTTTAACGCGGGGAGTGCGTTAGGAGCCAACGGTGTGGCCGCGGCCGCGTTTCTTGCCACGCACACGGCCGCGTCGGCAGGGGGAATAAGCTGGATGGTGGCTGAATGGGTACACAGGGGTAAGCCGACCGTGTTAGGGGTCGCCAGTGGCGTGGTCGCGGGTTTGGCCACGGTAACTCCGGCTGCAGGATTTATCGGGCCGATGTCAGCCCTCTTGATTGGGTTGGTTGCAGGCACCGTCTGTTATGGTGCGGTCGTCTGGAAAATGCGGTTTGGCTATGATGATTCGCTTGATGTTGTGGGTATTCATGGCGTAGGCGGATTTATGGGCATCTTAGCGACAGGGTTGTTTGCCTCAATCGGGGCCCAGGGTTTGTTTTTCGGGAACGCCGGACAGTTCGGTATACAAGTCGTATTGGCTTTGGTAACCTTGACCTTTTCTGTCATCGGAACCTATCTCATTCTTAAAATCGTGGATGTGACGGTAGGGCTGAGAGTCTCCGCCCAAGACGAGGAAATGGGGTTGGATCTTAGTCAACATAATGAGCGCGCCTATTCCTGATGCAGGAGGGATGGGAAGGGGGCATGATTCGGTAAAACGGGTCATTG
>CABVRQ010000028.1:8376-17416 GCA_902500695.1 uncultured Nitrospira sp. | reverse complement strand
ATTACTTTTATAAACAGATGTGCTTGCGAAGGAGGTATTGAATGACCGCGAAAGAAGTGTTGGATTTTGCGAAAAAGAACAAGGTGGAAATGGTCGACGTCAAGTTTGTCGACCTCCTGGGTACCTGGCAGCATTTTTCGATTCCGACCTCAGAATTAACGTTGGATTTATTTAAAGAAGGCTCGGGATTCGATGGATCGTCAATGCGGGGGTGGCGTGCGATCCAAAATAGTGACATGTTGATCGTCCCTGATCCGAATACCGCCTGCATGGATCCCTTCATGGAGATTCCGACGTTAAGCATTGTGGGGGACGTGCAAGATCCCATTACCCGAACCGTCTACGAGCGGGATCCCCGCGGTGTGGCCCTTCGCGCGGAACAATATCTCAAGAGCACCAAAATCGGGGATGTTTCCTATTGGGGACCTGAAGCCGAATTCTTTATTTTTGACCATGTCTCGTTCGATCAAAACAGTCACTCCGGTTACTACTTCGTCGACTCGGAAGAGGGCATCTGGAATTCCGGAAAAGACGGAGAGAACCTCGGGTCTCGCCCCCGCCATAAGGAGGGATATTTTCCCGTGGCCCCTGTCGATTCGCAACAGGATATCCGGTCGGAGATGTGCCGGGAAATGGAAAAAGCCGGGATTAAGGTGGAGAAACATCATCATGAAGTGGCCACAGGTGGCCAGGCCGAAATCGATCTCCGATTCGATACCATGGTCAAGATGGCCGATCAGATGATGATGTACAAATATATTGTGCGCAATGTCGCGCGTCGGCATAACAAAACCGTGACCTTCATGCCCAAGCCGCTCTATGGAGATAATGGCACCGGGATGCATACCCATCAGAGTATCTGGAAAGACGGGAAGCCATTGTTTGCCGGAAAGGAATATGCGGGTGTCTCGCAGATGTGCTTGTACTATATCGGCGGGATCCTCAAGCATGGTCCGGCGTTAGCCGCGCTCACCAACCCGATCACGAATTCCTACAAACGGCTGACCCCTGGTTTTGAAGCACCGGTGTTGCTGGCCTATTCCAGCCGGAATCGATCGGCGGGCATCCGGATTCCCATGTATTCGCCAAGTCCCAAGGCCAAACGCATTGAGGTCCGATTCCCTGATCCCTCGTGTAATCCGTATTTGGCCTTCAGTGCCATGCTCATGGCCGGATTAGACGGGATTCAAAATAAAATTCATCCGGGCGAAGCCATGGATAAAAATCTCTATGACTTAGAGCCGGAGGAATTAGGAAATATTCCCTCATTGCCGTCGAGTCTGGAACAGGCCTTAAAGGCTCTTGAGGATGACCATGAATTTCTCTTGAAAGGCGGAGTGTTTTCCGAGGACCTGCTTGAAGCCTGGATTGCCCATAAACGGACCAATGAAATCGATGCGATTCGAGTCAGGCCACACCCGTATGAATATTTCATGTACTATGATTGCTAATCGCTGAAAAGTGGCCTTCCCCGCGTTCCTGTGGGGAAGGCATACGGTTCTTCTAACGCCCGGGTGAGTCAATGAAGGGGATGAACAATTCCTTTTGATGCCCGGGCGTTACTGTTTGGGAAATCGTTGAAGGAATTGTTTGCGAATTTTCGTCATTCTGGTGTGAATGGCATGCTCCAGGTCGTCGGCTCCCTGAAGCCAGTTTGTGGTGAGCATCCCGAGCCGGCGAGCTAAAAACACCATTTCATCAGAACCGGATGGTGGCAGGACAAGATCCTGGGCATGGCCACGGACTATTCGAAGTCCATCAATGAGTTGTCGAAAATACAGATAGTCGTCTTTGAGCTGAGCCCCGTCTTCAAGAGTGAAAAAGCCTTCCCCGCTCAGGTGATCGATGGCATCCAGGGTATTGGGCGTGCGAATGGAAGGATGGTTGTGCCCGTGCATGAGTTGAAGATATTGCACGGTATACTCCACATCAAGCAGGCCACCGGCTCCGTATTTGACATGCGTGGTTCCCGGCTGGACCAACTCTTTGATTTGACGTTCACGAAGATGGAGGGCCGTCTGAAGATCCCATGGGTCGGGGGCATACACAAATTCGTCGCGATGTTGTTCAACGGCTTTTCCCACCGCACGATTTCCAGCAAGAAAACGGAGCTTGAGTAACGCCTGTCGTTCAAAGGGGGCGGCTCCACCCTGTGGCGCATAATAGCGCTGAATTTCCTGGAGAGAATTGGCGAGGAGGCCTTTTTCTCCATGCGGGCGCAACCGGGTATCCAGGTGAAAAATGCCTTCCTGCTTGGCTTCAATCCATTGGAGAAATTCCTGCGCCCATCGTTCAAAATAATCTGAGGATTCCTGGGTCGTCTGGCCTCGCGAAGGTTTGCCGGGCATGTGATAGACGAACAGAATCTCGATATCGGAGGCATACCCTAATTCCCCGCCTCCGAGTTTCCCTAATCCAAATATCGCTATCGACGGAGGGGTGGTGAGGGAGGCTTTCGGATTGATCGCCTGTTGAGAATGCAGAAGGGCCTGGTTGAGAATGACATCAGCAAGATTGGTCAGGGCCTTGGAAAAGTCAGGGAGTGGACTGTTTTCCAGGAGATGACGCATGTCGATTCGAAACAGTTCTTCGTCTTTCCATTGATTCAAACGCTGTTTTTTGGCGACAGGAGTTCTGGCTTTAAGCAATAACGGCTCGATGGCCTTGCTGAGTACAGATTTTGATCGAATCAGGGGGCCTTTTTGGTATTGATTCATCATGGGCAACAAATTGTCATGCTGCCGTCGGAGTAAATCCTCCCACAGGTAATCACTGCTGCCAAAGAGTTGAGCCAGTCGTTCCAGAGTCGAAGCCTGGCTTAGCTTGGTGAGATGCGAGGGAGTATTCGCCTGCTCTAACCATAGATCCAGGAATTGATCAAAATGATCGAGCGCTTTCCCGGGGTCCGGTGCCCACCTCAGATAATGAGTGAACTCTTTAAGTAAGGTGGCCGCCGTTCGCAGTTCCTGTTGTTCGGCTTTTCCCTGAATTTTGCCGCCCTGGCGTCCGCGGACGTAGAGACGATTGCGGACACGATGATTGGCGACTTCAATTTTGGCTTTTACGATATAGATGCCGCGCATGGCCAGGGCATTGGCAAAGGTGTACAAAAATGCCGGCGTATCGGTTGAGCTAATATCCAGAATGGTTTCATGACTGCCGCGCGGGTTGGAAAACGTGATGTGGACCGGATGGACCATCTCCGTCGGTTTTTGCCGCATGTTCTCTAAATTCTCAATGAGCCGGCGATTCACCTGTCGTCGGGCTTGCCGGATCTGATTCTTTTGAAGAAGGACGAGAAGGGTCGTCACCATGATTTGAAACTCGCGTTGTTCGGGTTCGGCAAATTTCCGGTCTTCAAGAGCCTGCACATGAAAGACATCCACGACAATTTTCCGGGTTAACCCTCGAGTCGCTTGTGAGGCGGAGCCCGTGGAGGTCAGGCCTTGAACTGATGGTGCTGAGGGACGAGATGGAGACATCTTTTCTAAAGAGGTGAAAATCGTGGCCTCTCGAATATCCAGTCCAAATGACGATAAGACGCCACAGAATGTGGCAAACTCCGAAAAATAATCGTAACCCACCAGAGTCAGTTGAAATTGCCGGGTGGGCAGTGTCCGGATTGAGATCGCACAGGGTCGTTCGAACGTGAGCTGGTTCGCCAGGGTTACATGTTCCAGGATTGCGGCGGGAGGAAAGCTTTCAAAATAATCAGGGTCCATCTGCTGGACAAAATCTCTAATCAACGCCGGACGAAGATCAGGACATTGCGTTTGATATGACTGGATCCGCTCTGAATCGTTCATGGTGCCGAGTATACTGAAAAAATGTTGCATTGTAAGGTCGGACGCGCTCCCGTATAATTTTCTTTTTACGATGACCGCTTTTAAACCACACGCAGCTTCCGAGGAGGACCCTCCTGCTGCCCGCTTTCCCGATCCCACGCCCTTACTCCTGGCTTCAGGACTTATCACGCAAGACGTGGCCAGGATTCTTCAGGCCTATGGTCTGCAGGATTGGAAGCGCGCCGATCATAACCTTCAGGCCATGGCCGGGGAACCGGTCGCCCGGAAAGCCCTGGCGACCATTCTGCCTTCAGTGTTACGCAGCGTCGCGCAAACGGCCGATCCGGATCAGGCCATAAATGAATGGGAGCGGTATGTCGACTCCGGCATCCAACGCCTCCAATTATTTCAATATTTAGCGATGGTTCCGCATGTGGTCGAAGTGTTGGGCGCAGCGTTCGGAAATAGTCCGGCCATGGCGCAAACATTTATCCGTGATCCATTATTGGTGTATTGGATCGAAGATGATGGGGTCCTGCGTCGGCAGATGACCCGGAAGGCCCTTGAGGCCAACGTGCAGGCCGCCCTCGGTACCGTGACGAGTTTTGAGGCGAAATGTGAAGCGTTACGGCGGATGAAGCGGCGCGAAATGCTACGAATCGGGATTCGCGATTTGTTGGGCATAGCCACGCCCGTAGAAACCTATACCGTGTTGTCGGATCTCGCCGCCGCCGTGATTCAGGCGGCCTATGAACTGGTGAACCAGGAGTTAATCCAGCGGTTTGGCGATTTTGGAGGGGGGACATCGACCGGGAAAAAGGCGGACGGTTTTTCCGTGCTGGCCATGGGGAAACTCGGAGGCTGGGAGCTGAATTACAGCTCGGATGTCGATCTCATTTATGTGTACCATGCGCCCGAAGGGACGACGAAAGCGGGGAGGGGACAAACCAGTATTGCTCGTGTGCTGTATTGTGAAACCCTGGGCCGTGAACTCACGGCGGTCTTGACGGCGCCAACAGCCGAAGGCGCTTTGTTTCGAGTCGATCTCCGTCTCCGTCCGGAAGGGATGGTCGGGCCGTTGGCTTCGTCCCTGGAGGACGCACTTCATTATTACGCGGGTCGAGGCCGAACCTGGGAACGTCTGGCATTTCTCAAAGCCAAGCCCATTGCCGGAAATCTTCGTGTGGGGCAAGCCTTAATCAAGGGGCTGACAAACTTTGTCTATGGGAATGAAGAACCCGAAGACCAGGTATTTCCGGCCATTCAATCACTCCGGTCACAAATTCTTTCCAAGATGATTCGACGCGGGGAAGTCGACCGGCATGTCAAACTGGGTATCGGAGGCATTCGGGAAATAGAATTTATTGTGCAAGCTCTACAACTGCGTTGGGGAGAGGCGTGCCCCGAAATCCGTGATCGGCAAACACTCAAAGCTCTGGTGAAATTGACGCACATGAAAAAACTGACGGCACCGGATGCCCGCCAGTTGAAAGAGTCGTATGTGTTTCTGAGAAATCTTGAGCACAAACTTCAAATGGTCCATGAATTTCAAACGCATCTGCTCCCGAGTAAGACGGAGGAGATTGCCAAATGCGCAGTCAGAATGGGTTACCTTAAACACGCCACCGTGGCCCAGGCCACGGAAACATTCCTGAGCGACTATCGCCGACATACCACCACCGTGCATCAGTTGTATGAACGCATCCTGTGTTCGTCATCGTCCTAGCTGCTCCATGCTCTTTTTTGGGGATAGGCCTTTTTTCGCCCTTCATTTTCCGAGTGTGTTTCCGGCAATGGGAAGAATGTCGAGTGTGAATCAGTCCTGAGGGGTTGAAATTCGGCTCGGGATTGTTATCTCTATAGTGAGAAGTAAATTCTTTATTTAGACTTTCTTTATTGAGGGGGAAGCCAATGGACCTTAACCGGATGACGATCAAAGTACAGGAAGCCCTGCAGGCTGCCTCGGGGATCGCGATGCGACGAAGCCATCAAGGGATTGATGTGGAGCATCTCCTGCTGGCGTTGCTGGAGCAATCCGGTGGATTGGCTCACCCGATATTAGAGCATACGGGTGTCTCGCCCACCGCCGTCAAAAATGCCGCAGAACAAGTGTTGCAAAAAGTTCCTCAGGTTCAGGGGAGTGGGGCGCCTCCCGGACAGGTGCATCTCTCTCCGCGTCTGGCAAAGGTGCTCAACCAGGCGGAAACGGAGATGAAGGAACTAAGGGATGAATACCTGAGTGTCGAACATGTCATCCTGGCCATGGTAGCCGAAGGGGGCGTGTTTGCGACTATGGGACTCAAGCGGGACAAGGTGCTCGCCGGTCTTCAGGAGGTGCGTGGCAATCAACGTGTCACCAGCCAGGATCCGGAAGGAACCTATCAATCATTAGAGAAATATGGTCGGGATCTGACCCGATTGGCCAGCCAGGGCAAATTGGATCCGGTGATCGGCCGGGATGAAGAAATTCGTCGGGTCGTGCAAATCCTCTCCCGCCGCACCAAGAACAATCCGGTCCTGATCGGAGAACCGGGAGTCGGGAAAACCGCCATTGTCGAAGGACTGGCACAACGGATTATTAAAGGGGATGTGCCGGATGGACTCAAGAATAAACGCTTGATCGTGCTCGATATGGGCGCCCTGGTGGCGGGGGCCAAATTTCGTGGAGAGTTCGAAGAGCGGTTAAAAGCCGTGCTCAAAGAAATTCAATCCTCCCAGGGACAGATCCTGTTGTTTATCGATGAATTGCACACGGTCGTGGGAGCCGGAGCGGCAGAGGGTTCCATGGATGCCGCTAATTTGCTGAAGCCGATGTTGGCCAGAGGAGAACTCCACCTGATTGGTGCCACTACGCTTGATGAATACCGGAAACATATTGAAAAGGATGCGGCCCTGGAGCGGCGCTTCCAACCGGTCGTCGTCGATCAGCCATCGGTGGAAGATACCATCTCCATCCTGCGGGGATTAAAGGAGCGGTATGAAGTCCATCATGGTGTACGGATCAAAGACTCGGCATTAGTGGCTGCCTCACGCCTGTCCAATCGATACATCGGTGACCGGTTTCTGCCTGATAAAGCGATAGACCTCATCGATGAAGCGGGCGCGCGCTTGCGAACCGAAATCGACAGCATGCCCGCCGAAATGGATGAGATCTCCAGAAAAGTTCTCCAATTAGAAATTGAACGGGAAGCCTTAAAGAAAGAAACCGATGCGGCCAGTCGAACCAGGTTGATCACGATCGAGGAAGAATTACAAGGCAAACAGGAAGCCCTGAATGATTTGAAAATCCAGTGGGATGCCGAGAAATCTTCGGTCGGTAAATTACAAACGATTCGTCAGGAGATCGAAGGCGCCAAACAACAAATCGAGCAGGCCGAGCGGCAGTATGATCTGAATCGTGTGGCGGAGTTGCGCTATGGCACCCTGCCCAAACTGGAAAAATCCATGAAAGACGAAGAGGAGCGGCTGGCCAATCAACAGGGCACCAGCCGTCTGCTCAAAGAAGAAGTCGATGAAGATGACATCGCCGAGGTCGTCAGCCGATGGACGGGCATTCCCGTCAGCCGTTTACTTCAAGGCGAAGTGGAAAAGTTGTTGCACCTCGATGAGTGGTTGCATAAACGTGTGATCGGTCAGGATGAAGCGGTGCAAGCCGTGGCGGAAGCTGTGTTGCGGGCGCGGTCTGGCATCAAGGATCCCAATCGCCCCATCGGTTCATTCCTCTTCCTGGGGCCTACCGGCGTGGGCAAAACCGAGTTGGCGCGGGCGCTGGCGCATACCCTCTTCGATAACGAAGCCAATATGGTCCGTATCGATATGTCGGAGTATATGGAAAAACATACCGTGGCGCGCCTCATTGGCGCGCCTCCAGGGTATGTGGGCTATGAAGAAGGCGGCCAGTTAACCGAAGCGGTGAGGCGCAGACCCTTCTCGGTCATCCTCTTCGATGAAATCGAAAAGGCGCATCATGATGTCTTTAACGTCCTGCTCCAAGTATTAGACGACGGGCGGTTGACCGACTCGCAAGGCCGAACGGTGGACTTCAAAAACACCGTGCTCATCATGACCTCCAATCTGGGCAGTCAGGAGATACTGGAAGCGCAGCAACGGAATATGGATTACGAAGGCATTCGCGCGTTAGTGCTTAAAGAAATCCAACAGCACTTCCGACCGGAATTCTTGAATCGGGTGGATGAAATCGTCGTCTTCCATCCCTTAAAACGGGAGGAACTGGCGCAAATCGTCGAAATTCAATTGGAACGCCTCAGGGTCAGATTAGCGGATAGGCGGATGTCACTGGAACTCTCTCCCGCGGCCGTGGCCGATCTGGCTGACCGAGGCTATGACCAGGTCTATGGAGCACGGCCCTTGAAACGCCTGCTTCAACAGGAAATCGAAACGCCGCTCTCACGGCTCATTATCCAGGGCAAAGCCGCGGATGGCCAGCGAATTGTGGGGGACCTGGTCGACGGCAAATTCGTCCTCACTGCCCAGGAAAAAGTGGAAGCCTAACACCACTTTCTACCTCTCAACGGGGGGAAAGGTCTTTGTTCTCCCCGTTGGATAGCCCTCTGCAAAGCCTTCTCCTCATGTCACCTTCCAAGATATTCAATGAAGATCATTAGGAAATAGCCTCCTGAAGGAATGGCAAATGCCTTCAGAATGGGCTGTTCGGCAAACGGGGAAAACGCCCCTTTCCTAAAGTTCTGGACCTCGCTGATGACCTTCTGCACTTGGGCCTTTCGTGTCGAGCCGGAACTCGTGCTCAACATGAATGACAGCTCGTTGAGAACCCGTCCCCGTGCGTTTTCCGCCGTCTGCCGAAAATGGAGGGCTGAAAAAATTGCCAACCCGATGTTGCTGCCTATCACGATCAGAAGGCTGATCGGAAGATCCCAGTCATCAAAAAACGAAGAGCGCGACACAATCATGACCAAGACGATGATAAAGGGATAATAGATTAAGGTTCCGACCACTTCTGTGAGCTGGCCACAAAACCGCAGACTCTGTTGAATGTTGGCAATGGAAATGTTCAGTGAACTGTGGAACCAGGGTTCCCGTAACGTATGCCGAGAGGGCCATTCAACGCCGTTTTGTAAAACCCAATCCACCATCCGGGCACAAAGCCGTGTCGCATACACGACAAAAAACACCAGGAGCCACATGGTGACCACGCTCAATAATAGAATCCCCTTATCCCACATGAAACAGGTCTCATCGCGGCAAGGGGTGGTTGGAAATCCGAGGAGAAAAAA
>CABVRQ010000028.1:0-8276 GCA_902500695.1 uncultured Nitrospira sp. | reverse complement strand
CCTGAAGGGTTTTGTATCCCCGGCAAAGAAACAAGAGACTCAAAAAGAACGCCGCTAACCGGAGTAATTCAGTTGGCCAGACACTGATGCCTTCCAGCCAGACAAAGGGTTCTCCATGTTGGAGTTGATTGGTGATGGACACAAAAAGGGAGATATAGATACCGACGACTGCGACTAAGAAAATCCAGAACATGGGGGCTTTGCACCACTCCTGGACGAGAAACACCGCTCTCCGGCTCATGGCCGCATAAATCACCCAACTACCCAACACAATACATCCCAGCAGCAAGAACGTCCGCATGCCAATGAGGGAGGCCGGCTTTCCATGTTCAAAGTCTGGTCGTGCAGCATGAATGGTGTTGGGGTCGGCACTCAGGTCGTATGCGCCTGTGAGTCCGACCTCGAATACTCTCGGCGCTCTTTCATAGGAGTGGGTGTCTGGTGAGTGGTCGCATGCCTCATGAGAAAAAAACGAGGGAGCCGTCCGACAGACGGTGACGGGGTCAAGAGCCAGCAGCGTGGACAAGAACAACGAGGTTTGATAGGCATCACGAAATGGGGGAATCGAGCCTTGAACCTGGGCGTGAAGACGTAGGCCAAAATGGGAAGCAATCAGAAGATTCCGAGTCCATTGATATTGGGCCGGATGTAGGAGGCGGGTATCAAGATCGGTGGTAAAGAAAATGACTCCGGGAAATTCCTTCCGCAAGGCTTGGAGGAGCAGAAGTTTGTCATAGACATCTCCTGCCAAAATGCCCATGGCCTTAAAGCCAGGACAGATGGGCCACGATCCTTCCCCCACCTTATCCATACACCGTTCACGAATTTTTTGATCTTCAACTTTGATTTGCAAGGCCAAACGTCTCAGGTAATCGAATTGGGCAGGGCCTTCGGGGCGTTCAAGACCCTTATTGATTTTGAAAAAGTTTTGGGAAACGGTTCCGTCACCCTCGGATGTTCCGTCAGAGCCATTCATATTCTGAGGAAGCTCACCGTCAATTCCACGAAGGTAGCTATAGCGATGGGCCCAATCCGGCCAGTCGACGTCTGCTAAATTTTCAATTTTGGTTATAAGATCAAGATCAGGAGTATTGTTCGTCACTTCAAGAAAGGTCAGTGGCAATTTCCGCCCATAGAGCGTATCCCACTCGCCGATCAAGGCAATATGATCATGTCCATTTTGAAGGTCAACCTTTCGTTTGGTTAATTCCTCGACGAGTGTTCTGGCCAGTTCTTCATCCGTTCCTATGACACGATGCACATCAAAGTCCAAGGACCTCATATACTCCCAGCATGTGGCTTCACTGAAACACTCTTCTCTCCCAATAGGGAAATCTTCAAAAAGAACCGCATCAGACGCCGTTGCGGAGAAAGAAAGGTATTCAATAGCGTGCGAACCCTCTATGGGATGGGTGGAGGAAGGATCCTGACGCTGTTTTGCGAGCGCTTCACCGATCATGGCGCGTAAAGTCCCGGAATGAAACGGTCCTAAAACCGTAAACGGCTTGGCGAAAGGAAATGAATCGTTACCACTTTGGTTCTGTTGAGAGTCTGGTACCGATTCCTTTACAAAGGCCACAAGGCCTTCAAGAGATGCTAAGGGCTTTTTGTCCAGGTCTTGATCCTTGACCCATAAGATAAGCACGTGATCTTTTGACCTGTCGTCTGGTTTAAACCATTCGAGAGGCACATCAAGGGGAGGGCAACTCTCATCCCAGCAGGTACCTTTTCCTTGAAACTGTGTGCGGTCCCACCCAAAATACCGGAAAAATTCCCCTTCTTCAGGAATATATCCGGCCTCCCCGAGAGCGGACACCACCGCGTAACGATGGCGTAACCGGTATTCTGTTCCGGAAGCAAAGGGAGTCCCTTCTGTCACGACAATCAGGACTTTGAATGTTGGTGTGGGTTTCCCTATGGTCTTCGTGATCTCACGCAATTGACTGAGTAAATTATGGTGGTCCTTGGTCTCGGAACCATTGAGAGAACCTTGGGGTGACTGAGCCACAGGCTGAGACTGGTTGGCATTGGGTTCGGCATTTTTATGAGCCTTCACGGATGCGAAAGGGTCCTGCCACAGACGGCTTTGAACCCGCTTGTCACCAACGATCACCGCCGTGTTTTGTTGTCCATGAACGGGCCGATCACTTTTAAAGGGTTGTTGGTAATACAGAATTCCTCCCAGCACGGTGAGCAGTATCAATAAGCCCGTAATAGGAATTTTTGAGTCGTCACTTTTTTCAAAGGCCATGATTCACTCGCAAGTGTTTCCTGCAACCAGACGACTGCCGGAGGAGGCTTTTCTGCTTCATCTCATTGCTGATGGGTAAGGAAATCTGTTTGGTTGAACAATTCAATACGTCCAATTGTAATAATGCCAGCCACTGTCCCGTTCATACCTACCGGAAACTCAAGATTCATGCGAGCGCAATGGAAGATCCTGTCGCCATTGAGCGAACAAATGACAAGCTGACGGAATTATAGGAAAATTTTGTAACAAAAGGAACGCTTAGGGAAAATGGTATCGGTGTGGAGTGAGAGATTGTGTCTCCAATCAGATATGACCCTGAAGCCATTCAGATACGTGAGATGGTGTAATTCTTTGAAGTCACGCGCTCCCTTTTTATAGGGAGAACCTTGGTGATAAGGCCGGAATGCACCGTTCGAGCCCATGCGGGGTGTGAAGAGTGAAGCAGCGGGTGCTTGGATTTCACCATCGCCCAAACCGCAAGGGCCTCAATCCATCATGCGCAATGGGAGGATGGGAGAAGGAGGTCAAGACGATCAGAATACTCTCACCGCAGGTTGCAGGACTTGTCTGAAATAACTCCCCCGAGGAAAAGTTCAACACCAGGGTTTTATGAAGGCGTTTCCCATCAAAACGCCTGATACGCCTCGTGAGGCTCCAGGAAGTATTTACGCAACTGCGTCATCAATCACCCGTTGCACTTGGAACTTGAAACCGCCCAGTGTGAAGTTTGGATACCTCTTGTCAGACTCCCTTCCACGTCTGCCTGCTCTGGACTCGCCAGTGTCGGGCGTTTGCGCGTAAGTCCCACGGGATGGCATTCCTTTTTCCCCCTCAAGTATATTAAGGAAGAATATATGGTTTCTCTTGTTCTTTACCGGTGGAAAGAACCAGGAGGGGAGTGGGTCATACGCAACGCAGGGAGGTGCAGGGATGTCTGCTCAATGATTAACCATTGCGGAGATGGCGACAAAAACCATTCACTTCTGTTCGGCATCGCGCAGCGGCTACTACGATTTCGGGGTGAACCGGAAGCGTATGGAGGCTCTTCGAGGGATGCCAGAGGACCGGCTGTAGACGAGGTGTTGCTCATGCCTGCAAACCGTTGGTCGAACAGACGAAAGCGGGATACCCTCAGCCATGTTAGGGGCGAACAGAGGAAAACACAATGAACCTCATCATGGCCGTTGTCCTTACGCTCTGGGTGGGAGGGTGTGCGAGCCCCGGCTTCATCATTCAGCCGGTGGAAGATGATCCCAGTGTGTTCGTGGGCCTGGCCAGCTCACCCAAAGGTACAGCAGAGCCCGAAGCCCGTCACGCGCACCCTGTGCAATGGTCATCCGCCGATCTCCAGGCCATCCTGAAACGACTGGCCGTCCAGGACGGGAGGGGGCTCATGGATGCCTCCAGGCCTGCGCAAGCCGTCTTTGCGCCCGAAGATCTACTCCGGCTGATTCCAGCTCTACAGCAGGCGTTCAGTATCGCCCGCCCTGTGGACTGGGTCGTCTTCGCCGTCTGGGGCGCCTCCACACCATCACAGGCGCTTGAGGTCACATCCGGCGGCCTGTATCTCCAGGATCAGCAGTTGCACATCCTCCTGGCCAATTATCGCGAACGCGTCTCATCGGAAGAAGAGGGCATTCATGCCATCCACCAGAATCCCTTTCGCGTACTCAGGGATGTGAAGCGGAGGCTGCTGTTTTTTCCCACTGACTATATAAAAGAGACACGAACGACCTGGTTGGCCGGAGGATTCAAATCCCCGGTGAGTGAATTGGTATTGGATTACCACGCGCTTCTGGAAATCGAACCACCACACCACGACAAGACCAACCCACCTCACATTCAGGAAACCACGGCATCGGAATCGCCCCAACCATCCGGCAGCACTTCATTTGCCGAGGAGACCGAACTGGATACCCTACAGAAAGAAAACGCCTCCCTGAAAGAAGAACTCTCCCGCCTCAAACAGCAGAGGCCCCAACCACCCGCGGACTCTTCACCGACCACCGCCCCCTGAGTGGCTCCGGTCGTCTTTCTTAGGCCAGGCAGACCCTGTAGCGGGCCTTATTCTTTCTGCCCGGTTTTTTTAATGATGTGGTACCCGAATTGGGTTTTGATCACCGGGCTCAGACTACCATGACCCATGCGTTTGACCGCATCTTCAAAGGCTTTGACCATTTTGCCGGGACCAAACCACCCCAGATCGCCACTTTTGGAACCACTAGGACAGGTCGAGTATTCTTTCGCCAACTCGGCAAATTTTCCGCCGGTTTTCAGACGTTTTCTCAAATCGTCGGCTAACCCCTTTTCTTTCACTAAAATATGACTGGCTCTCCACTCCATACGTTCTCCTTTCGAATCCTTAATCAAAATCCGGTAAACATAACCACTGCCATTGTAATGGGTAAATTATATGATGCTCAGGGAAAAATTGTCATCTCGAATATTAACACGGCCCGGATCTGTCAGGCTGATATGCGCCTCATGGCTTGGAGGGTTTGGAGGTGACGGATTCCGGTGGAGTAAAGACTTCGTTCAGATCACTAAAGGAGCCTCCTGGAGTCGGCCCGCCGCTGATGACGAATATGCGGCCATTCAGCACGGCAGAGCCGAGGCCGTGACGTCCGGTCGGCATTGATGTCATGGTCTGCCAGGCGTCATGGGCCGGATCATACGCCTCGTTTTCAATAAATGTCCCCTCTTCCTTTTCGCCGCCGAAGACATAAATCCGACCGCCAAATTCGGAGGCGGTGATTCCACTGCGGGCAGTCGGAAGATCTGCGGCCCGCGACCAGCGGTCGGTGACGGGATCGTACACTTCCATGACAGAGAGATTCTGGCGATAGTCGCCGTTCAGGCGTCCGCCGATTGCGTATACCTTACCGGCCACGGTTGCGGCCGCAAGATGATCGCGAGGGGTTGGCAGCGGGGTTCGCACAGTCCAGGTGTTGCCTTCAGGATCGTAGACCTCCACGGCCGCGCTATTGGCCTTCCGGTCGTAGCCGCCGATAGCATACAGTTTCCCGTCGTGCGCAGTTACCGACAAGGCCCCGCGAGGAGTCGGCATGGGTGCGCGCTCGGCCCAGGTGTCCCTTGCTGGATCGTAGGCATACACTGTGGCAACGGGCGCCCAGACGCTGAATCCCGCCTGTTTGTAACCGCCAATAACATAGAGCTTGCCGCCTGCCACCCCGATACCCAGATGGTGTAGGCCGATCGGCATGGGCGCTCTAGCCGTCCATCGGTCTGTGGCTGGATCGTATGCCTGGAGGGATGGAGTGATCCCAAGATTGATGAAATTCCCGAAGCCGGGTTGCTCAAACCCGCCCACGACGTAAATCGTATTGTTCAAGGTCGCGGCAGCCACCTCAGTCCGCTTCGTCGGTGCAGGGGTTGCTGTCTGCCAGGCTCCTTGGTCCGCCTCGGGCGGCACCGATTGCGCGGATTCCGGGAGCACGATGAGGCAGAGCGCAGTGAGGAACGGCACGAGGAGGGCCGTAAGCATCACCACGGAAACGTGGCATCGGATGGCTGATATCATCAAATAGCGCATGGCCGGAATTATACTCAATCGAGAAATGGAAAATCCTCGATATGCGTGATGCCCGACCCAGGGGGAAATTTAAACCGGGTCCACTCCCCCCTAAGTTATCCCGCATCCTGTTGGCAGGGCTCTCTCCCCACATGGTCATCATGAGCGGGAGCGAAGGATCTGTGCCCAGGCCTCAAATAATCAACTTCCTCACTTCGATATTCAGCTTCAAGCCCCATTCACCGATACATACCATAAACACCCCAATCCGAAATCCCGGTTACTCAGGGAAAGCCAACACCTATGGACCAGTCTACGAGAACTCGCATTGAACACAATATCTTCCCCCCCGCCCATCAAGCCTGTGAACCATGGGAAACATTTCCGTGGCACGCAGGCCGGGGAGGAGCCATTGATACCCATGTGGCTCATTCATCCCAAGCACTGGCTATTGATGTCTTCGGCACCATCAAAACCTCATCTGAGTGCGATGGAATTCTTGATGCCCTGGCAACGTCCCTCGGGGTTCCCGCCGGCGGTCCCTGGAACATCACCCTGGAATGGCGCGCGCGGACATCATTGCTCAATGAACCTCACCCGACGCAGGTTGATGTCTATGCAGAAAGTCCCAATTCGGTGATCCTGTTTGAATGTAAATTCACCGAACAGGATGGAGGGGCGTGTTCGCAAACGGTACGGCGCAATGGCTCTATCCCGTGCAAGGGAAATTATATGCAGCAAAGCATTCGCGGAATTGACATGATCAGTCGTTGCCCCTTAAGTGATCAAGGCATCCAATATTGGGACATTATTCCGAAGGTCTTTTATCTCGATGCCGAAACAGATTATCAGCCCTGCCCATTCGCAGGATCGGCCTACCAATGGATGCGCAATCTGGTGGTGGCCTATAAGGTGGCGCGGCAGAAAAATAAGCAACCGGCGGTGGTTATCGTCTATGCGGACAGTGCGGATCTGCCCATGGCCAAAAAGGTTAAAGCACAGGAATGGGAAGAATTCACCCGGACAGTCAGACAGGACCAGGTATCGTTACACGTGCGTTCCTATCAAGAGATTCTCGCCCTTGCGCAGGAGACAACCAGAGGCGACAGTGGTGAGGATACCTTATGGACAGAGTTAAACGAATGGGTCAACAGAAAAATATCAAAGATCAATGGAACCCGGGGAAAACCAAAAAGAAAAAGCTGCTCCAAATCCAAAACGATGTCAGTGAATCGAAGATGAACAGATCCGCCATTCGCCATTGAGCATCCATCTTCTTCCGCTCCCTTATCCCTGCATACTGTTGGCAAGACTCTCGTCCCACATGGTCATCCTGCTCCATTCGACAAGGCTCAGGACAAGGGCTCTACGAAGGATCGGTGCCCCAACCACCCCGCGCTGGTTTCCCAACAACCCGCTCTCGTCCTATATCCCCCCGCAGGTCTGGTAACCGGCCTGACGCTCCAATCAACAGACGGACCGTTTCCCCGTATTCCAAAGGCAAGAAATTAGCAGCATGTCCGGCCCACTCCCATGTCCAGATCCACTTCACGCCCAAGCGTTGGAGTGATTGCGCGCCGGTCTTGAGAGATAGCAATCCTATTGCTCCTCCAGTATATTAAGGAAGGAAATATCGATCTCTTGTTCCTAACCAGTGGGACGAACCAGGAGGGTTGTCAGTCTTACGCAACCCGGGAGGCATGGAATGTCTGGTCAACGAGCAATCATGGCGGGTATGGGGGCGGCGGGGATTCTGGCATTGTGTCTCGCGCTGCCTGGAGTGATCTGGGCCCATAGCGGACCGCCAGAGAACAAGCCGGGCGAACCGAAGAATGCCATTCTTCCGCACTCCGAAATCCTGAACAATAGCCTGAACAATAAGATGTATGCCGACTCGGAACCTGGCGCGATCGGACCATGTGGTGGGGCAAAGATGGGGGGACAAACATTCTCCGGTGTAGACCGGTTTGTTCCAGTCCTGTATGGCGTCGCGTACTGTGACCGGGAAACGGGCATCGTGTGGGAGACCTCCCCCTCGGTGAGCGCCTTTAACTGGGCCGGGGCGATCAGCCATTGTACCACCCGCCAGGTGGGTGGACGGAAAGGCTGGGCATTGCCGATGCGGGAGCAACTGGCGAGCCTGATGGATATCAATTCGGTCCTGTGCTTAGGCGGGGGGCTCTGTTTGCCGGATGTCCATCCGTTCCAAAACGTGCAGTCGGCCAACTATTGGTCAGCGTCGACGACCGGGGGGACTCCCACGTTCGCATGGCTCGTGAATTATTTCCTGGGGGGTGTATTTGTCATCAAGTTGGAGGGCAGGGGGCACGCGTGGTGTGTGCGGGATGGACAAAACTCCGACGGGCAAGGGCTGGCTGCGATTGTGGAACCCCACCGTGATCCTGAAGTATTTGGAGTCATGAGGTGATTGGGTACGAGGGGTGCAGGGGACCGGGCCTCCCTTCGTCTCATCTCAAAAATTTTCTTATTGTT
>CABVRQ010000027.1:44970-48028 GCA_902500695.1 uncultured Nitrospira sp. | reverse complement strand
AAGGACACAACGGCATTACGTCATACATTAGGGGCCTGGAGAAAGGAGACGAACACGACGGTCAGAATAATCTCATGAGAATCGTCCTGAGCGAAATCACGATTGGCAGAAGGCATGCCAGGAACATTTTCAATAGTTCAGGAATCGCTATATTTTTTTCAACAGACAAGTACAGGTCTTACCATCTGAAAATATCCCTCAAATTCTCCTTCTGAATGCTATGGCTCCCTAGGAGTCTGTCGGACTTGACCAACCATAGTGGACAGTGACCGACTGTTTTCCCCGTTGCTATCGGGATCCACAGAGGTTTTTTCGAAATATCGCCCATGCGGCCCCACTATGCCCGAGTCTTTGTCCAGCACGAGAGGTCATGCCCGTCGTTGTTATGCCCCCAGGGCATGTAACCGCTTCAGGTTCCAGGCCATGCAGACCAGGTCCCACTCTCCGCAGACGGACTCCACCCCTCGAAGCAGGAACTGGCGGAATCCCATGACGGCCTTGATGATGCCGAAGACCGGTTCGACGGTGCTTTTCCGTTTGCTGTAAAGTGCCCGACCGTCTTGGGTCTTCAGTCGATGCTTCATCTCGGTCACGGCATCGGCGTGGTCTGGCAAAGGCTCCGGCTCAGCGAAGCGTTCTTTGAGACTCTGATGGTGCGGATGGCGTTGGCTGCTGATATACGGTTGAATCTCGTGCTCCAGGCATCTGCCGACGTTGGTGATGCTGTAGTAGCCGGCATCGGCCAACAGAATGTCAACTTTCCCCAGCGCCGCCGGCAGGGTGCGTAAGGCCTCAAGAGCCGGGTGGATTTCAAGCTTGTCATTGGAATGCTGGCTGAGGTGCCGCCCGACAATCAGCATCGTGTCGACATCGACGCTGGCCTGGGCGTTGTAGCTCTGCGCGAAGCCGCCGCCGGAAGTGGGCATGATCCGGGAGGCTTCGTCGGTCAGGTTGACTTGGTCCTTGTCCCGGGGACCGGGTTCAGGCGGCTTGGGTGGTTTGCCGCCCGCCTTCTTGCCCGTTTGTTGCTCCTTGGCGTGGCGCTGGGTGCGCCGCGCCTCATAGTGGGCTTGCTCCTCAGCCTGGCGAGTGGCCGCCCGGTGTTCGATCTCCGCTTTGGCTCTGGCAATCGCGGCAAGGCGCTCTTCACGACGCGCCAGCTCTTCTGGGATATCTAGCCCGTCAGGGAGATCGGTTTGATCCGCAGCTTCTGCCTGGCGCAGTAGGGCTTCCACCTCAGCCTTGAGGTGCTGTTCCAGCTTGCAGGCATGTTGCCAACTCAAGGCCCGGTGTTTGGATGCGTTGGCGTTGATCTTGGTGCCGTCAAGACTGACGGTGCCCAGCTTTAAGACCGCCATCTGCTGGGCAATGAGGAGAATCTGGACGAAGAGCGGTTTCAGCTCAGCAAGAAAGCGTTTCCGAAAGGTGGCGATGGTATCGTGGTCGGGATGATCGTTGGCGGCGAGATAACGAAAGGCCACGGAGTCGTAGGTCCCACGTTCCAATTGGCGGCTGGAAAAAACGCCGGTCGCATACCCGTAGAACAACAGCGCCAACAACATCTCCGGATGATGCGCCTTGGACCCACGGCCGGCATAGGCGGCCGTGATTGCAGTGAGGTCAAGCTGCTCCACAATCTCGACGACGAAGCGGGCCAGATGGCCTTCCGGCAACCAGTCGCTCAGAGACGGAGGGAGCAGATACAGTGTGTCTCGGTCAACTTGGCGAAACGTGTGACTCATAGCTCTGTCGCCTCAAATTGGGGTTTTTAATACCCGGCGTTTTAACATACGACGAACGAAAAGTCCGACAGACTCCTAGGCGGTTTTTTAATCCGTACTTTGGAAAATCCGTAGCAGAACGAGGGACATATATTGGTAATATGTCAGTGTATCCATTTCGTAGTAATTCTATTGATCAATTTGCTTCTAGGTTATTTAGAGCTCAAAATAATCGACAAGAGTTTGATCAGCTATTAGGCAGGGTACTTTTTCCGGTTCCTAAATGGAATATTGAACAGGCCGACACTGGGCAGTATTACCTCAAATATGATGCTGGTGGAATGCATCATAACAGCGAGGGATTAGGTGATGGACTTATCAGTTTACTTTTTATTGTTGATGCGCTTTATGACTCAGGCGACAACGACATGATAGTCATTGATGAGCCTGAACTTTCTCTTCATCCATCACTACAACGGAAGTTATCAAGCCTTTTAATCGAATATTCCTCTATTCGACAAATAGTTGTCGCTACACATTCACCTTATTTTCTAGAGTTACCTACACTTGAGGCGGGAGCTCGAGTGGCAAGAGTCCACCAAACTACTGCGGGTTCAGTTATTTCCGAATTAACCGTTGAAACTGGAAAGTCCTTTCAGGGATTCCTCAATGATACACACAATCCTCATGTTTGGGGACTGAACGCAAAAGAAGTTTTTTTTCTTGATGACGGAATTATATTGGTTGAGGGCCAAGATGATGTGATTCATTATCCACGTCTTGCTATCAAATTGGGAATTCAATTTCAAGGAACATTTTTCGGTTGGGGCGTAGGAGGAGCTCAAAAAATGAAATTGATTGCAAAAACTTTGAAAGAATTAGGTTTTCAAAAAGTCGCAGGCATATTAGACAGGAACTGCGACCAAATATCGAAAGAACTTCAAAAAGAATTTCCAGATTATTCTTTCTTTACTATTCCCGCAAACGATGTTCGAACGAAAAAGGCTTCACCTGCGAAACCAGAAATTATTGGTCTTACTGATGAATACGAGAACATTCGCCCAGAATATTCAGAGAGTTTTAAAAAGTTAGTGCAAAAGATTAATTCAATTGTGGCCCCACAGCTAACGTGAGACATGATTGGTATTTTGCTCGGACCCAACGAGAGAGTTTTAGAGGTTATGAATCGGTGAGGATGTAGAAGAGGCAATCGCTTTGGGCGATTCCCGGATTTGAGAAAGGAGGTCCGGGGAATTTTTCTGACGACCCAGCCTTGCCTGCCGCCTACCGCGTCGAATCCATCTCTCGCTTTAAGCTAAAGGGTAGATGGCGCATGG
>CABVRQ010000027.1:40955-44870 GCA_902500695.1 uncultured Nitrospira sp. | reverse complement strand
ATCGCTGATGGTATAGGATTTAGGAGAGCTTGCCTTTCTCTTTGGCGAGGTCCGGGATGCCCTGAAGGAGAAGAGGAAGCAAGGCAATTACGGCAGGGAGGGCCGTCCGCAATTCTTCCTGGGTAAGAATTAACGCGACGATAATCGTTGCGAGCCCAATTCCTACGGGCACTTTTAGCGCGTTCCAGACACTATTACCCTTTTGGGCCTCTTGTTGGTGTAGCTCATCGCGTACGCTAACTATCTGAACGAATTTTCGAAAACTGGCATTCATGATCCGCAAATCCGGATTAAATTGGACGAGCCCTTTCCGAAGCAAGGGGTCTAGACCGGGGTGTCCCACATGAATAAAACGATCTCGGGATAAATGAAATAATGCGAGTTGTTCCTCCACCGTTAAGGACTGCCAAATTTCTTCGTAATAGGGTTGGGCCATTTGGAGGATGGAGGCTCTGACGGACTCATGGGAATGGTGTCGGTCGGCGGTGCCGCTTTGAGACAGAACATATTTTTTGAACGTGGTGGCGAAATTGTGAAGAACCGGGGTTTCTCCGCATTCTTCCAGTAATAGTTCATCCAAGGTGTTTGTAGCCTTGGGGGTGGCCTCGGTAGAAGGAGAAGTTGTCCGAATGTACATCATGGCAAAGGCTCCCCAGATGGCATGCCACCGGGTTTGCGGAAGACTGTGTTTGGTCTCTGGCGTATCAAATGGGAACGTTAACGGATTGACATTCGAAAGAATCGTGGTGGAAACCCGTGGTGTGTTGGCAATGGCTGACATGACAGAACTCCCTGGTTAGGTAGGCGAAGGAATTTTTGTGGTGACGGTCGTTGGTTGAACCTTGCCTCGAACCTCCGTCACCAGTGATTGCTTTTCTTGGTTTCCCGCGGGGCGCTGTTCTACTCTTGAGGGTATGTTGAAAAAGAATTCCAAGAATTCCAACTTTTGTTTATTGATGCCAGGATCTTTCCATTGATAATCCAGATGGTCAAGGATCACGTGAATGTTTTGGATGTTCTGTCGATATTTTTCCTGTATGCGGGAAATAAGAGCCCCCTGCCATTGGTCGGGTGAATGGGCTTTTAGATCAAAATACAGCACACCGGGATGGTTCATGTTTAAGTCTTTTGAGTGGGTGGTGAGAAAGTGTGTTTTCCCCTGTCCAGGAAATCCAATAAGAAGACGGTTCATCATGAGTTCTGGTGACTCGGTGGGAAAGAGGGACGAAAGCGTGGAGACCATTGGGGTACTATACGACAGGAACAGGGCGCGATCCGCAATAAATTTTGGAACCTTGCGTAACCAAGACCACACGAATCCTAGCATCAGCAAATAGCATAGAAATTTTCCGATTGTCAGATTGCTGATCTCGGGAAGGCTCCCGTTTAGGAACCATGGGGTTAAGCTGATGTTCCCTCCTAATCGAAGGTACCGGATGTGATTAGCGCCCACTGGGGGCCGTAGCTGGGAATAGAGAAATACCCGGCCATTGTTTTTATCCCATTGAATGTCCTCATTATTTTTGGCCTGTGGCCAAGAATCCCCCACAAATCCCCACAGGGAAACGTGTTTGAGAAGCGGGGTGAAAGGTTTACTCAGAAGGGCAAACAATCTCTCGAAACGTCCATGGCCCTCTGCAGGAAACGGGCTTCCTTCGGGACACAGATCCCAAGACGTGTTAAGAAAAAAGTCTGGATAGAATCCCAGGGAGTATTGGCTCACGGTATCTACGGAACCTGTTGATGGCGGTGTCGTCTCTTTTACACAATTTTCTGGGAAACCCACCCCATTAATGGAGGATGAGTGTTCCCATTCGGAACGGGAAATGGGAATTTTCCCGGAGACCTGAAAACTTTTAAAGGTTTCCAATAGTTGGTATTGGGAAAAAAGCGTGATTTCTTGATGGAAAATACTGGAAAAACATCCATAAGCGGGAATTACTCCTAAAAGGAGCAGACAGGACGTCAACATCAATGAATAACTATTGGGAAACGCCAATAGGGATAATTTTTGACCTGGTAAGAAAGATTGGGCTTGGTCCGTTGTTGGCAAAGATGGTGGCTGGCAATGTGTCATGGTGAGGGCGATTATTCCTCCCGCACATAACATTGGAACGAGCAGTCCGATACTTAATTGCCAACCAGGGTTTCCCGCACACCAAAAAATTCCAATCGTGCCAAGCAGAAACCATCCCAAATTATGAATCAAGATAGTTCGGTAGAAAAGATGGTTCCCCCGGTTTGGCCACAACCAGGGAGCTTTCCGGTGTCGGTTTTGACCTTTCAGCAGAATCCAAAGAAGCCAATAGACGACCAAAGACCACAAGCTATACAGACTTCCTGCCACCAGAAGTCCCACGAGGTTTACGGATCGAAGGATTTCCATATCCCGAAACACCACCAGTGACCATGGTACTGGCGATAGGGGGAGAACGTAAAAACTGGTTGGTTTCCCCCAATAAGAGCCCTCCGTATGTCCGGCTGTTCTTGCGGCCAGAAGATCTCGTAAAGTCGAATTCTCATCTGTCTCGATGAGAAACATTTCTTGAAGATTCCGCCTCTGTTCTGAGTGAAACAACACCCGATGGTCCGTCTCATCGATCACGGCAAACCCAGCATCAGGAGGAAGCACTAAATTATCCATGAGTGAGACCAATTTGAATTCTATAGCCGCCACCCATTTCCCACGTGATTCTTGTTGGCCAAGCCTACTAGGCATAGAGGCGACGACGGTATTCAACCCGGTTGTCCAGGAAGTAATCGGTTGTAGGAAAAAAGAATAAAACGATTGGAAAGAGTCTTCTGACGGGGATTTAGGCCATTGCCAAAGTTGTGTGGGGTGCTGGGTGACGGCGCTTACATACTGTCGCTTTCCTAAGGAAATGTTGTCGGTCATTCCTTGGGCAGGTTTCCCCGTGAAGGTGTCTCTGGCCCAATTAATTCGGAGCGATCCTTCAGGATCCATCCAGAAGGCGTAGAGAAAGTCGGTGTAATACCAAGGTTGTTCAGGCGAATGGGATATATTTTCTGGAGGACAAATCTTCTTGCTGGTGGATAGGGCGTTGACGGGCCGTATTCTCTTGGAATCACATTCTTTTTGGATGTGGCCATCTAACAAGACTGGTCGTAAGCCGACCTCTTTCGAGTTTGCTGGTGGTGTGGTAACTGCATGGAAGTCCTTCTGGAGGTAGTCACTGTGATCAAATTGTTCGAGCGTGGATAAAACAGAGAGCAGTTCGGCACTAAATCTGTTTTTAATAGTCTGGGCGGATTCTTCCAAGTGAAGTTGGAGGGACTGTTTTCCCTCCCAATAAATAGTGGTGTCCAGGGCTAAGAAAGTAACCAGCCCGGTCCCCAAGAGAGCCGATAATACGAGCCCAAGTAGATGAGTTAGGCGAAGAGGGTCAGTAGGATTTAAGATTTTTAAATGAAACAGAGGTATGGCGATGACCAGGCCCAAAAATCCGATCATCACCCCCAGAAGAAGTGTAGAGGAGATGGCCAGGGTATCATTGGTGAACGTGGCATCCTTTACCAATCCCACCAGAACCCACTTACCTGTTAATTCCCCTGGCAGGAGGATAGGGTGACTGAACCCTTGGTAGGATTGCCCAGGGACTTGGAAAAGAAAATGATTGTCTGCCACGGTAAGGTGATGCTCGACTTCCTGGTGAGGGGGAGCAGGGTTTGGATTCAAGAGATTCCCTAACCAGGATTGGGATGTCACGGGGTGAGCCCGTTCTTTCAAGTCATCCCACGAAAATTCTTTGGAGTCGGACTGAAAGAGAAGCGTGGCGGATTGAGAGGTTGTAGGGTGTAACGCAAAAAGAAGAACCTCGGAGAATATGGCTCTATTCGTGAGGCGTTGGAGAAAGGAACCCAAATTAATTTCCCCAACAATCTCTATAGCTGTAC
>CABVRQ010000027.1:35672-40855 GCA_902500695.1 uncultured Nitrospira sp. | reverse complement strand
TTTTCCGTCGGCGGGATCATCCGGATCAATAAGTTCCGGCCCTCGTTTTTAATAACAGTCGAAAGCTCGGACTTGGATTCGGGATTCAGATTTTCCTGAATCTCAGATGCTCCAACTTCAAACACCTTTTGATAACTCTGGATTTTTTGACTGATGTTCTGACCCCATAAATTCAACAAGCGGAAATTTCGTTGAATCAGGTATTGCTCTTTTTCGGTGATATGTACCCAGGCCATTCCACTCAAAAGTCCCAAAGCCACAATCACTAGGAGGGTGGCGCGTTTCGGCGTCACCGAGGTCAGAAATTGATTATAGAAAGTAGAAATGGTTGAGAGGGGTGTAGGCATGTGGATATGGCAGTCAAAGAAAAGGAAAAATACTCGAAACGTAAAATTTGATCTTTACATTTCATCTATTGATATGAATTAGGCAAATGCCATGCCTTGCTTGGGCAATTGTTCTAAGAGTGAGTGGATGGGGGAAGTTCCCTCTGTGGGTTAACCCATTCAGAAGAGCTTTACAAAGATTTTTTGGGATCTTCGTAGGTTCTTTCTATCTAAATTCGCAAAAGTTAGGAAAGGGTTCTCCAGTTGGTTGAGATCATGCGACGTCCTTCGTATTTATCCAATTGGATACAGAGTGTATCTTTTGAAATACATTTCTCCCCATGTCTCTCAAGCAGGGGCGGGAACGGTAACACAAACTTGTTGAGGTGTGGGAAAGTTGGGAGTTAAACCAGGGAGCCTGACCTATTAAATCATATCTGGGTTTTTCCGTTGTCGCCCCCGTTGATACTGCCAGGTTCACATACTTCCGAGTCTCTCAATATCAAAACGATGTCATCATTTTGCCATATCATCCATTGCAACAAAGTTTTCCCCTTGAATGGAAATACACTCACTCCACTCCTTTCTTCGAAAGGGGTGGGGGAGATTGAAAAGACATCACATAGAAGTTTCAGAAGTGTGAGCTCAATCCGAGAATTTTGGTGTTCACGAATCAGGGAGGATGTAGAAGAGGCAATCGCTTTGGGCGATTTCTTGGTTCGTCGTGACCATCATGAGCCGGCTGGGATGAGCTAATCGAAGTTCCCCGTTGTGCACGGAAAAGATGGCGGAGCTGACGTTTTGTCCCATGGCATTCTTTGCCCATAGCACATCCAGGCCGCGTGCCCCGACCCAACCCAGGGTTTCTTGCGGAGACCATAGTCCAAAATTTAATCGATCCACATCTGACGGAAGGGTGAGATCCACTTCAGAAACCGGTCCACCGTTAAAGGCCATGGTGGCCCCTTTCTGCAGTTCCACCCGAATGGGATGATGGAGCACGGTCACCGGTGACGAGATATCCGAAAAATTCTTGGCCAGGGCATATCGTGTGAATCCGCGAAAGGCCAGCTCATCAGCCTGTGGATCTTGTGCCCATCCTGCTTCAATGGTGACGGTCGGCCAGTCGTATTCCGTCGCTTCCATTAATGAGCCCAACCGCAAGTCGGTTATGATGAGATGATCACAAAAGACCCCCGTCAAAGTTTCATGGGTTTCCCGGTTCAGGGTGGTCACACCATACGCCGGACTTCGGCCGGAGGTGTTATGTAAGTCAATCAAGGCTTCGGGTTGGGCGTGATGCAGTTCCTGAAGCATGGCTTGGGCGATGGCCCCTTCCGGTCCCTCAAACGGAGATCGGAAACACCGATTGAGATCTGTTCCTTCTGGTGCGTATCGATGAGAAAAGAATGGCCTGGTCAAGGCCGCTCCGATAGACCCGATAAAACACAGCAAATTGACCTGGGGTTGTCGGCCTTCCCGTATCCATCGATGAAGGGCGCGCACGCCTGAGGGTTCATTGCCGTGCAATAAGGTACTCACAGCGCGTGTGCGCGTGGCATCCAGGCCCGGAAGCCAAAGGAAAGTGGGTTCAGCCAGTTTCACCAGAAAATCCTCGACGGTGTGCCCTACGTCTTGTGGTGTGGGTGCCTCCCACCTGGGTATAGGACGTGCCAGGTTCATTCGGGGTTCAGACTCCACTGGGAAACGGGGGCCCCGGTGTGTGAGGCGCGCAGGTAATCTTCGAGCATGCGAGTCAAAGCCGTGGGACGGTCATCTCCTTGTCTCTCATACTGTTCTAACCGATGGAGTTGCCAACGCGCGCCATTCATTCGTGCTTCCAAGCGATCACGGATCACATTCAGCATGAGTTGGATTTCTTCTTTCTCCACTCCGCTTTCCTCCAAGCCCTTTTCGGCCACCGGCAACAATTCCCTGGCCAAGTCACACACCGATATTTCGCGCAATCCCTGCGCGGTCCCACCTGGCCATACTAACATGGCCTCCATCCCAAATTCGGCCGACCGATAGAAATTCCGGTGAGCATATTCAAACGGAAACTGGTGGAGGATGGTGTCGATCTGCTGTCGCATGCCTAACGTCAGCCCGATAATAAAAGCGGCATTGGCCGCCATATCAATCGGGGTAGGCCCTGAGGGTAGGGCTCGAAATTCGACGCGGACATGGCCATTGGCACCGGCATCATAGATCGCTCGATTCCAACGCCAGACGGTTCCCTGGTGTAGGCGCAATTCCTCAAGCTGCGGCAATTGTCCTCGTCTGATGCATTCCATGGGGTCTTCCATACTCATAACCGGCAATAAGGGAGCATGGAGCGCCACAGCTTCGGCAAATAATTCATACGCCCCGCGACGGACCCATCCGTGGCCAAACGACACTCTGGCCGGTTGGTGCCAATCGCCTTCCTGGGCTTTTCGACTGTCGATCGCCTGCTTAAACAAGGCCACGCGTGTTTCTTCCCACAGGCGATGCTGCAAAAATATGGGACTATTGGCACTAAGAGCCAAGGCCACGGGCGTCACGAGTTGAGCCGCGTTAAAGACGCGGGCGAAATCCTGAGGGTTCACCCGAAGATGAATCTGAAAAGAGGTCGTGGCCCCTTCCAGTGTGACATCCGGACAAGTCACCGTTAAGGGCTCCGGCCCATTGATGTGGATGGAAAAGAGGCCCTCACGCAACCGTCGGAGTGCTGTCGAGAGCGCGCGATAGCGCGGAAGGTCTGACATCACCGGCGAATCCAATTCTTCAGCACAGAGGGTCGGCAGGATGCCAATCGGCGCAATGCGTCCTCCCAATCTGTGGGCACAATATTCCAATGATTGGATGGCGTTCGCCAACTGTGCGCGGACATGGGAAAAGGGATGGCCCGCCAGGGCAACCGGAGATAAATTATATTCCAAATTAAACCGGTCTAACTCGAGTTGGAGGTGTTCATCATGCGAGCAATTCAGGAGGGTGCGATTAATGGGATAGGCCCGGCCCTGGCTATTGATAATCGAGAGTTCGAGTTCCGCCCCGATGGAAAGAGGACCGACACCAAACCCCGGCTGCTCCACCACATGCTCAAGGGCTTTCAAGCTTTGAGTCAACCGTTGCCCAAACCGGGTGAAATCCTCTTCGTCAAACTGATCGCGGTCAATAGATAATCCCATACTATTGCTTCATACCTGAATTCCACGACAAGGTAAAGAATCCTGCCTGGACGAACCGTGTTCCTTGCTTACTTTAGGGTTAAGGGATTTCATGAACATTACATTCATGAAATCAATAAATATGTCCGAAGTATAGGCGGATAGGTTTGTATCAAGTCGCTTAGTGAGGCCTACCAGTCGTCCGTATTGAAGACAAAGGCCATAAGAAAGATAAAAAGGAGAACGGAAAAATGAAGCCAGTGTTTTGGCTGAGGAAATCCGCCGGTGCCATCTTCGTCTTCATTTGTGGAGTTGGCATTGCTTACGCCATGGATCACAGCAGAACGCCTCTTGTGCACATCCGGGCATCCCCGGAGCGGGGTGTCGTCCCTGGTGAGGTGAGCTTGAGGGTTTCCACGGATTCGGTCACGGAAGTGGGCATGATTGCCTGGGATTATGAAGGAGATGGAAGGTTTGATGCAGAAGGGCCTCACCTCCATTCCCAGACGGTCACGTTTTCCCAAGCAGGCCATTTTTCCCCTCGGGTGATCGTCACAAATAAACAGGGCCAAACCTTTGAAGCGACGGCTGACGTGGTGTTAGAGAATCCGGAAGATCTCCAAGCTGCCCTCAATGCCCGGTGGCGGGGTATGCTGGCGGCTTTAGCAAAGCAAGATATTGAAGGGGCTGTCTCGTTTGTGGCTACCAGAAAGCGTGAGGTCATGCGACATGATTGGACCGTGCTTGCTGATCATTTAGGAGAGATCGCGAATTATTTTTCCGTTCCCCTTCAACTAACAGATGGGGAAGGATATAGAGTGGTGGCCAAATCAGCCGACTCACTGCCAATGGGGGAAATCCAATTTCCCTTAGAGGTAGAGTTTGTGTGGGAAGCCGATCATCAATGGTATATCAAAAATTTCTAGAACCCGGAGCTTTTTTAAATCCAATCCTGGCTGACAATGAATTCCCGAATTTTGTATTCGAAAATCTCAACCCTTCTGGGTAATTTGAAAAACAATGCCATCCAGCATCCGCCAAAACTTCTATGATTGAACCGTTTCCCACAAGAGGGAAATTTCCCGTTACCATCAAAATGGAGTCTGTCGTGGAGAAATGGGGAGTCTAAGTCATACTAGCGGGGTTGTTATGTGTTTGTCTGGTGGCGGCGTGGGTGTGCTGGGGGATGATCCGCTTGATCCGTATCAGTATGGGGAGCCTACGCCATGGCATTCAAAGTATAATCCTAGAGGAGGGACGGGAATATGATCAAACCGACGAAACAGGAGCCCACCGAACGGTTCTTCTCCATAGGTGATTAAAGAGCCCACCTTCCAACCGGTATTTTCTGGTCGTAACAGACCTGATCATCCGATTACTTTTTGAGTCCCATTGTGCTGTGGAATTCAAAACGCATGTTTGGGGGATAGCCATTCAAGCTATCTGCTTCTGATCGTTCCAATAAATTCAAAAACACTCGCATGTCTCTACCGGTAATGTGACAGTCCATCCGGTTAGGGTCGACATGATCGAAACGTGCTTGCCGATCCTTTAGAAGAGATCGCGAAAATTTTTCTGTTCCCCTTCAACTGACAGATGGGGAAGGATATCGAGTGGTGGTTAAATCAGCGGACCCCCTGCCTATGGGAAAAATCCAATTTCCCTTAGAGGTAGAGTTTGTGTGGGAAGCCGATCATCAATGGTA
>CABVRQ010000027.1:7331-35572 GCA_902500695.1 uncultured Nitrospira sp. | reverse complement strand
AAATCCAATTTCCCTTAGAGGTAGAGTTTGTGTGGGAAGCCGATCATCAATGGTATATCAAAAATTTCTAGAACCCGGAGCTTTTTTAAATCCAATCCTGGCTGACAATGAATTCCCGAATTTTGTATTCGAAAATCTCAACCCTTCTGGGTAATTTGAAAAACAATGCCATCCAGCATCCGCCAAAACTTCTATGATTGAACCGTTTCCCACAAGAGGGAAATTTCCCGTTACCATCAAAATGGAGTCTGTCGTGGAGAAATGGGGAGTCTAAGTCATACTAGCGGGGTTGTTATGTGTTTGTCTGGTGGCGGCGTGGGTGTGCTGGGGGATGATCCGCTTGATCCGTATCAGTATGGGGAGCCTACGCCATGGCATTCAAAGTATAATCCTAGAGGAGGGACGGGAATATGATCAAACCGACGAAACAGGAGCCCACCGAACGGTTCTTCTCCATAGGTGATTAAAGAGCCCACCTTCCAACCGGTATTTTCTGGTCGTAACAGACCTGATCATCCGATTACTTTTTGAGTCCCATTGTGCTGTGGAATTCAAAACGCATGTTTGGGGGATAGCCATTCAAGCTATCTGCTTCTGATCGTTCCAATAAATTCAAAAACACTCGCATGTCTCTACCGGTAATGTGACAGTCCATCCGGTTAGGGTCGACATGATCGAACCGTTACGTCAACGGTCTTGCCTTTACCGCTATACAGTGGGAGAGGATGCCTGATTCCTAAGTTCAATCCTTCCTTCTAAAGATTTTCTACGTTCAACTTTTTTAAACAATTGCTTCCCCTACAACGGGGTATAGGCGCTTTTTCCCTTTCCTCCCATACTTCCAGAGCTTTCACTCCTAAGGAAATTACTTTTGAATAATCATGGGTCCTTAGCAAAGAGGGGAATACCTTCGATGACATGGAGTTGGAAAACATATTTTCGAATACCTGCTAGTTCCACATGGATTGTTATCCTGTTCCTAATATTTCTGAATGTGCCTGGAAAGGCCAAGGCGGCTCAGGATTTTGTGGTGCTAGGGAATGAGGGGGTTTGGATTCGACAGGGTAGTACAATTCTCAGCGGAGATGTTGGGGCAAATCAAACGAGTATCGGTCCCTATCTGAACGGTGAGCAAGAAATGACCATCGGTCATGATGTTGTGGTTCAAAACAGTAATAGCCAGATAATAGGGGATACCGTCAGATTAAAAAGTGGATCTCAGATACAGAATATTGTGGTCAATACACTCTTAGGACCGGGACAGATCCTAGGGACCAGGACAACACCAGTTAGGTTCCCACTCGTTTCCGAGTTGCCGCCTGTCCCATCGGTTCACCCTGGATCGCAGGACCTCGATGTTCCAGCAGGAGGAGTCCTTACCCTTCAGGCTGGGCGCTATGGTCGGCTCAAAGTTCGTCCCGGAGCCATTGTCACCCTTTCAGGTGGTCTTTACCACTTTCAAGAATGGGATATTCGTGAAGAGGCCCAAGTTCTGGCGACTAAGGCCGTCGAGATTCGCGTGGCAGGTCAGATCGATACTCGCAGGCATACGGTTGTCGGGCCGGCCCCTGGTGCAGTGACCCTGACTGCGGCCGATGTCCTCATCATTAGCACCGGCATTAATGGAAGAACAGGCTCCATCGATGACACCCCGGAGGCGGTAAAGTTTGGGGAAGGCAGTAAGGTGAGGGCGAAGGTATATGCTCCTAAGGGCCTTTTGAGGGTCAAAGCCGAAAGCAGAGCTACTGGAGCGTTTGTGGGCAAATGGGTTCGCATGGGAAACCACACCACAATCGCATTGGAAGGAGGATTTGGGTTGGGGCAGGGAGGAAACACTCCGGCAGTGGCACACGCAGGACCTGACCAGACAGTTCGCATTGGAATGACGGTGCAGCTTGATGGGACCGATTCAACCGATGTGGACGGGAATCTTCTGACCTATAGATGGACAATTCTATCACAACCCGTCGGGAATACCGCTGCGCTTTCCGACACCACGGCAATCATGCCCACCCTGGCGATAAACACTCCAGGAATCTATACCCTTCAACTCATCGTGAATGATGGATCGGTCGATAGTGATCCCGATACAGTGACGATAACAACGATTAATTCGCCTCCTGTGGCCGGAGCGGGCCAGGATCAAACCGTGTTTGTCACACAATCGGTCCTTTTGAATGGAAATGGTTCCCATGATGTAGACGGGGACCCGTTGAGTTTCAATTGGTCCTTTGTGAGCATCCCAAATGGAAGTAGGGCCACACTCTCGAACCCGACTTCGTCCATGTCCGATTTCCTGGTTGATCTGGCAGGGACCTATCAGGTTCAACTGATTGTGAACGATGGGCAAGAAGTCAGCACGCCGGACATGGTTCTGATCAACACGCAAAACTCCAAACCGGTGGCCCATGCGGGCCAAGACCAAACGGTACCGGTAGGAAGTACCGTCAACCTCAATGGAAGCGGCTCCCATGATGTGGATGGCAACTCGTTGACCTTTCAATGGTCGCTTATCGCCAAACCAACAGGGAGCACGGCAACACTTTCACACTCAACTTCTATTCAACCGACATTTGGTGCAGATCTGGTCGGATTGTATGTGGCTCAGCTAATTGTCAACGATGGGATGGAAAATAGTGATCCCATCACGGTGATAATTACTACAGGCAACACGCCACCCGTGGCCGATGCGGGACAAGATCAAAACGTGCCGGTCTTTTCATTAGTCACACTCAATGGTAGCGGTTCCCATGACGTAGACGGCGATGCCTTAAGCTTCCAATGGTCGTTGGAGAGCCGGCCTCAAGGGAGTACTGCGACTCTTTTAAATCCTACCTTCGCTCAGCCCACCTTCATTCCGAATATTCCTGGAACGTATGTCGTAAGGGTCGTGGTCTCGGATGAAAAGGCTTCAAGTTCACCCGATACGGTTGTCATCGTTGCCCATGCCCCCCTACCTCTCCAATTACCGGCCTTGCTGATTACAAGTCCTTCAGAAGGAAGTCTGGTGGGGATGAGTCCTATTACGGTAACTGGATTCGTTAATGATCCCAATGCCTCCGTCACGGTCAATGGAGTTTCCGCGACGGTCACAGGTGGAGTGTTTCTCGCCGATGGCATTGTCTTACATGAAGGCGGAAATTCTCTGATTGTTAGGGGTGTGGATGGAGCAGGGCATACCAATAGTGTGAATCTTGGTGTCACCCTTTCCGCTACACCGACAAATCTCACACCCATCTGGGGACCCGTGGCATGGGTTAAACATGCCACGGGAGAAGAAATTTTCAAGGCGAACTTTTCGAATTGCGAACCAGCAGCCCACTACCAGTTAGTCATGATCAATGGCACATCCGGAGGGGCAAATCGGGTGACCCACGGGACTGTCCTGTTAAACGGGACGGAAGTGATCGGGGCTCAAAATTTCACCGGAGCCCACAGCCAGATTACCGAGCCCATCGTGGTGCAAGCACGGAATAATCTTGAGGTTCGGCTGACCGGTCCGCTCGGCGCACAAGTGCAGGCCTATATCGCCTGTACCGCCAATTGTTTGACTGTGACCATTGACGCTCCACTGGCCAATGCTACGATTAATCAACCGACCATGTTGGTGAAAGGAAAAGTGATGAGCAGTGGTTCAAGCCTGGTAGGGGTGGTCGTCAATCAACAAGCCGCCAAAGTGTTGGGATCTGCCTACGCGATCGAACGGGTGCCTTTGCGAGAGGGCACAGGGACGCTCGGTCCCACCACTGTCGTCGCGCAAGCGACTAATGCCTGTGGGCAGCAAGCATCTTCTACCATTCAAGTCCACACCACCGAAATCTTGACCAACCAGGTGCAATTGCGAGTGTCGCCGGATCGAAATGTCGCTCCCAGCCAGGTCACTCTTCGGGTCTCCATTGAAATCGACCAACCGGTTGCTAACATTCAATGGGATTTTCAAGGCGATGGAACTATTGATCTACAGGGACCAGACCTCTTTGAACACATCCTCACGTTCACGCAGCCCGGGTTGTATCTGCCCAAAGTGAGAGTAACAGATACCATGGGAAATATTTTTGAGGCCACGGCAGTAGTCCAAGCGTTAGATCCCGTGGCATTTGAAATTATGCTCAATGCCGAATGGTCAGGCATGATGGAGGCCCTTGCGCAAGGTGATATTGAACAGGCGCTTTCGCATATCCTTATACGAAAGCGGGAGGTCATGCGCCATGACTGGACGGTCCTCAAGGACCATCTGGGTGAATTGGCTAATGTCTTTAATGTTCCGTTGCAACTTACAGATGGCCGGGGTAGACGCGTGGTCGGGAAATCCTCAACACCACTAATCCTAGGAGAGATTCAATACCCATTGGAAGTTGAATTTGTTTTGGACACTGATGGCCAATGGCGCATCCGAAGTTTTTAAGGAAAGCCAGGAAATCGGCTGTTGGCAAAGGAGATGTTACGTGCGAAAGAATTTTTCAGAATATAAGCGGTCGACCGCATACGCCCTGATTGGAGCCTTGATTCATTTCGTGGTCGTAGTGCTTCCTCTTTCATTTTTCGAAATGTATAGCCTATTGAGTGGCAATGGTTATGGCGGAAAGTTGATTGAACTCTACTTCCATTTTGTTTTTTTTGTTGTTTATCTCCCGTTTGTGTTCCTCAATTTAAACCTCCGTCAACTTCTCGCAAAATTAGATATGTCCGGAGAAACCAATCTCTACATTGCAATGGTAATCGTTGGTACTATTCTTTATACCCTGAGCGGATGGCTCATCGGGTATCTGACGGATAAATATTCACAAACCCGCTTAAATAAATGAGGTCTGGCTTGCCAGAAAAGAAAGATTAAATCTACATAAGTTGGTCACTTGTCATTTGGTTTGACGGTATTCGCTTAAGAAGGAGAAAGGCGCATGTGTAATTGTTCTAGTGTTATACCCCTAATTTCACCAAACAAAGCGTTTAATAAGTCTTGTCCCCATTTTTTCTTCTCCCTGAAATTCTCTTTGAATCCAGTTCTGACAAACTTACTACATGCCACTATCTGTTCTCTTTTCGTCCTAGTATGCATTCCTTTTATCCCTACTAGTGGATGGGCTTGGGAACGGAATACCCACGAGGAAATCACGGAACAGGCCATTAGAATAGTGGAAGGTAATCTGAATGCCTATCTCATAAATAATTTGGCACTAGAGGGTGGTTTGAATGCATCGGTTAAAGGAGGAACTCCACGAGAATTGCTGAAACTAGGGAGTAATAAGGAAGATGATGAAGGTAGGTCCTTAAACCATTTTCATGAACCAATTAAAAATAAGGGCTTAGAGCTTCCGGTACTGGGTGGAATCTCAGCCATTGATTGGGGACTTAACCCCATTGGACAACAGAAATGGTCCTGGAATGATGCACGGGACTATTATTTTAAGGCCCTAACGTCTGAAACCAAGGCCGACCGAGATGAATATTGGGGAAAGACCTTCCGCGCCTTAGGCCAGGTAATGCATCTCCTTCAGGATTCCGCCAATCCTTCCCATGTGCGGGACGATCTTCATCCCTTCGATGATGGTCTGCATGACTATATGGAAAGAAAAAGCGTCGGTTCCTATATCGGTGGCGGCATTTTCAGTCCCAATCCTTCTATGTTGGAACAAGGTGGTGCCACTCGTTCTGAACCATTTTCGAATCTATTTGATCGCAATGTCTATTTCGGGTCAAATCCTCAGGCCACATTGGGCACAGACATAGGTGTAACAGAATATACCAATGCCAATTTTTTTACCGATGACACGATTCCCGGGCAGGGAAGTATCTTCAATGCAGAAATTAGATACCCTATGGTCACAGAATTGGTCCCAGCCCCTATCCCTTCACCTTACTTGACCCTTCCTCGACTTGGAAGCGCTGCATTTCCCGGCTCTCGGGCAGCCAAGCTTACCGGGAACCAAGCTGTAGCCCAATTTCTTCTGACCAACACAAATTTGGATCTGTTAGGCCAACTAGAGTTGGATGATGCGATCTATGAGGCCCAATCCCAAAACCTCATTCCCCGCGCGGTCGGTTATTCCGCCGCCGTTCTCTCCTACTTCTTCCGGGGCGAACTTGAGGTTATTGAGCAAACATACATAGTGCGGGCACAAAATCTTGGTGGACCATTTTGTAATCAGACCCCTGCGGATGATTTTGGTCTCTTGGATGTAAGAGTAGCAAATCCTGTTGAATTGAACTTTAGAGGAACAGGCTATTTTTATTACGATGGTTTAAATGGGAAAAGAGTTCTTTTTGGCGAATTTACCATTCCCCAGTCCGACAACGATTTTTTTCAAGACTCAATCAATCCTGCGGAAATCCCCAACCCTGTTTCCTGGAATTTGGTTTTAGAGGGCCAGGCAGGGCCTGGTGCCTTGGAACCTAAGGCGATTATTTCAAAAACCGGGCTTGCCGAATGGCATTTTGCTTGTGTTCATTAAATATCCTGAAGTCATTGTTTTGGTTAGACGAGACTTTTCTCTCGTAACTGACAAATAAGCATTTTTTCTGCTTCTTATTCTCCCATTTTGGAGACCTAGAAGAAAAATCCATTTTTTCTGACTGCTCAGCTTCGATTGCGGGTCACCCTGTCGCTTTCGCTTTGGTCGGCTCAATGCTTCGGTAAAAAATGTATTCCAAATAACATGATTGGCCTTACCTACTCAAAACGTTTTCTCAGTTAATAATTTGACCATTATTCCGAAAAACGCCTATCTTGCATGGAAAAGGTTTAACACGTTTCCCAATGAATTGTTAAATGGTTGCGACAGCCTATGCGTAAAAATTCCTTGAACCGATTTCTTTGTCTTGTAATAAGTTTTGGTATTTGGGGTTTGACCCTTTTCGTACCGTCCACCGCCGGTGCGGCTGAAGATCCTGAGGAAGAGCCCCGGTTACCGTTGGCGATGGAGGTGTTTTTGAAGAGGCCCGGCGACCATCTGTATGAACTGCACGTTCATTTAACCAATATCAGTGATGAACCGGTCAACGTCGATGTTCGGGATTTACCTTGGAATCCGACGGATGGTTCTACCTGGCTCTCGGCCACCCGCTTGGATGCACCAAAGAGTCCGGTCAAGCAGGACGTCCCGATTGGGAGGTTCGGATCACAAATGGTTCGGCTGGTGCCGGGCGAATCGATTCAGAATAGGGTGGCATTAAATCCCAGGATTCCTTCCTTGTTAGATGATATTGAGCAAGCCGGGGTGCAATTGCAGTGGGACTGTCCTCCGTCTGACTTGAAGTTTGTGTGCAAACCCGGTTCACCCAATAGCCTTACTATTCCAAAAGGCGATTCCGGCCAACCGGATGTGTATGCCATTGACCGTCAAGCCTGTCTGGCTCTGGAGAGCCGTATCGGGCTTATCGATATTCCTCAAGGGCATGATGTGCTGTTTCTCCTTGCCTCCGAATCGCTCATGACCGATCTGGAGAGAACGAAATCTCTGCTTCTCCAGGTCGATGCCTATGTTCAGCGTTGTCATCCAGGTTGGACGAACAGCTGGGCGGTGAGCTTTGTGACCGATCAGAAGTTCGCGGGATTTCTGAGTGAGGGGGAGAATCGGCGGTATTTTGCAGAAGGTCTCTGGCAGGAGGCGAATATCGGGCAGTACTCCAGTCAAATCCGCACGTTATTCCGGTTTCAATGGATTAAGAAGCGCGCGGATACCGTCTACCTTTCTCTTTTTCCCTTCCAACCACAGGGCGATACCTAAATAGAAGGCAAGCATTCGATCCTTCTGCCGGCAGATCGATCGCTCATTCTCTTTAGGCTTTCCTCAGGGCAGGAGCTTTTAATCCATGGCATGCCCCTGGGCTCAGGATGGACAGGTTCAAGGCAATTGACCTGCCATTGTCCGATTTATCCTTCTTCGCTGAATTCAAAAAAGCCTACTCTTGCAAGGAACTGTTGGAGCCTCTCCTGATTTTTTGGGAGCGTGACGCGGGTTCGGTGGAATTCCCGGCGGACGGGATAGTTTTTGCGAAGTTCATCAAAGCGACGAGGTCGTTCTTCTTGAGGAATCGCGAGCAGTTCCTGCATGCGATGATAATCGGCTTCCAGGTCATAGATCTTTGTGACCATTTCTTGAATCAACTCTTCATCAGATTGCTCGTGGTAGTCGATGGTTAAAGACGGGACGGTAGGGGCGGGCAGCACCTGGACGGGATTCCATGCGGGGGAGATGCCCAGATGTTTGCACAAGGCTGCATAGATCATGAAGGTGCCATTGGCTTTGCCATCGAGGGAGTGTCCGGCAATATGCGGTGTGCCGATGGTGGCAGCCTGAAAGAGGTCCCAGTTAATGGCGGGTTCGTCTTCCCACACGTCGATGATGGTCGGCCCGATACGATTTTCTGTGATGGCCTTCAGCAGGGCCTGTGTCTCCACAACTTCCCCACGGGCGGCATTGATGAAGATCGCGGAGGGATTGAGCCATTGAAGTGTCTGCTCGTTGAGCATGTGAAAGGTCGGGTAGGGGCCGTCGGTGGTCAATGGCGTATGCAGCGTGACCACGTCACAACTGAGCGCTTCGGCTAACGAACGGTGATCGAGTTGGCCCGTTTCTGCCAGCGGAGGATCATGGAGGACCGGGAGCATCTCCAGCACTTCCGCTTTGTGTTTAACCAGTTTGCCGATGTTCCCGACGCCGATAATGCCAATGGTTTTTCCTTTGAGGGCAAAGGCCTGTTGTTTCCCAAGGAACAATAATGCGGCCATGATATATTCGGCCACCGAATTGGCATTTGATCCGGCTGCCGAGGTAAAGCCGATATTTCGGGATTTGAGGTAGGCTATATCGATGTGGTCCACTCCTGCGGAGGCTGACCCGACAAATTCGACTGGAGTGCCTTTCAATAACGTCTCATCAACTTTCGTAATGGATCGAATGAGTAAAACATTCGTGTCTTGCAAATCGCTGGAAGTGATGGACCGTCCTGGCAAAAGGGTGAGGTTCCCCATACCGGCACATGCTTCTTTGATATATGGAATATTTTCTCCTGCCACGATATTGATCGAATTTTTCATATCTGATGCCTTCCCCACAGTGTTTTTCAAAAAATTCAGCCTATCGCAACTTGCCGTCTGGCGCTAGTCTTGTTTTATTTCGTGAAATGGGCATAGGTAAGTCCGAAGCCAAGCATGGAGCATCGGGGAGAGAAGAAAGGAGGCCTATTTCTAGTGGGGGGGAAGCTTACTTTAATGGGGCCTGGCTCATTCAGTCAGGCCCCGCTTTTCAGGTTGTCTAAACCAGGTGGATACGTTCGAAGCAGAGGATAGGAGATCATGATCGACTCAATGTTGTTAAAGACTAGCATTGATCCTGAGTCTTTCTCTGCGATTCTCTAGCTAGTCCCTTAGATGAAGCCTCAATGGCCTGAATGTTTATTAGCGGTTTCTTCATGCTGGTCGCTGAGGATGTCCTGGGTTTCATGCGTTACTTGGACATCATAGACTGCTCCTTCTTTTTCCAGGACTTCGGTGCCAAACCGATAATTAGAAAACATCGTATTGTGGGCCATGCGCCGGTCGATCGGATTCTGAAATTCCATTCTGGTCTTCAATGTCTCGTTAGCTAAAATCACCACTTCCATTTTGATAAATCCTCCCATGCCCGGATGCCAGGCCAAGAGCGAATAGACGCCCTCCGGGACATCAGGGAGGGTGAATTTTCCTTCCGCATCGGTAATGGCGTAATAGGGGTTGTCTACCGCGACTCCCCAGCTTTGCATGTAGGTGTGAAATCCGCATTCCAAGTATAAGATTCTGCGGCCCTGGGAGAACTCAACCGTGTCGACCATCGCCTCGCCAGGGTTGTGTTGATGATCCTTGATTCTGTTCTTAGGATGGAACGGATTGAGCCGGAGCGGGCGATGAAGCATGACTTTTGAGCCGAATGGTGCCGTTTCATAAATTTGCACATCATGAATAATGGGATCCATGTTGACGATGTGGAGTGGTTGTTCGTTTTGCACAACCGAGACCCAGGGCGTAAACAGACAATCCTCCACTGCGACTTTGGCTGGACCTGTTTGGGGAAAGGGTTTGCCTTGAGAAATACCCTCCAAAAAAACCACAGTATTTTGAAGCCCACCATCCGGCGCCAATTGAAATTCATCCACGAGACGCCATCCTGTTCCTGTGGAAATACGTCCGCAAAAGTCCGTGTCGGGGTTGGTAATCAGACTGTACGCCAAGGCCGGGGGTTCTTTCCCCGCCAGGAATACCTTTCCGGTAATGGTGCCTCCATTGGAGACTGTCATTTCCTCATAACTGAACGCCGGAGTGATCAGGATGATGTTGAGACCTACGGTGAGAACATACGAGATGAATTTCATGGAACGATCCTTTGGTCAATAGATGTGAAGGAACCAAGCCCATTGATAATTAGATCCTAAAAATTGCCTAAGAACTTTTCCAGGCTCTTAAAAAAATAAGCGCGGCAGTTAAAGGTCATGCTGGTTTCATGCCATAGGTTGGGACATGCAAGAGTTCCACGAGTCTGTCCGGTGAACAATGGTGAAAAAAAGACAGAAGAAGGGGGTCTGGATACATGGCGCTGCCTTAGATTGTCAGAGCCGATTCCTGTGGTGTTTGGTGTATTACAGTTATGACGAACTGAGGGGTTTATCCGGAAGGATGGATCTCAACGACGCCACGTATGGCATGTGTGTAAAGCGATGTCATGTCTTCATCATGTCAGTGCAACCGTTCTCTGGAAATTCTTCCTCCCAATACATGAAGGTCGAAGCCTTCAGACCGTTCGGTTCCGCACCTTTTTAGCTCTGATGGCCTTTAGGCAAAGTTAGAAAAATCAACGAATTAAGGTTCCTTCTCACTCTGGCCTTTCAATTGCTTACCTTTTCATTCATTAGTCGAAATGTAATAGTAACCCTCGGTTCCTCCCCTGTTAATTTGTAATAAAGGCAGTTTGCTGTGTCCGGAAAAACAAGCGTACGTTTTCCTTTATCGGGCATGTTCCATTAGCTACGTTTTACAATTTCCAGGAGGTCCATCATGACTGTTCAGACCCTACCGTCCTCCGTGTGGTCCATCGTGTTGGCAGGTGGTGAAGGCGAACGTATCCGTCCCTCGATTCAGCAGTGGCTCGGATATCCGGTTCCGAAACAATACTGCACCTTTGTCGGCACCCGCTCTATGTTGCAACATACGTGGGACCGGGCCGACCAAATCGGGTTGCCCAGGAAAAAAGTGACGGTTGTGGGTCGAACACATCAACAGAGTTTGGAACATCATTGCACAAGGCAGGATGAGGGCACGCTGATCTTTCAGCCGAGAAATTGCGATACGGCGCCGGGCGTTTTTCTTCCTCTTACTTACGTGAGAGCCTGGGATCCTCAAGCAGTCGTGGTCCTTCTGCCCGCCGATCATTTTATCTGTCCCGAAGATCGCTTTGTGGCTGCGGTGCGTCGGGCTGTGCGCGCGGTAGAATTTTTATCTGACCGAATGATTCTCATGGGTGTGCGTCCGTCTCATCTGGAGCTTGATTATGGGTGGATGTCCGTCGGCGGAGTGCTCGGATGGAGTGGAGGCACCTCTATCCGTCGCATTCAATCGTTTGTAGAGAAGCCGGAGGTCCATGATGGCAAGCGAATGATGTCGGAGGGAGCCTTGTGGAACACCCTGGTGCTGGTGACCAAAGTCGAGACACTGTGGAAATCCGGATGGTTGTGCTTTCCTGATATGATGGAGCGGTTTGAACGGTTACGAAGGCAGATCGGGACTCCGGCAGAAGGGTCGACCCTCCAGGCTATTTATGAGGATATGCCTACACAAAATTTTTCCCGTCATGTGTTACAACCTCTTGCCGGTCAATTAGGTGTCATGGAGCTTGATGATGTGACGTGGAGCGATTGGGGCCGTCCGGAACGAATTGTGGAGACCTTGCAATCAATGGGGAAAAAGCCTGCTTTTCCGATGGAGGCTTTTGTTGGATCGGGTGCGCCATCTATGCCTCAAATGACAAGGGACATGGGGTATCCCTATCTGAGCTGCTGATGCGATTATCCCTGGCTGTCTAGAGGATTTTTCCACTTTAATCAGTAGTACCCGGCGAGCAAGTATTCAATGGGGTTCCTCCAGCCAGGTCCAGCCCTGTGTTCCAGCCTCACCTCCAGCCCGTTGCCTCAAATTTTCCCATGGGGTTGGGTTTTACCTCGGTTCATTTTTTCTATCGGAAATCTTCCACTTTTTTTCCTCAATTGAACCTGCTTGGTGTGGTCATCGTTGACTGTGGTTCCTCCGGCTTTTCACTCGCTGGTGGGGCAGAAATCAACAGATTGACTCTCTGGTGCTGGTGCATTTGTCCTCAGTGTATTTGGTTTCATACTGGATTTTTTCCCTGTATTCCATTAAACGGCTTCCTAACGGTATAGGATCTGTTGGCACGGAGGTCGCAAGAGAGCCCCATATGCCTCAATACACTGACTCAAGCTTGTTCTGGCGTTCCTCCCTTGGGAAGAGGGGCATTCTGATCCCTTTTCCTCAGGTACAAAATAATTCCATGGTGTCATCACATATGCGTGAAAGACATGAGTGAGCCAGAAGGATCCGAACGGATTATCTGGGAAGGCTATCCCTCGTGGGCTCAATTTACCTGGCTGTATTTATTTAGCTTATGGACAGGATTACGAGGTTTCTTCCTTCTACGGGTAGGATTTTCCGGCTGGGAAATGTGGATTGTCGGGGCGGGAATGTTATTAGGGGTGGTAGTGGTCCTTCGATATTGGGCCAAATATTTGCTCACGTCGAAGCGAGTGGTGCTTAGGAATGGGTATTCGGGAAAAGACCTGGCCAGCGTGGAATTTGGGATGTTCAAATCAGTTGAAGTCATGCAAGGGCCAGTGTCCAGGATTTTGGGAATCGGTACCCTTGTGGTTCACTGCGAGGATTCGGGCCGGAGTCTTCGATTCCGTGGCATCAAGGACCCTGAGGTCATTGAAACAAAATTACGGGCGCTCCTTCCTCCTTCTTCTCCTGTGTTGACTCAGCAGCCCTCCTGAACAATGAATGAATCTGCTGGGATGAGGAGAGAGAATTATTCTTTATGATCCGGTCCCTTTCCCGTCGTACAGCTTTGGTCCTCGGGTTGGCTGTTTTGACCATTGCGGCTGCCCTTTTTCTGGAGTTCCTCTTGAGTGTCAGAGAAGACAGGCCCTTCGGTCACACGCAAGTGGCTCACCTGGTTGGTTGGACCGGACTGGTCTTCATTGGGCTGACCTTTGTGTATCCTCTTAAACGGTGGATGTATCCTAATCAGGTCTGGTCACACGGATGGTTTCAGGTACACATCGTGTTTGGCATTATTGGCCCCCTGATCATTTTTGTCCATGCCGGGGTGCATTTTCACGCTCTGGTGCCGATCATTGCTCTTATCGCCATGGTCCTGGTGGTGATGAGTGGGATCACCGGACAGGCATTGCATTATCTGGCGTTTCAAACATTGTATGAACGGCGGCATGAGCTGGCTTTTGAAGGAATGACCGAGGAGGAGATCGAGGCGAATCTGCATGGTCTGGCGTTACAAGAAGAGACGCTCCGATGGTGGAAATGTCTGCACGGCCCCTTAACGTGGTCATTTGTGTTTTTTACGCTGCTGCACATCGGAGGAGCCCTCTTTTTCGGGGGATTCTAAATCATGGGAGGTCGTGGACCATGGGTCGGCCCCCTTATCTGGGCTCTGACAGGTCTGGTTATCGGGGCTCTGGCATGGGCCTCTTCTCTTTACACTGAAGACTTGTGGGCCCCTGGAAATCTCAGCCGGTATCACACTGACATTGGGAGATGTGTGTCTTGTCATGAACCGTTTACTGGACCTACACCGCAAAAGTGCCAGGTGTGTCATACGTTGGAAGCATTTCGATCTCGATCCGAACCGGATGTTCGCCAATTGCATCAAGATGCGATACAAACCGGCCAAGATTGTCTAGCCTGTCATACTGAGCATCGGGGTGGCTTAACGGCCATTACGATCGGGAGAGTCGAAAATCCTCATGGAGAATTAATTTTTCGGGCTACAGGCGCGACGTCCTGTTCGGATTGCCACGTGATAAAAGCCGGGGACGGGAAAGAGGACAGCACTCTTCTTCACAATACGTATGTTAAACGGTTAATTCAGAAAGGTGAGGGTGCTCATCGACTTGGTCATTTTGCTAACTGTCTGAAGTGCCATCGTGGGGGGCAATTGGATGTTGAGGACGAGGATGATGAGGATGATGAGGACGATGAGTCTGAAGTTGACATCAATCTTCCATAGTCCTCTCTATTGTGCAAAATCCTGATTTCGCTCAGGTTGCGTAAAAAGATCCTCAAGCAAGTGTAGAAAAAATCCACAGGATGGCCTCCCTGGGATGCGTGTTTTGAGGACAAAATTGGGCAATTTATGCCCGTACCAGGCATTCGTCATGGGTTCAGAACTTGCTGAGCATATGGGTACTATGAGCATTTTCAGTTGTCTTGATCGGGGGGGCATGTTTTATAGGAGGGTGCGGTAATGTTTCCGCCCACGACTGCAGAAAACCAAACCGGGCAATCATGCACCATTCTGGTGGTGGATGATGATGAAGCGATGCGGACACTGCTTGTGGAGGCCCTTGAAGAAAAAGGTTGCCGGGTAATCGAGTCAGAGAATGGGACAGATGCCTTGAATGTGTTGAAATCCGTCGTGCCGAATGTGATTGTGACTGACTTGAAAATGCCAGGTGGCGGATATCCCTATTTGCGTCGGCTCCAGGAAGGGGCGCCCAGGTGTCCGATTGTTGTCATGACTGCCTATGGAGATAGTCACTCTAAAAGCCAAGCGTTAGAATGTGGTGTCCAGGGATATTTTGAAAAACCTCTTCGTATCTCTGATTTAAAGGCGTGGATTTGTCAAATGTGTTTGGTTCATCCCTGTGGGAACCTTCCTTTTTTATGAGGCAGTGAACGAGAACAGAAAGGGTTAACGATGGCCGGATCGTTAGTGCATCAGGATTCTGATTCTGACGTGTCTTTGAGTGCGCGGATTGAAGGATTGAAACTTCTGGCAGATCATCTGGATGAGCCGGTTGTGATTTTTAATCCTCAGAAGGAATTGGTGTATGCCAATCCCTCGGCCAATAAAATAGCGAAAGACTGCCCATTAATTCCTTCACCATCCATTCTTTCTTCCGATTTGCCTGCTTCCACCCTGCAGACCCCATGTGATCCTTGTCACGCAATGGAACTGTTTCAGTCCGACATGCAAGTTCAGGATAGATTTTCCTGTCCGTCCCCTTCCGCCGTCGCCACGCCTGGATGTCCGTTTCCACGCGCGGTGCCATTGAAAAGCGGGACTGGCATGACCCATTTTGCGATATTGATGGGGGCTCGTGGGAGTGAGACTGTTATGGTGGTTCCAGAAGGCCAGGAATCATCGGACCTGCCAACACACCATGGGGGTTCCTTTCCGGAGACCTTACCTCTGACGATCATAGGAGACAGTGAGCCGATTCAACGATTGGTGGAAATGGTTCGATTGATTGCGGCGAGTGAGGCCACGGTGCTCATTCAGGGGGAAAGTGGAACCGGTAAGGAATTGGTGGCGAAAACCATTCATGCCTTGAGTCGTCGACGCCTTCGGCCCTTTGTGGTGGTGGAATGTAGTGCATTGCCCGAAACCCTGCTGGAAAGCGAATTATTTGGTCATGTACGTGGAGCCTTTACCGGAGCGGTAGCTGATCGGAAAGGCTTGTTTGAAGAAGCCGAAGGCGGCACGATTTTTTTGGATGAAATTACCGACACCACTCCCGCATTCCAAGCCCGCTTACTTCGCGTCTTGCAGGAAGGGGAAATCAAGCCCGTGGGGAGTAATGGATCCATTAAGGTGAATGTGAGGGTCATCTCCGCCGGCAATAAACCCTTGGAAGATCTTGTGGCCACCAAGTTGTTTCGTGCGGATTTATACTATCGTCTCGCCGTCCTCCCGCTGACCGTGCCGCCCTTGAGGGAGCGGAGAGAGGATGTCCCCCTGTTGGTGAAGTATTTTCTGGTGCAATGCGCCAGAAAGCATGGTCGTGATCCAATGCATGTAAGCCCGGATGCCCAAACGGCTCTGGCACAGCATCCGTGGCCTGGGAATGTCCGGGAATTAGAAAACGTGATTGAACGGGTGGTGGTCACATGCCGGCATTCCACAATTGAAGTGAAAGACGTGTTTGCCGATCATCCGTTGCAATCTGACAAAAACGATTTGAGTTCGATCGGGAAAATGGCTCGTCAAGACGCCGAACGGTCAAGAATCCTCCAAGCCCTCCGGGAAGCGAAGGGAGATAAGACCCGCGCAGCCCGCGCCTTGAGCATCAGTCGCTCCAGCCTCTACAACAAATTACGGGACTATCACATTTCGTAATTTTCCCAGGTTTTTCTTGTCCCCAAAATCCCCATTTTAGCCTTTTTATTGTCCATTATTTTGGACGCACAATTACTTGATTCTTAGTTGGAATTTTCCACACGTTGAAAAGCCTGTCCAAGGTGTTGGAAATTGTCTCCTTTGCCCTGGTGTCTTTTCTCTCCTGAATGTGACCTGAATTTCTCTCCAGCATTAGTTTCTATGATTTGGAGCATGGATGAGTGTTCTTTGGCACTGTTGTTGCTCAACGAGTTAATCGCCGACGCTGGATAGGGTGTAATGGACCGGCCTCCGGAATGCCCGACCTTCCAAAGCGGAGGGCGCCTGGCGTCGGCACAAAAAATTAGGCGGCCGGGGCATTCTTTGCGGAGACGAACAGGTTGTAATAATTGAAGCGAGTGAGCTGATGGAGTGCAAACAATTCAGGGTTTTATTCACCACCTAAATTAAGGAGGCCGGAGAATGTATCACGGTAGGAGTCGGTTTCTAACTGCGTCGATGTTTTTGGCGCTGATGGGAGGGGCAAGCTTTATGGCTACCCCATCTGTGACCGGTGCCGAAAATGCCTCTCCTCCACACGTTCATCAAACGGGAATGGCTCACCAGGAATCCTCTGGTTGGGCTGAACAACTAAAAGGGCAAACCCGTGTGGAGGATGCCTTGGAAGGGCGGGCGGGCCTTTCTGAAAAAATCGAAGTACAACATCATCGTATCATGCGAAGACTTGAAGAGCAGGCACAACAGGATGCGCAAGTCCAAGCGAATTCTGGTGTGTTTAACAACGTGTCGATGATGCACCAGTACATGGGGCAGGATGGATCAAGCTATTTGTTAGCAGTCGATCCTGATGCGCCTCTGTCCACCGGGTCTGGAGCGAAATGCCCATCCGGCGTGCCGACTAAACATTACGATATCTCCATGATCGATACGGAGATTACTCTCAATCGATGGCTGGATTACTATGTCGGGTACATGTATGTGTTAACAGACAATATTGAGAAGGTCCGAGCTGAAGAGGCGAAAAATAAAGCTGCCAGAGATCAAGAAGGATTCGATCCGGGAGCTGTGACGACAGGGCTGCAGGGGGATTACATCCAGCCTCTCGCCATACGCGCCAATCAAGGGGATTGTTTGAAAATCACCCTTCGCAACCAAATGGAGATTGAAAGTGGAAGTCTACATGTGAACGGTGGGAGCATGGTGATGTCCGCGACGGGGAAAGCGGCATCCACCTCCAATCCCGAGACCGTTGTAGAGGTGGGTCAAAGTACGGAAATGGAGTGGTACATTCATCCCCAAACACAAGAAGGGGTCAGAAGATTTCACTCCTACAGTAATGCGCGGGAACTGACGGTCATGGGGCTTTTTGGGGCCTTGATTGTCGAACCGGCAGGGTCTAAATATTTAGATCCTCTTGGAACGGGACCGGCTCCCGACCTGCAATCCGGATGGCAGGCGATCATCGACAACGGTTCAGGTCATGACTTCCGCGAATACATCATTTTCTATCACGAAGTCGGCGACGAAGCGTTCCGGCCGGTGAACAAGAAAGGGGACTTTCTGCCTCAACGCGATCCGTTGACGGATGCCTATCGTCCGGGCGGTCGTGCGCTCAATTATCGTAGTGAGCCTTTCGGCATCGATGAAATGCATGTCCAGCACGAGTACTTCGGATTTGAAGATGAATCGTTGGCCTACAGTGCCTATACGTTCGGCGATGCTCCGACGACGATTCCCCGTGGGTACCTTGGGGATCCCATGAAATACCGGATAGTTCACGGGGGATCCGAAGTGTTTCATTCGCACCATCCTCATAGCGGGTCGATCCGGTGGCAACGAAGCCCGCGTGCAGACCAACAAGAGCATTGGTATTTGGGGAAAGACGGCCCGGTGAAATATCCGGTCGTTCGAACAAAATCGGATCGCGTGGATGTGGAAGTGATCGGACCGTCCGAAGCCTTGGACCTTGAACCCGAATGCGGGTCCGGGGGATGTCAACACTTGGCAGGAGATTTTTTATTCCACTGCCATGTGGCCCACCACTATGTGGCCGGGATGTGGGGGTACGGGCGGGTATACAACACCTTACAGGTTGGTGATCTCCGGACTGACATCATGGCAGACTTGCGGGAGTTGCCGGATCGCCAAGGGCGAGTCAAAGTCGGTGTCAGTTCCGACAAATTAGTCGGAACCACGGTCGATTGGTTCGGTAAGCAGTTCAAGATCGTTGACAAGAGTCAGAAATCAAACTGGAAATCCAATCCAGCCGTTGTGAACATTAAAGACTGGGTTGACATGTACCTGCCCGCCATGGGCAAACCCGGCCATTCAGATGACGAAAAGGGCCAGGTCATGGCCTATGACGGTACGGTGTGGGATTGGAAATGGGACGGGAATGTGGCCAAAGGGGAGCGGGAAAGTACGACTCCGCATCCGAAGTATCCGACTGCCGTGAAATGGGATGACAGTACCCGGCCCGATATTCTCTTTGACCCGACCACGGGCAAAGTCGCCTGGCCGGTCTTGAAGCCTCACTTTGGAAAACGTGTGCCATTCTCGGCAAACCATAGCGGCGCCCCCTGGCTGGAGCCGATTCACCAGGATGAGAATGGGGAGCGGACTTCGGAACCCGCCAAGCCGGGTGAGCAAGGTCGGTGGAGTCTCTGTCCGGAAGGGGCCAATGTTCCGAGGTTGAATAATATTCACTTCATTCGGCTCCCCATTGAACTGACGCCGAAGCAGGGGAACCAGGAATCGATCGTCGACCAAGACGGTCTGATCTATGTGCTTCACGAAGAAGAGCGTTTGACGAGGGCCGACAATAATCTGAGGTATCCGGCGGTCCTTCGTGCAAACGTCTATGATTGCGTCGATACCATTCTGACGAGCGAGTGGGAAGATGATGACTACACGAACTTTCAGTCATCGAAGATCAACATTCATCCTCATTTCTTCCAATTCGATACCGGAGCCTCTGACGGTGTGATCTCTGGAATGGAATGGGAGATGTCCGTCAGGCCGTTTACCATGTTCTCCAAGCCGAAGAAAGCCGGCTTGCCGGTTCCGATGAATAGCAAAATGACGAAGGCTGTCAAGGCAGGGGCCAATTCTATCACCATCAAGATGGCCGAAGGGGCCACCAAATATCATGTCAATACCGAGTTGTTGGTGGGTGCGGATTGTCTTTTAGCTGACAACGATCCAACGACGTCGTTGAAGCGGGATCGGAGTTGTTCGGAAATCGTCCGGATCAAGGACATCAAGGGCGAGACGATCACGTTTGTAAAGCCACTGAAGCATGATCACCCGGTCGGAGATATTGTGACGCCGGAATTTGTGCGGTACCGCTATTGGGTGGATGCAGACACGGGAACCGTGTTTTGGCACGATCACGCGTTCGGGGCGACCACCTGGCCGCATGGCGGGTTTGGTGCCACGATCGTCGAGCCATTTGGATCCACCTACCATGACCCGCAGAACGGTAAATTGGTCTATAGTGGTCCGATTGCGGATATTCATACCAATGAACCGGTCGGCTTTGGAGTCAGCGGAAGTTTCCGTGAGTTGATGGTGTCCATTCACGATACGGTGCCCCACACCGTTAACGTCATTCAGGCAGGGAATCCTCCAGGGCAGCCCATAGAGGTGGCGTTGGAAGCTGGGAAAACGGTCTCGTTTCAAATGCCTGAAAAAATTCAAAATGCGCCTAACCCCTTCCTGAACGGGGGAACGCATACGACCGGGAGCGGCTTTAACTTCCGGGCTGAGCCATTTGCGTTGCGATTGAACAATAATCCCGATACCTCGAAATTGTTCAGCAGCGCGATCCATGGCGATCCGGATACGCCATTGCTTCGGAGTTATGTTGGAGACACGATTGTGTTCCGGCTGTTGCATCAGTTGATGAACGAGTCGCACGTGTGGACGCTGTCGGGCCATACCTTCCTGACAGAGCGGTATGCAGGGGATGCCAATCGGAAATACTCCATCCATGTGGGGATCGCTGAGCGATATGACCTCGTCACCAAGGCGGGCGGTTTCCAGGGCATGCCCGGAGATTACATCCACTTTAACGGACGGAGTTCGCACTTTGCCGAGGGTGGATGGGGGATCATTCGGGTGCATGACAAAAAGGTGCCTGATCTCCAGGTGCTTCCGATGGGAACCAATCCTCTCGGCATTCCTCCGGTGCCGGGTTCGTTGTGTCCAGCGGATGCGCCGGTGAAATCTTTCAACGTCGTATCCTTGGACCGACCGTTGAAGTTGCATCCCAACGCCCCGGATACGATCGAGGTGGACTTTGAGCGAAAGATCGAAATGACCGTACCAGACGGAAAGATTTTTGCGCTCGAAGAAGAAGCCACGAAGGTGGCGGGCAACCTGATGCCGAATCCACTCACATTACGTGTGAATCTCGGCGATTGCGTCAAAGTTAATCTGAAGAACAAGATGGCCAAGAGCCGGGCGTCTTTCTTTGCGCCGGGTCTGGCATTCGATCCAAGGGATTCTCATGGCCTCAACGTGGGAAATAATCCCGGGGATCAAACGGTGGCGCCGGGTGAAAGCCGGACGTACACCTTCTATGCCCATCCAGCCAACAAAGAAACGACCTCATTGGTGTGGGATGGCGGGAATATCATTCTCAATCCGCGAAACGGCTTGTACGGCGCGGTGATCGTCGGGCCAAAGGGTTCGCAATATCGGGATCCTCTGACAGGCGAAGATCTCTCGCAAAAGAACGCCTGGCGCGCGGACGTGATCATCGATCATACGCTGGTGGAGAACACCGGCAAGCGGAACTACCGCGATGTCGCCTTGTTCTTCCAGGATGAGGACAACATTATCGGGACCTCGTTCATGCCCTACGTGCAGAACGTGGCCGGATTATCCTCCGTGAATTATCGTGCAGAACCGGATAAATTCAGGGAGGAGCAGGGATGTACGCTGGACAAGATGTTCCAGCCCTGCGTAGTCGATAAACCGGAAGATCCAGTTACCCCCTTGATCGAAGCCCATGCGGGGGATGCGGTGCGGATCCATGTGATCGGGGCAAACAGTGAGCAAAACGGGATGTTCCAGGTCGAAGGCCATGAATGGCCGATCGAACCCTATATGCCTGGTGCCGATATGATCAGTGTGGTCGAATTCGGTGGCTCAGAAACCCTGGATGTGTTCCTCCGCCAAGGGGCGGGTGGACCCTCAGGAATCCCTGGGGATTATATCTGGGCGAATGCCCGCCTGAACTATCAACAGGCTGGGCAGTGGGGGTACCTGCGAGTCCTGCCGGCAGGTGATCAGCGAATTCTTCCGTTGGGAGCGACGATGTCGAATGCCAAGCGGGTAGAATCTCACCCTGAGCCCCAAGTTCTGCCAACGGCGATGATGAAACCCTAATCATCGTTGGGGGAAGAACAGTCGAATTTGCGGGGGAGCTGCACAAATGGTGCGGCTCCCCCGGCTCATCCGATCGGGATTGAGAAAGGGGATGTGTATGAGTTCCTATCGAAAGATGAAAGTCAAACAGGTGCCGAAAAAGAGTTGATGGTTCAGATCATTCCTTGGAGAAATCGATAGGGGGTTTGTGTTTGATCTGGAAAATGGTTTGCCTGGAAGCCGAATGAAAAGAGTAATTCTCCAAGGCCTTCAGGAGGTTCATAGAGATGAAACCCGAGCCGCACGTTCCATAAATATCAGTCGCTCCAGCCTCTACAGCAAATTGCCGGATTATCATATTTCTTAATCTGCGCAGTTTTTTGCCCCAAAATTCCCCATTTTAAGCTATCCGTTGTCCATTATTTTGGACGCGCAACTATTTGGTTTTTAGTTGATATTGCCATTTCATTGAAAAGTTGGTCCAAGGTGTTGGACATTCTGCCCCGTTAGGTCATTTTCCATTCCCTCCGGACCATCTCCTGAAATTCCCTCCAATACCGGCGGTTCTGCAGTTTGTAGCATGGATAAGTGTTCATTGGCATCGATGTTGCGGGTTCAATGAGATGCCGGCGCTGGTTGGGGTGTGATGGACCGGCCTCCGGAATGCCCGTCCTCTCAAAGAGGAATTCTGGCGTCGGCACTTACATGGCACTCAAAGAAGTGAAGTTGGGAGGTCGGGCAGTTCTTCGAGAAACCGGAAATAGTTGAAACGAGTTGACTGGTTGAGAGTAAAAAACTGAAGTGTTATTCACCCCATAAGTAAGGAGGCCGGAGAATGTATCACGGCAAGAGTAGATTTCTCACTGCGTCTGTATTCTTGGCGCTGATGGGAGGGGCGACCTTCTGGGCTACCCCATCCTTTGTCAGTGCTGAAAATGTATCTCCACCACACGCCCATCAGACGGGGATGCCCTCGCAGTCCCCTGGTTGGGCAGAACAGCTCAAGGGCCAGACGATTGTGGAAGATGCGATGGAAGGTCGGGCAGAACGGGCAGCTCTGGTTGAGCAGCAGCATCACCGCATGATGGAGCAAATGCAGAAGGACATGGAGCATAAGGGTGCCGACACGGGTGCCTTTGATTCCATGTCGATGATTCATCAATATGGAGGGGGGCCGGAGAATGGCCTGTTGGCGAGTACGACCGGTGTCGAGCCGGTGTCCATGAAAGGAGGGTTATGTCCCAAGACTGCACCCGTCCGGAATTACGATGTGTCAGCCATCAACGTGGAAATCAGCTTGAATCAATGGCTTGATTATTATCCTGGGTACATGTACGCCCTGACAGAAAATATTGACAAGATCCGTGAGGAGGAAGCCAAAAATGCGGCGGCACGGGAAACGGAAGGCCATGCGGATCCGGGAGCCGTCAAAAATGGGATCCAGGATCAGTGGATTCAACCGTTGGTGATTCGCGGGAATCAAGGTGATTGCATCAAAGTCACTCTCCGGAATCAGTTGGAATTCGGCGAAGAAGTCAGTTTGCATATCAATGGCTCGGATATGGTCATGAGCCAAACCGGCCAGCCTGCACTCACCACCAATCCTGCCACGGTGGCGGAGGAAGGCAAAACGATTGAAATGGAATGGTATATCCATCCCGATACCCAGGAAGGTGGAAAGCAATTTCATACCTTTAGCAATGATCGGGAGCTGACGGTCATGGGGCTGTTCGGTGTGTTTGTCGTGGAACCCCGTGGATCGAAATATTATGAACCCCTAGGCACGGGAGCCGCCACCGAAGCCACGAGTGGCTGGCAGGTGATGATTGATAATGGGGACGGTCCGGACTTTCGGGAATTTGTCCTGATTTATCATGAAGTCGGTGACGAGGCCTTTCGTCCCGTCAACAAGCATGGAGATTTCCTGCCACAACGGGATCCGCTCACCGATGCCTACCGTCCAGGTGCGCGGGCGCTCAACTATCGCAGTGAGCCGTTCGGCATCAATAACATGCATGTGCAACATGAGTATTTCGGATTTGAAGATGAATCGATGGCCTATGATGCCTATACCTTCGGTGATGCGGCTCCGACCATTCCACGAAGTTATTTAGGTGACCCCGCCAAATTCCGTGTCGTCCATGGCGGATCGGAAGTCTTTCATTCCCATCATCCTCATGGTGGGTCGATTCGATGGCAACGCAGCCCACGGGCCACCCAAATGCCTGTCTGGAATACCGGGCAAAATGGGCCGGTGAAATATCCCATCGTCCGTACGAAGTCCGACCGGGTTGATGTGGAAGCAATTGGCCCTTCGGAAGCGTTGGATCTGGAAACCGAATGCGGCTCGGGTCTGTGCCAATGGTTGGCGGGAGATTTTCTCTTCCATTGCCATGTGGCACATCACTATGTGGCCGGGATGTGGGGCTACTGGCGCGTGTATAACAGCATGCAAGAGCCAGGTGTTCAAAATGACGTGATGGCGCCATTACGGGAATTGCCGGATCGGATCGGCCGAATCCAAAAGTCGGTGACATCGGATCAACTGGTGGGCAAGAACGTCAGTTGGTTTGGCAAACAATTTAAAATTGTGGATAAAGGCAAGAGCGATTGGAAAGCCGAGCCGGCGGTCGTGAATATCAAAGACTGGGTAGAAATGCAGCTCACCAATCAAGGCAAGCCCGGACACAAAGATGATGAGCTTGGGCAGTTGAAAGCCTATGATGCCAGCGTCCTGGATTGGGTCTGGGATGGGACGAAGGCCATGAGCGAAAAGGAACCGAAGCTTGGTGGTAACCCGAAATATCGTCCAGAGTTGCTGGGGTATACAGCCGGCGAACGACGGGCTATTGCGTTTGAGCCCAAGACCGGAAAAGTGGCTTGGCCATGGTTGACGCCGCATTTCGGCAAGCGGGCGCCGTTCTCCAACGATCATAATCCAGCCCCCTGGTTGGAAATGATCCGATTGAATCCGGATGGCACGCGGTCGGTCGAGCCGGCCAAAGCCGGGGAAAACGGCCCGTGGAGTCTGTGTCCGGATCGTGCCGGATCGCAAGACTATAAGGTGCATTTCATTAAGTTGCCGATTGAATTATCGGCTGCTGAAGGAAAAGAACCGGCGATTGTGGACCCCAATGGGTTGCTGTATGTCGTTCACGACGAAGAGGAAGCGGTTCGAGCCGACAACGACAAGAAGTTTCCGTTGGTGGTGCGAGCCAATGTGTATGATTGTATCGATTGGACTCTGACCAGTGAGTGGTTGGATGACGATATCACCAACTTCCAATCGTCTAAGATCAATACGCATTTCCATTTCTTCCAGTTTGACAACCAAGGTTCAGATGGCGTGAGTTCGGGCTTTTCGTACGAGCAGTCCATGCGCCCGTTTACTGAATTTGAAAAAAAGACGGATAAAGGGTTGCCAATTCCGATGAATGCCAAGGTCACCAAGGCCGCCAAAAAAGGCGACAAAACCCTGGCTGTTTCGAATGCCAAGCAATATCATGTGGGCATTCCGATCTTGATTGGTGCGGATAATGTCAAAGGCCAGGAAGTGCAGCGGATTGTCAAAATTGATGGCAGTACGTTGACGTTGGCTCAACCATTAAGGAATGCGCATCCGGTCAATGACATTGTGACCGTGGAATATGTGCGGCAGCGGTTCTGGGTGGATGCGGATGTCGGCAGTGTGTTTTGGCATGACCATGCCTTTGGTGGCACGACGTGGCCACACGGGGCAGTCGGAACCATGATTGCCGAACCTTTTGGTTCCACCTGGCACGATCCGAAGACCGGGAAACGGATTCGGACGGGGCCGGTGGCCGATATTCATGCCGTGGAACGTGTGGGGCATGATGTGGCCGGAAGTTTCCGTGAATTGATGGTGCACATCATGGATACGGTGCCGCACACGGTGAACATCGTAACGGCGGGCAATCCTCCAGGGCAACCGGTGGATGTCGCCTTGGAAGCGGGTCGGACGGTGTCGTTCATCATGCCGCCGAATGACAAAATTAAGATGACGCCCATGCCGTTCTTGAATGGCGGCACCCATACGACGGGAGGAGCGTTGAATTTCCGGGCTGAGCCATTCGCACAACGATTGGTCAATAACCCGGAGCCGTCGCAAATTTTCAGCAGTGTGATCCATGGCGATCCCAGCACGGCCATGGTTCGGGCCTACCTGGGCGATGCGATTGTGTTCCGCCTGTTGGATGTCACGATGAATGAAAGCAATGTGTTCACGTTATCGGGACATACCTTCTGGTCGGAACGATATGCGCAAGAAGCGAATCGCAAACATTCGCTCCATATCGGGATTGCGGAACGGTATGATCTGGTTATTCCGGAAGCCGGTGGTCCACGACATCAAGCCGGCGACTATATGTTCTTTAATGGCCGTAGCTCCAAGTTTTCGGAAGGATCCTGGGGGCTGATCCGGGTCTTAGACAAGCCGGTTGGTGATCTTCAGCCCTTGCCGAATAAGGCGTATGGTAAAGAAGGCATCCCGGAGCGATTGCCCGTATGTCCCAAAGAGGCCCCCGTGAAGAGCTTCAACGTGGTGGCCATGGATCATCCGGGGATGAGCTTTAATAGCCATGCTCCAGAAACGATTGAAGTCGATTTTGAACGGAAGATTGAATTGCGCAATCCTGAAGCCAAGATCTATGTCCTCGAAGATGAGGTGCAAAAGGTCTCGGGTGATGCGCAACCCATGCCGTTAACGTTACGGGCCAACGTGGGTGACTGCATCCAAGTCAAATTGACGAACAAGCTCAAAGAAGGGCGAGCGTCGTTCTCGGCCTTCGGATTGGCATTCGATCCCAAGGATTCCCAAGGCCTGAATTTGGGAAACAACCCCGGCGACCAAACCGTGGCGTCTGGTGAATCCCGGATGTACACCTATTATGCGGATCCCTTTAATGGCGAGACGCAAAGCTTGGTGTGGGATTGGGGGAATGTGGCCATGAATCCCCGCAATGGCCTGTTCGGGGGAATCATTATCGGACCCAAAGGATCACAGTACCGTGATCCAAAAACCGGGGAGGATATTTCCCTGAAAAATAGTTGGAATGCCGATGTGATCGTGGATCGGACCATCGAAGGGTATGAAAACCGGGCGAGCTATCGGGATGTGGCCTTGTATTTCCAGGACGAGGATAACATCATCGGAACCAGCTTCATGCCCTATGTGCAAAATGTGGCAGGGTTGACCGGCGTTAACTATCGCGCCGAACCCTATCTCCATCGGGAAGAAGCCGGCTGTTCGTTGGGCCGGATGTTCCAACCGTGCCAAGTAGACAACCCGCAGGATCCTGCGACGCCGGTGATTGAAGCCCATGCGGGTGACAAAGTGCGGATTCACGTCTTTGGCGCCAGCAGTGAGCAGAACGGAATGTTCACCGTGGAGAAGCATGAATGGCCGATTGAACCCTTCCTGCCCGGTGCGGATATGATTAGCACCGTGGAGTTCTCGGGTTCGGAAGGTCTGGATGTCTTCTTGCCCTCGGCTGGAGGCAAATGGTCTATGGCTGGAGATTATGTGTGGAGCAATGGCCGGTTACCCTATTCCCAATCGGGGCAATGGGGCTATCTCCGGGTGTTGCCGAACACGGATCAACGGATTCGGCCATTGGATGGTTCGGCCATGTCTTCCAAGCAAGCGGCTCTTGAGGAGCCCAATGGCGAACCGCGAATTATTCCTACCGTTGCGAAGTAAGCCAGACCCTCATTCCGAGGGTTAGCGAAAGCGGGGAGGCCACACTTCGGCTTCCCCGCTTTTTTTTGAGTAGATGGTTCGATAGAATGACATAGAGGATGGCAATTATTTTATTTTGAGGAGGAAACCATGAAGGGCCGAATGATATGGAATGGGATCATCGGGATTGGGCTGGTTGCTCTTATGGTGCAAACAGCTTGGTCCTATGATGAAATAACCGTGACTGATGGGGGAACCATTCAAGGGAAAGTGACCATTACGGGAGAAAAGCCCAGACCCATGGCCTTCAATCTGGTGACGATTCCCGATCCGGTGTTTTGTGGGACCATCTCGACGGGAACCGGGTGGCGACTTGTTGAAGATTTTATTATCGGGCCGGATCAAAGTTTGAAGGATGTGGTGGTCTATCTCAAGAATATCGAGAAAGGGAAATCCTTTCATATGCCTAAAGTCAGGATCGAGTCAGTAGACTGTGACTTTGTTCCGTTTGTGAATGTGTTGCGCGATGGGGACGAAATTGCTGTGGTCAATATGGACCCCGTTGAGCATGATATTCAGGGGTATGAAACGGCCAGAGAGCGAGGGGCCAGGGTATTGTTCAATCGTCCCTTACCGATGAACCCGTTTCATAAGGTGGCGGGAATATTTGGCAAGAAACATCTTCCCGGTGAACCGATGGTGGAAAAAATTCATTTACGAAAGGGACGGAATGTGCTTGTCATGCAGTGCGGGTTCCATCCCTATATGTTTTC
>CABVRQ010000027.1:0-7231 GCA_902500695.1 uncultured Nitrospira sp. | reverse complement strand
ATTAGACGTCAGATTCCCTAACGGGCTGTCATGTTTGCCGCGAGTGGCCATCCGGCAAATGGGGAAATTGATGACCGATAGTCCAAGAATAGGAGAAGTCTCCTGAGGTAGCCCGCTCGAAGCAAAGTAACAGGATGTTGATTCATTTACTGAAATGATGCCGGACGAAAGGAGGCGACCATGCGTATACGGATGTTGTTCTTAGGAATCCTGCTTGGGTCAATGGTGCTCACAGGTAGTTGGGAGGTAGCTCAGGCTACCGGCGAAGATGAATCGGAAGCGCGGATGGCACCGGGCACTGAAGTGAAATTCTCTCCAGAGGTTGTGGCCGGGTATATCCATGCAGTGATTGCTGCAGACAGAGCGCTCTATACGACTCATGTGGTGGATCGCATGCAGGAGAATCGGATCGTGATGGCCGCAGAGGCCTGGAAGCAACGGAAGGCGCTTCCGCTCCCGGCGCAGATGCTCTTGATGGGTGGCAAAGTGGCCGAAATGGGCGGGTCCGGCCTGCGGTATCGTCTGGCCAGCCTGTGGCCTATTTATGAGGAGAATGGGCCGAGCACCGTTTTTGAAGAGGCCGGATTAAAAGTCGTGGCCGAGGATCCTGATGAGGTCTATAGTGGAATTATCAAGAGAGGCGATCAACGGTTTTTTAAAGCCATCTTTGCGGATCGGGCTGTTTCGAAAGCCTGTGTAGAGTGCCACAACGGGCATTTATTGAGTTCCAAGCATGACTTCAAGTTGGGTGATGTCATGGGCGGCATCATCATCTCGTTTCCGCTCCCTTCAGAAAAAATGGAAACGCCCTAACGATTAAGGACCGTTCCTCCAATATAAAATCCGAAATCAAGACGGTGGCTGTGGCTGTTGAACCCGCAGCCACCGTCTGTCTGCCTGATGTTCGACCTGCCTCATGATTTTCTTCGTGAGCTTTGTTCTTTCACATCCAACCGGTCTCTCAGCCAATCACCCAACATGTTTGCCGCGAGGACGACCGCCATGAGGGTCAAGCCGGGAAAGACGACCAGGTGGGGAGCTACCAACATGTAGCGGGTCCCGTCGCGGATCATGCTTCCCCATGACGCGGCAGGCGGTTGAACCCCCAGCCCCAAAAAGGAGAGGCCGGCTTCGGCAATGATGGCGCCGGCGACGCCAAAACTGGCTTCGACAATGAGCGGGGCCATGATTAACGGCAGAAGGTGTCGGAGAATAATACGCCAAGGCGGCGCGCCGATGGCTTGGGCGGCCAGGACGTGATCGGCGTGTTTGAGGGCCAGGACCTGTCCCCTCGCCAGTCGGGCATATCCCACCCATCCCACGATTCCCAAAGCCAGAATCACATTGCCGATTCCCGGTCCCAAGGCCCCGGCGAGGGCGATGGCAAGCAGTAACCCCGGGAAGGCGAGCATGATGTCCACCATTCGCACAAAGCCCGCATCGACCCATCCGCTGAGATACGCACTGGAGACGCCGAGAAGGCCTCCAAGACTGACCCCAAGGGCGACTACGCACAGCGAGACAAAAAATGACGTTTGTGCGCCGCTGATCAGGCGGTCGGCAACCGGTCGGCCTAATTCATCATGTCCCAACCAATGTGCCAGGCTTGGCGGGGAAAGGATATTGGTGAGATCAATCGCATTGGGGGTTAAAGAAAATGCGGGATTGAGAATGGCCAGAAAGGCCCATGCGGTGATAATGGAGAGTGGGAGCCAAAGACGCATGGTTAATCAGTCGTGAATTGGATACGGGGGTCCAGCCATGCATAGAGCAAATCCGTGAGCAGATTCACCACAATATAAGTCACGCTGATACAGAGCACCGCTGCTTGGACGACCGGATAGTCGCGCTGTTGAATGGCTTCAATCATCAGCAGGCCTAATCCCGGCCAGGCAAACACGGTTTCAGTGATCACGGCTCCACCAAGCAAGCCTCCGAGCTGAAGACCCAGGAGTGTCAAGATGGGTAAGAGGGCATTGGGAAGTGCATGGTGCAAGACCGCCCGGGTTGAGGAGAGGCCTTTGGCGCGAGCGGTCCGCATGAAGTCCTCCCCCAATACCTCAAGAACACTGCTCCGGATCATTCTGGCCAGGATGGCCGCCATTGCCGTTCCGAGTGTCAGGGCAGGCAGCACGACGGAGTTCCAGCCTTCCTGCCCACTCACGGGAAACCAGCCAAGCCAGAGTGCCCCGACTAAAATGAGTAAAGGGCCCATCCAGAAATTGGGAATCGACATGCCGAACAACGCAAACCCCATGGCGCCATAATCCAGAGGAGTGTGTTGGCGGACGGCCGCGACGAGGCCAAGGGGAAGCGCCAGGCCGATGGCCACAATTAGGGAGACGAGACTTAAATAGAGGGTGGCAGGAATGCGTTCAATGAGCAGATCCACAATCGCCCGACCCGAAAACAGCGATGTGCCCAAATCCAGATGCAGGAGTCCCTTGAAGTAGATCCACCACTGTTGATGGAGAGGAAGGTCCAGACCTAGGGCATGGCGTAAGCTTTCCTTGTCTGTCGGTTGAGCCGATTCACCCAGCATCACTTCGACGGGGTCACCTGGAATAAGATGAATCAAGAGAAACACCAGGCAAATCACTCCCAGGATGGCGAGCATCGCGCTCAAGATTCTGGTCACCAGGAAATGAGTCATGACGAGATTGGGAAAGACGGTAATTGAAAAAATGGAGCTTTCACCACCTGGTCATGTGACTGTGTCATGGGTAGAGCCGTGCGAGGTGTTTGGGGGGAACTGAGGGAGATCCCAACCACCGGACCTGATTGAGTCCGTCAAAATTGCCATCAGCGCTCAATTGATATCCGGTGAAGGTCGTGGACGCCAGGGCATAATGGTCTTCAAACCAGAGAGGCACATAGGGGAGGGTGTCCAAGAGACGGGCTTGAAGGGTGCGATAGAGCCTTTGCTGTTCCTGTTTGTTCAGGGTCTGTTCGGCTTGGGTCATGAGACGATCCGCCAGGGCATCGGCATAGTGACCACGGTTCGCACCGACAGGAGGGATGCCGTCACTATGAAAGGCATACCGAAAAATATCCGGAGATTTCACGCCAACCCAGGCCAGGCTATACATTTGGAATCGGCCGGACTTGATATCACCGTAAAATGTGCCCCAATCGTGGCTTTGGATCGAGACATCAATACCCACCTGGTCGAGTTGGTATTGAATGATCGTCGCCAAGCGCAATCGAAAGGGGTCAGTAGAGGTTTTATACGTGATGGTGGGCCGATGGTCATGATCAAATCCGGCTTCTTTCAATAAGCGTTTCGCCTCCGCTGGATCGTATGTGTATCCCGGTAAGGAGGCATGTCCAGCCCAATGCTCCGGCGGAAAGAGCGCTTGCGCGAGTCTGGCTCGTCCTCTCAATACGAATTGAATGATCTGCTCGCGATCAATGGCATGGGCAATGGCCTTCCGCACTAATTCTTGGCCGACCACAGGATCTAACTGATTGAATCCCAGGTAGGCAAAGTTTGCCCCCTGACGCTGTTGCAAGGTGATGCCCTCGTGGGCAGACAAATAGGTGACGAGTTCAGGGGGGAGATCATTCTGAAGCAGATGAATCTCATTGGCCAGAAGTTTGAGTGTCCGAACGGTCGGATCGGGAATTCTGACAAACTCAACACGTTGGCCATCGGCTCGTCGCTCGATGACAAGCCGGGTGTCGTCGGGCCGTTCCAGAAATTGAAAGGGCCCGCTTCCCACGGGATGGTCATGGAATGGATGCCCATTGGCAATTAGGTTTGCCGGGAGAATGCCGATAACTAAGTAGCCAGGAAATAAGGCATCGGGCTGCTTCAAGAAGAAATCAACGGTATTCTCGGTCGGCGTGTCGATCCGGGTAATAATTTGCAAGATGCCCCGATGAGGAGAAGCCGTGGCAGGGTTCAGAATAGAGGCATAGGTGGCTTTGACATCGTAGGCGGAGAGTGGTGCGCCATTGTGGAAGAGCGGCCTTGGTTCTTGTAGGTCGAAACGATAATGGGTGGGAGAGAGTTCACGCCATGTGGCCAGAGCCGGAACCGGAATCGTGCCCTCGCCGAAGTCCACTAAGCGCGAATACATGAGCCGATTGAGTCGAGCCGAAGTGGCATCAGTGGCATAACGCGGATCTAAATTCGTGGGAGCATTGGCCAATCCAAACCGAAGGGTGTAATCGGGAAGCGATTCGGAACAGCCAACAAGTGAGAAGCAACTAAAAACTATCAGCCAGATTCCCCAGTTCAATTGGAAGACGTGACGCCGTCGAATGAAAACCATGATATGGGAACGCAAGTTGGTACGAATATGACTGAGGGACCGATATTCGTGAGAAGAATTCGTCATGTACCCTCGGTGAACAGTCGTGTGGGCGAGTTTGGAGAATAACGTGTGGACTCATGCATGGCGATGTTGTCCTAATTTTACAGAGATTATCCCTTTTGTAAAAGGGCGAATCTTGATGAATCGAAGAACCGCAGGTTCGCCATGTTCCCTTGTTCAAGATATAGACTAATCAAAGGAGATGACGAATGAGTTCGGCTGCCACGATGACATCTAATGGAAGTGCGAAGACCCAACCTCTCAACGCTCGTAACTTAACGGCTCCGACGACGATTCAAGAAACCGGTTTGCCGGAGGAATTACTCCTACAGCTCCTGGTGAGAACCCTCTACACCCAAGGGGAACTTACCGAGCGATCAGCCGGGGAGATTATGAAATTGCCGTATGGGGTCATGAAGGAGCTGTTCACCCTCATTCAACGGGAGAAGCTCTGCGAGGTCAAGGGACATGGGGAGTCGCTTGGGGTGTTACTCCGGTATGTGTTGACGGAAGCGGGTCGTCAACGAGCCACGGCTTTTATGGATCTGTGCCGGTATGTGGGACCTGCTCCCGTTCCCCTCAATCAGTATATTGACATGATCAAAAGTCAGCCCGTCAATAGTTTAACCATTGACCGACGAACCGTGACAGCGGCTACGGAACATCTGGTCTTGACTCCTGGTACCGTCGATCAACTCGGGGAAGCGGTGAATTCCGGCTGGGCCATCTTTTTATATGGGCCTCCTGGAAACGGGAAAACGGTTCTGGCCGAAGCCATTGGGAAGATGTTGGAAGCGGTAGGCGGGGGAGAAGTGTATATCCCCTATGCCATGGAGGTGGATGGACAAATCATCCAAGTGTTCGATCCGATTACCCACGTCAGAGTCGAGGCACCACAAGAAGCGGCCAGATCCCTCATTGAAGCCAAAGTGGAAAAAGATACGCGCTGGGTGCTCTGTAAACGTCCGATCGAGTTTGCCGGCGGTGAGTTGACGATGGCTACGCTCGATCTCTCTTTTAATGCTTCCGCGAAATATTACAAAGCGCCCCCTCATATTAAAGCCAATGGCGGAGTGTTTCTCATTGACGACTTCGGGCGACAATTGGTCCGTCCGCGAGATTTGTTAAACCGATGGATTGTGCCGTTGGAAAAGCGGGTGGATTACCTGACCTTGCATACGGGGAAGGTCTTTCAAATCCCGTTTGATACCATTGTCTTGTTTGCCACCAATCTGGAACCGGCCAAGCTGGCCGATGAAGCGTTCCTTCGCCGGATCAGAAATAAAATCTACATTGCCGACCCGACCCCGGAACGGTTTACACAGATCTTTGAAGAAGTCTGCAGGAAGAAAGGGGTGCCGTATGATCCGGAGGCTGTCCAGTATTTATTGGATGGTGTGTATGTCAAGTATCAATTGAATATGCGGAGTTGTCATCCACGGGATTTGATCGAGCAGATTGTCAGTATTGCCAAATTTAATGGAGTCCCGCCGACCCTCTCCAAGACATTTATCGATCGAGCCTGCCATACCTATTTCTTTGTGGAGGCCGCTGAATACGATCAAAACACGAGTCAGTAACGTTTACCCTGCCGGTGCCTTCCGTTATGATTGCCCAACTTTCCAGGGAGGGAATGTTGGGTAATCGTTTTTTCTCTTCTCCACCATTCACGATTGCTGTGTGATTTTGCTGCATCACCTCTATGTCGCGGATGTCTCTGTATAAAACCGTGAAGGAGTCCCTATGTCCAATGCAACAGCCATCTTATTGATTACCTGCAAAGACCACAAAGGCCTTGTCGCGAGGGTGGCAGGGTTTATCCATGAGTTTGGCGGAAACATTCTGGATTCCGATCACCATACGGATCGTGAAACCGGAGATTTTCTCATGCGGACGGTGTTTGATTTGGCGGGATTTCAGATTCTTCAAGAAGAGATAGCCCACGCGTTCGCTCCCATCGCCAAAATTTTCAACATGAATGTTCAAGTCTTTTTTTCGGACCGGAGGCCACGAATTGGTATTCTGGTCTCTCAATATGATCATTGTCTGGTCGATGTGTTGCAACGACACCGGCGAGGGGAGCTGGCGATCGAGATCCCGGTGGTGGTCTCCAATCACCAGACCGCCGAATGGTGGGCCGACCTCTTTCATATTCCCTTTCGATACCTCCCTGTCACGCCCCAAACAAAGGGGCAGCAGGAACAAGAGGTTCTAGCAGCCTTTCGGGAGCAACAGGTGGATTTGGTGGTAATGGCCCGCTACATGCAAATTGTGAGTGAGAGCTTTTTGCAGGAAATCGGGTGCCCGGTCATGAACATCCATCATTCCTTCCTGCCGGCATTTGTCGGGGCCAAGCCCTATCATCAAGCGTATGACCGTGGCGTCAAAATTATCGGAGCAACCGCGCATTATGCCACACCCGAATTGGATGAAGGCCCCATCATCGAGCAGGATGTGGTCCGTGTCGGCCACCGGGATACCGTGCAGGACCTCATTCGCAAAGGCCGTGATCTTGAAGTGCTGGTCCTGGCCAGAGCGATCCGACTGCATGTTGAGCATCGGGTGTTGGTCTACGGCCGCAAAACCGTCGTGTTCGATTAGGGGGAGTGTTGAAAAAGGTTGCCAGCGGCGTTCTCGCCGTCTGGCCGCCTTTGGGCGCACAAACTTGACGGTCTTCGCGTCGTGCGCGCTCACGTACTCATCCGTACGCTCAGCCCGTCCAAGCGGCTGCGGCCTTCCCTTCGGCATGACTCAGGGCAGGACTGGACGAGCCTTTTTGAACATTCCCTCAATTTCCTCTGCTAAGCCTTTGTCACACATAGGCCGATGAAAAGCCCAAATATTTGAAATATTTAATAGTCTCCGAATCTCATTCTTTCGGTATCCACCACATATGTCTTCCTGGCTGGTGT
>CABVRQ010000026.1:39611-48086 GCA_902500695.1 uncultured Nitrospira sp. | reverse complement strand
TCCCAGTGCTATTGTTTTGATTTGCTGGTAGGAGACCTTGGCCAAAGTGGGCACATAGGCCAGCGAGCATCTCGCGACATCTTTTTGGACAACGGTCTTCATGCGTTCCGGGCCAAAGCTCTTGTGGGTTGGGAATGACGTCCTCATTCATAATGCAGGGAGAGATAGGCTTTGAGGGCGACGGCATTGTTGCATTCTTGATTTTTTGCCCCGAAGAGAAAGGTGACTGGACCCTCTTGAATTCGTTGCCAAAGCTCCTCGACTGCTTTGGGTTTTTGCTCAAGTTCTTTTGCGTAACGTATTTGAAATTCTCCCCATCGCTTCGGTTCATGCTGAAACCAATGTCGCAACGCTGTTGACGGGGCAAGATCTTTTTGCCACAGATCAGCTTTTGCCGTCTCTTTTGTGAGTCCACGGGGCCATAGCCGGTCAATGAGAATCCGAAACCCGTCATCCGGGGCCGGGATGTCATATACTCGTTTGATTTTGATGGCCGGAAAATTACTTTTCTTCGGGACGATAGCAACTCGGGAGGAAGTGAGTGGTAGGAGGTTTGAAGGGTGTCGAAAGCAATCGGTGGTGTGGTCATTCACCAATCCGGCCGCTTGCATATGGGCGTAGATGACGGTACTCCCCACAAATCGAAATCCTCGTTTCTTGAGATCTTTTGAGAGGGCGTCACTCTGGGGAGTGGTGGCTGGAACTTGTGCCATTTCTTTCCAGTCATTGATTATTGGGGCACCTCCCACAAAATCCCAGATGTAGTGATCAAAGGATCCAAACGCTTCCTGAATGGTGAGAAATGCTTTGGCGTTCGTGATAGCTGATTCAATTTTGAGACGATTCCGGATGATCCCGGTATCTTGAAGGAGCACCGCTTTTTTTCTGGAATCAAAGCGTGCGACCTTTTCGGGATCGAATCCGGCAAACGCCCGACGATACCCTTCACGACGAAGCAGAATGGTTGACCAGGACAACCCGGCCTGCGCCCCTTCCAATGTCAGCATTTCAAAGTGGTGGTGGTCTTCGTGAACGGGGATTCCCCATTCTTCATCATGGTAGGGAATGAAGTGTGGTTTCGTGCCTACCCATCCACAGCGGATGGGTTCTTGAATCTGTAAACGTGTGGTGCGTCCCATGTGAAATCAATGGCTTTCTGCTGAGTAACGTCTTTGTGCCCTGGCCTTAAACGATGAAAACCTCCGTGCAAGGGAAACTAGGTAAAGGCTATGAATTTCTGAACAGGGTGTCAATGGATCCTTCGGGACTTTTATTCTTCATTTCTTCAGTGTGAAGGCCTCGTTTGTAGGGCTACGTGAAGCCATGATAAAATTATGCATGTCTTTAATTAGGGGGGACATGAATACATTCATGGAGCAGTTCCCGCCAAAGACCTCCCGGTCAACTCGTTGGATCCTCGTCATGCTGGCCTGCTGTGTGGGTTTAGGGATGTCTATGGGTCATTCTCACACTTTCGCACAAGACTCGAATGTTCCCTGGGAATGTTCCGGATATTCTGGAGATGCTCAAACCCGATGCATGACCACGTTGATGGAGCTTCAGCACGAAAAAATCACCAAGTTGGAAGAGCAACTGAAAACACAGGAGGGGATTGTAAACGACCTTAAAGAGAAGATGGAACGTCAGGAAGCGTTAGCTATTCGTGACGCTCGGGTCTATAAACAAGATCCCCGATATCCGCCGCCGCCCTATGCCCCAGCCTATGCTCTCCCTAATGCTTCGTCCTATGCCTATGCGCCGTTGCCGCCCATCGGCATCTATCTTCAACCTCCCTGGCGGTACCCCGGATATTACGGCTATGGTCCAGGATATTGGGGTTATGGGCCTCCCGCATTAGGCTATAATTTCCGGTTTGGCGGAGGCCATCACCACCATCATCGGTAAGCATTAAAATCTTTAGTCTGCTTTTGGCATCTCCGGTTGCTTCGCGGGAGACGGATTTTTAGACGGCGGCAAGAACTGGCTCCCTGCCGGGTATTTTCATGGAAATCCGTTTCAATCCGGATCGCGATGGACGGTCTCCGGGGAAAATGCCAGGAGACACACCGCGATATACTCTGCCCCCTCAGGACCGGGGGTGCTATACCGCACCCATTCATTGCGATAGGCGATGACCGCCTGACCCGCATTCACTTCAATTACCCCTTCTTTAGTTTCCACTCGTAATTGCCCGGAAAGGACCAGGGTATATTCATCAAATTCAGGCGTCTGCCCAGGCTCTTCCCAGCCGGAAGGACTTTGCATGCGCGCGATGCTGATTTGGTCTGTATCGCAATTCACCCTTCCGATAAATTCGTCGATGAGTTTGGGTTTGTTCCCTGCAGGTTTAATCCTTGTGGGTTGCTCGATCAGTTTAGCCATACTGTCTTTGACCTCCTATTCGTGTCTTGAAAGGCGCATTGACTGAGTTTTTGCCTTCGCCAGATTTTACGTCGTGCCTACTGGCCTGACATCGTTCTCGTTTTTCTTGCATGCTTGGTGAATTAATTCCCTTGATATTGTCATTCCCGTTGCATTGTCATAGGGCCACAGAACATCCTGTGATCGGGACGAAACAAAAAATGATAGTTCGCTCGGGGTTGAAGAAATTAAATTGAAATCGTCCTATGTTTCTATCTCATAGTGGAAACGGTAAATGCACTAGGAAATCTATAATCTCTCAAAAAAAGCTTTTGAAGTCGTCTATACGTAATAACAAATAAACCGACAAGAGACAAATTTAGAATAGTCTCAGATAGCCTCTGGGAGGAAGAAAAAGGACGAGGCCGAATTCGAAATTGTTCAATTCAACCGATTGGACCCTGACTTTTGGCTTAAGGAATCGGTTGGAATGGGTGTGCGGACTGAGCGTGTGGCATGAACAAAAATACTAATGGGCTGTTGCGAGACTTTTCTGAAGGGGAAGTCGTTTTTCAAAAAAAACATTCAGAATGTAGTGGCCGGTTGGACTGCCTTACTCATCTATCATCCGCCATCCGCGCGGAGACGTCCGGTTCGTTACACCAGCTAAAGTCCTTTCTGGTATTCCGGACCGGACCCCTCAATTTTGAATCCACCGGATGGCCATCCGAAACCGTCAAAGGTCTTGTTTATTGCCATCGACAAGATCTCGGATAAATTTTTAGTCATGCACAGCACCTAGGGAATGGAGAAGCTTGTGAGTTATCTCGTTCGCCTGTGTCTTCCAGCATTTCTAGAGTCTTTGACAGATCTGGCCTGGGTATCCTTTGTGAAATTGGCGTTAACGGTCCTGTTTCCCGATAATGTTACGGAACAAGCTGCAGTTCCGGTACAGCTGCCGGACCATCCAGAAAATGTCCAACCATTTCCTGATATAGGGGTCAACGTCACCACGGTTTGATTTGGGTAGCTGGCTGAGCAACTTTGTTTTGGGCAATTAATGTTATTTGGGGTTGAGACAATAGTTCCATTTCCACTAACCGACACATTCAGTTGAGCTAACACCTGGGAAGGAGTGAACTGTAGGGGAGCCGACCATGCAGACACATTCCCGTTGGCATCCCGCGCCTTCACGGTGTAGTAATAGGTCATGCCCGGACTGGTCGCTTTATCCACATAAGCATTGGTTGAGGATTGCCCGATGACCACATTATTCCGGGCTACATCATAGCCGGTCACGCCGACGTTATCGGTGGAGGCTGTCCATGAAAAGGACACTTGAGTGTTGGATGTTGAATTCAACGTGAGATTGCCAGGCGTTGTCGGCATAGTGATATCGGGAATTTTCACACTCACCTCTTCTGAGGGGAGGCTTTCGTTGTTCGTCTGATCATATGCCGTGACTGTGAAATAATAGGTGATTCCCTGCGGCAGATTCTGAAACACGTATGATGGGTTGGGTCCGGTATTTTTTGTGGTGTGATAGGATCCTTGGGATGTCCCCATATACACATTGTATCCCATTAAATCCGGTTCCGGACTTGCGTCCCAACTTACTAGGATGGAAGATGCCGGGAAAGCGGGGCTAGTGAAGAATCCGATGAAAAAGAATGCAAGCCCGGCAATATTTTTGCTGGTAAAATTCAGGGGGATCATGTGTTGGGTCATACTCGACTCCTTGTGGTATTCGGACCGAAGTCCTCATCCTCTCCTCCCCCTGCGAATGACGTCTTCCTTCGGTGGCCGGACGATCAGGCGTGGGTCCCTGACTCCTGGCTTTGCGACCCTACTTCACAGTAGGTGTGCCGTTTCGGGAAGAGGATTTCATGAAATGGCGGACGTTTCTGCTACCGTCTGTTGCTCTGGTTTGTTACCTAGACCTCCAAACGGTCTGCCGAACTATATCGGACCTGTAAAGAAAAACTTTAGAGAGAGCAGCGTTGTGGAAGTACAAATATTTTATGAGAGAAAAATCTAAAAACCAACGAGATGAAAATGCAATTGAGGTAAAGAAATGAGGCTCGTTCCTGAGTTTTTTACATCTCTTTGTCCAAAGAAAATTTGATGTCAAAATCGGGAACATTAGAAACAAAAAGTCACGACACCTGCTAAGTAGAATAATATTGCGCGATCTCTCCTGGGGAAGGAATTGGGCTCTATTTTTCATTTCGAATGGGAACGCAATGTGGCATCGGTCACGGAGAGGACTTTTCCTGCATTCTTCCTGATTGCAAGTAGGTCCCTTCCTTGCGGAACGAGAAAATATATCCGCCTTAATGATTGCTTCAGGGAATGCTATCGCGGGAAAGGCGATGTCTTGCAGGTCGCTTTCTGCTAAGGGCTGGAATGAATGACAAAATTGAGGCGAGATTGATTTCCGATTTTCCCTGTTGTGCATGATGGAGTAGGAAAGGTTTTCCGATGTGCTCGAAATGGCCGCGTTTCAGGCCTAAGATAGAATTAGAAGTCTGCAAATAGTGTAGAAGCCGGGGCCGGGGTGAAAATTTCTGAAGAGTGGGAGAGAGGTGATTTCAGATGATGAGCTGGTAAGCGTGATTGTTGTTTGTGAGAGGGACCAACGTGCTGCTTTGCCCCTTCTGCAGTTGCCTTATTATTATTGCCGGATCATATGAGGCAAAGGTCTAGCCTCGTCCTCCCTGATTGGAAAATTTCGGGAGTCCATTCCCCAGGTTGTGCACGAGGCCAGGTAGCGTTGTCATTCTTGTGCTGTAATTTTCGTACTACTGAATTTCCCAGTCTGCGGAAGTGGTCCCGGGAAAACCCGTGGAAGTGATGGTCAAGCCGTTCATCAGCCATACCGCCACACCTCCATTGCTGGGGTTGCGCCAGATAACATCGGCTTTACCATCCCCATTCACATCATTCGCTCCTGCTATCTGCCATGCCACCGATACTGTCCCCGGGAATCCGGAGGAGGCAATCGCTGTTCCATTCATGAGCCATATCGCGGTATTGCCGTCTGTGGTGTTGCGCCAGAAGAGATCGGCTTTGCCATCGCCATTGGCATCCCCGACGGCATGGATGCCCCAAGTCGTCGGGACGCTGCCCGGAAAGCCGGTAGAAGTGATGGTTAAGCCGTTCATCAGCCAGATTGCCACCGTGCTGCTGGTATCATGACGCCAAATGACATCGGCTTTACCATCCCCATTCACGTCACCCACCCCGGCGATCTGCCACCCTAACGAGACACCAGCCGGGAAACCAGTGGAAACAATCGCCGTCCCATTCATAAGCCATATTGCGGTGTTGCCATCAGTAGTGTTGCGCCAAAGGAGGTCGGCCTTGCCGTCACCATTCATATCCTCGATGGCTTGAATGCCCCAACTCGTAGGGACGGTGCCGAGAAAGCCTGTGGAGGTGATGGTCAACCCGTCCATCAGCCATACGGCCACCGCGCCGCTGGTGTTATTGCGCCAGACAAGGTCGGTCTTGCCATCCCCATTTAGATCGCCCACTCCACTTATGGCCCATTCAATGGGCAATTGGCCCAGAATGTCCGAGGCTGCGACACTCGCCCCATTGAGCAGCCATCCGGCCACCTCGCCTGTCTTGGTATTTCGCCAGATGAGGTCGGCTTTGCCGTCCCCATTCAGGTCATGATTATTGAGATGGCTTTGATTCGTGTTCTGTCGTTGGACGATGACGGAATACATGCTCAAATCACTACCGGCATTGCCACCAAGGGTAATGGTCCCGACGGGGAAGGCCCGAGCGAAAAGGTGGAGGGTGGCGTCCGATGTGGCAAGGTCCTTGCCAGTATCAGTAAAGGTCGTCAACCAAGAGGGTTTGGAGGTAATACGAACGTCATGGGCGACATAGACCGTCACTGGTTGATTCACATTGAAGCTGAGAAATCCGGCGTTCGTGGCCGCTTTGTCATTGTTGGCGGTCCGTATAAAGGCGGCTCCCTCCACGCTTGCGGGTACTGTCGTAAACGTAAAAGAGCGGTCAATATACACCGTGGCCCCAACTTGGAGGGCTGCTGGGGGCACGACATAGGATTGCCTGCTGGCGACGGTCAGGTTGGATATTGTTAATGCAGGAGAGGTTGTATTGGATACGATAACGGTTACTGGTGTTGCTGTGGTCGTATTGCCTGTGGCATCGCGGGCTGTGGCTGTGAGAGTGGAAGAGCCATTTGACACGGTGGTGGTATCCCAGGATAGCGAGAAGGGTTTAGTGGTATCTTCTGGCCCCAGATTGTTTCCATTGATTCTGAATTGTACACCCACCACCCCAATGTTATCTGAGGCTGTGGCCGACACGGTAATTGTGCCGCTTAGGGGTGCGGAACTTTGCGGACTCATTATGGTTATCGTGGGGGGCGTGGTATCGGGAAGTGGGCCACTCCCACCCTGAGTTGGAATAGCGATTGCCACTTCCTGCGCGGGTTCACTGATATTTCCTGTTTGATCATATGCCGTGACCGTAAAATAATAGGTGCTTCCTTCCGGAAGGTTCTGAAAGATGTGCGATGGGGTGAGGCCTGCATTTTTCGTGGTGTGATAGGACCCTTGGGATGTCCCCATATACACATAATATCCCATCAGGTCCGGTTCCGGATTTGCGTCCCAGGTCAGTTTGATGGAAGAAGCGGAGAAAGCGGGGCTAGCGAGGAATCCGACGAGAAGTAGTGTCAGGCCTACCAAATGCGTGCTTGCGAAACCCAGGGGAAGCAGATGTTTGACCATACTCGACTCCTTGTCGTATTCGGATCAACGCCCTCATCCCCTTCTCCCCCTGCGATTGACGTCTTCCTTCGGTAGCCGGACGATCAGGGGTGGGTCCCTGACTCCTGGCTTTGCGACCCTACTTCACAGTAGGTGTGCCGTTTCGGGAAAAGGATTTTATGAATTGGTCAACTTTTTTCTAATCCACCGTTTCCATTTTTCGTTATCTACACCCCTAAACGGTCTGCCGAACATTTCGGAGAAGTAAGGGAAAACTTTAGAGAAGACAACATTGGGGGGAGGGAAAATCTATGCAGAGGAAAATCGGAAAATATAAAAAAACCGAGCAGAATGATCATGGGAATAAGGCAAGGAAATTAAACCTGGTTAGCAAAGGAGGGGACGGAAGGGCACGCTCTTAGCTGAATGTCTTCGTGGCCATGCCTAATGTCTACGGTTGAAATTTGGCAATTTTCATAACAATTTTTGATTCGATCAATACTCCATTGGTGAAATTTTTGCATTGTCCGGATGATGGACAATGCTGGCAACTGCAACCAAGAAAAATAAAAAACGACAAGTACCGTCATGCCCACAGGTTGTTCTCCAGAGGGTTTGGATTGTTAGCATCAATTTTATCTGCTGATTCGCACATGCTCACACCAGCTTGGTGGCTACGCCGAACATCCTCTTTTGGTGTGAGAAAAAACTGCGCACCACTTTTCTTGGGAAAGACTATGCCTGGCAAGTGACGTGCTGCCAACAGCGAGCAGGTGTAACGAGTTGAATGGCAGACAGAATCACGATTATCACTACTGGGCAGAATGGACGAAGGGATATTTCTTATGGTGTTCGAAAGCCTTGCGTCCCACAGGATGGATAGAATGCTGGATGTCGTTTTGACGAAGATATAATGTAGACGAGAGAATTCTTCCAGATCGGGGAGAAAATTTTTTATGCGAGGGAAGCGGGGAGGGGATTTTTGTTAAATTCTCTTCGTGAGGTTGCCCATGAGGCCATTCCGTGGAGTGGTCGAGTGTTTTTTATTGGCAATTACTGAATTTCCCAGTCCGTGGAAGCGGAACCGGGAAAAGTCGTAAAGGTTAGGGTTACCCCGTTCATCAGCCATACCGCCACAGCTCCATTGTTGCTGTTCCGCCAGATGATATCGGCCTTACCATCTCCATTCACATCTTCTGCTCCCGCTATCTGCCATGCCACTGATACTGCTGCCGGGAAGCCTGAAGAGGCGATTGCCGTTTCATTCAGGAGCCATATGGCGGTGTTGCCATCAAGGGTGTTGCGCCAGACGAGATCGGCTTTGCCATCGCCGTTGAGATCCCCGACGGCCTGAATATCCCAA
>CABVRQ010000026.1:13823-39511 GCA_902500695.1 uncultured Nitrospira sp. | reverse complement strand
GACGAGATCGGCTTTGCCATCGCCGTTGAGATCCCCGACGGCCTGAATATCCCAAACCTTCGGCGCGCTGCCGGGAAAGCTGGTCGAGGTGATGGTCAAGCTATCCATCAGCCACAGGGCCACTGCACCGCTCGTGGCATTTCGCCAAATAATATCTGCCTTGGTATCCGCATTTACATCGCCCACTGCGGCGATCTCCCATCCTAACGAGACACCCCCAGGAAAACCAGCGGAAACACTCGCGGTCCCATTCAGGAGCCATATGGCGGTGTTGCCATCAAGGGTGTTGCGCCAGACGAGATCGGCTTTGCCATCGCCGTTGAGATCCCCGACGGCCTGAATATCCCAAGCCCCCGGCGCGCTGCCGGGAAAGCTGGTCGAGGTGATGGTCAAGCCATTCATCAACCAGATTGCCACCGCGCCGCTCGTGTCATTGCGCCAAATGAGGTCGGCCTTCCCGTCTCCATTCACGTCGCCTGCTCCCCTCAGGGCCCATTCTGTTGGTAATTGGCCCAGAATGCCTGTGGCCGTGCCGCTCGTGCCATTGAGCAGCCACACGACTACCTCTCCGGTTTTCGTGTTTCGAAAGACCAGGTCGGCCTTCCCGTCCCCATTCAGGTCCTGATTTTTATGAGGATTCGGGTTTGTGTTCTGTGTTGGAAGTGTAATAGCCACTTCCTCCGCAGGTGCACTGATGTTTCCCGATTGATCAAATGCCGTGACCGTAAAATAGTAGGTGAGTCCTTCTGGCAGGTTTTGGAAAACATATGACGGGTTGAGGCCGGTATTTTTCGTGGCGTGGTAAGACCTGGGGGATGTGCCCATATGCACATAATAGCCCATCAGGTCAGGCTCCGGACTCGCGATCCAGGTTAGTTGGATGGAAGAAGCCGAGAAAACAGGGCTAGCGAACAATCCGATGAGGAAAAAGACAAGGGTGACCGTAATCCTGGCTGCAAAATTCAAGGGGGGTATTTGTCGGGTCATACACTATGCCTTGTGGTATTCGGACTGAAATCCAAATCCTCTTCATAGGGTTTACCCCTCCTTGGGTGGCTGGACAAGATCAGGTGTGCCCACCTGACTCCCAGTTTTTCGAGTTTACTCCACAGTAGGTGTGTGGTTTCGGGAAAAAATTATATGTACCAATTGGATTTTCAAAGGTGGTGCATCTTAGAGGAAGATATATTAAAGAGGATATAGGGTAAAACATGTAGCTGCTCCATAATAAACCTCAATTATTCTAAGCTGATCATCACAAAAGTTGGGGTAGAGAAAAGACTGAGAAACGCGTTTTTCAGGATACCATTTTGGCATTCGTCAGAGGGGCTATTGGACACCATCATGGCTAACTAACCTCACTTGGATAGCCGTGAGAAATTTTATAGATTGATAAAGAACTGCAGAAGAAGAATATGGTTAGCCTGGTTGACTGTACCCGAAAGGGGCGTGTTAATGATCTGTAGTTGATAACCCGCATCCACATTGAGGTTGGGGGAGAAGGTGTAGTTGAGGCCCAGGAAAAACCGGTTCTGTTCGAAGCCGGCTTCAGGCCCCTGACGAATAGTATTGAGGTTCACAAAAATTTCATCATAGACGGCGATTGCGATGGCAGGGGAGGCTGGCAGCGGGAACGTTCCTCGAAGCATGGTTCGAGCGCGAACGGCTGTTCCGATGGCGTGTTGGATCCACCGTTCTTCGAGACGGGACCGGCTGAATAATGTGAATGTTGAAAATTTGTTGTTGTAGATGAGTTGCTGGAATATCCGATGTTCCTGGGTGTAGCTCGGTTGATAATTGGCAACCCAGGCGTACCCTTGCCAGAGCGAGATGTTGGTCGTGAGTTGATACCCGATAGCCGGTCGAAGAAGGAGCTGGTTAATTTGTGAGGCATCGTCGGAAAATCGTGGATTGGCCTCCAGGTACCCTTTCACCGGACCAGAGATAGGAAAGTTGACATACACAGGAGTCCACAGTCGAAAATCTTGAATCGTTTCCGAGCCTGCAAAGCAGAAAACGGGTCCCCAGAGTAAGATCCCGGCAACCAAGCCTGCCACCATTCTTTTCGTCCTTTTCACGTCCATCACTTTCTCTGCTTTTTGTAATGCTCAGTCTTCAATCTTTCTCAGAAATAATCGAAGTTGTGAAGAGAGGGTAGTCCCTCAAGTCTGTGGCTGCCCCTTAAGACGGTCGGAACGACTGTGATATGCATCTCTTCTTGTGCGTGCCGGAGAGCCTGTCGGTGGCGTTCCCGATATTTTCTTGATTCTAGCCCGTGTTTAAAATCCAATGGCCCCAATCTCAGTTCCTCTGCCATCTCTGTGAGTACCGAGAGTTCTCCGATGTTGCGTTCTTCCTGGAAGAATGCGGTAAACATTCGGTGAGTATACGCCGGCCCCTGTCTCTGACTAAGTGCGTATTGATACCCTTCAAATGCCAGACCAGTATGGGGTTGAGGGGAAATGTTCGGAAGTTTGATGCGAATACCCAACCGTTCGGCCATGGGATAGATCGAATGCCGCCACACCCTTTCAAGGTATTCCCTGTCCGGTCGTAACGAGGGTTGAGTATCCTGACGCAGTTCATGCGGCATCCATTTGATAGTCAACGACTCGTTGGCGGCTATTTAGGAAATGAGATGTTCCGAGAAAAATCATTACAGACAAACAGAGTCGGAATACATGGTGACAGAGGAATTCATCAGATTTTATTTCTTGGAAACCGAACTTGAATGACGCTATCTTGGATTAATTCAGCTGTCAATGCCATGTTTCTCCCATCTACATGTTTCGGTCTCTGCGAGGGTTCGTTTTTTGTATGGAAAAATTTTCTTCTGTCAGCTTCAAGGCTACTACCATGAGTGTCAAAAAGGAGTAAAATAATGAAAGAAGGTGTTTTTTTGGAAAAGGGGTAGGTATGGATAAAATTTGTATTCTTGGAGGGGGAAAAATAGGGTCGCTGATTGCCACGTTATTAGTTGAGTGTGGAGACTTTGAAGTATGTCTGGGAGATATGGATCCCGAGGTGGTTGTGCGCCTGAAAAAGGAAATTGTGCATGAGCATTTTCAGGTGTCTTCCGTCGATGTGCAAGACTCGAAAGCTCTGAGTAAATTTATTGAGTTAGTCGAACCGGATGGAATCATTTCCAGTCTTCCGTATTATTGTAATCTCGCGGTTGGAGAGATGGCCCGCACTTGCGGCGCTCATTATTTTGATTTGACTGAAGATGTAGAAGTCACCAAAGGCATCAAAAATGTCAGTGAAGGGGCACAGAAGGCATTTGTTCCGCAATGTGGCCTGGCGCCAGGATTTATCAGTATTGTTGCGCATGAATTGATGACTCGTTTCGATACCGTAGACATGGTGAAGATGCGTGTAGGAGCCTTGCCGGTAAATCCGAGCAACGTATTGAAATATTCGCTGACGTGGTCGACGGACGGCTTGATTAATGAATACGGCAATACGTGCTATGGGATTGAGAATAGCCAGGAAGTGCCGTTGCTGCCACTCGAAGGATACGAAACCATTTCGATCGATGGCCTGTTATACGAGGCCTTTAATACCTCGGGTGGGCTGGGGACGTTGGCGGATACCTATGCAGGTAAGGTCCGGACAATGAACTATAAGACCCTGCGCTATCCCGGCCACTGTAAAAAAATTCATCTGCTGATGAATGATCTGAAACTCAATGATGACCGGGAGACCTTGAAGCGAATTTTGGAAAAGGCCGTGCCGAAGACCTTGCAGGATGTGGTCCTGATCTATACGTCGGTGACGGGTCTTCGAAAAGGAGAGCTGTATGAAGAAAATTTTGTGCAGAAAATCTATCCACATACGATTGCCGGTAAATTGTGGTCTGCGATTCAGGTGACGACGGCAGCCGGGATGTGCAGTGTGGTGGATCTTGTTTTCGACCGTCCCGAGCGCTATCGGGGTTTTGTGACGCAGGAGACCTTTGATATCCCCTCAATCCTGGCCAACCGGTTCGGGAAGTTCTTTGATCCGGAAAATTCGCATTTGTGAATATTTTGGGACGTGAGAGGAGGTGAGGTGCGTAATGGATGTCTTTCATGAATTAGGGCTGAGAGCGGTGAATGCCGGGGCTTGTTCCGGCCCTGGGGGATGGGTGGCCACCACGAGCGAAGGCTTGTTGGATTCGGTGAATCCTGCAACCGGACAGGTTCTGGCTCAGGTGAGCCGGTGCTCCGGGGCGAATTACGACGCCCTCGTTCAGGAATCGCAACGGGCATATCGGGAGTGGCGGCAAGTTCCCGCTCCGAAGCGCGGGGAGGTGGTGCGGTTGATCGGTGATGCCCTGCGGGCGAAAAAAGATGCGCTGGGTTCCCTGGTGTCGATGGAGGTAGGAAAAATCAAGGCCGAGGGCGACGGCGAAGTGCAGGAGATGATCGATATGGCGGATTTTGCGGTGGGGCAATCCCGCATGCTGTATGGTCTGTCGATGCAGTCCGAACGGCCACAGCACCGGATGTTTGAACAGTGGCATCCACTCGGCGTGGTGGGGGTGATCACGGCTTTTAATTTTCCCGTTGCCGTATGGGCGTGGAATGCGTTTCTAGCCGCCATCGCCGGCGATACGGTGGTGTGGAAACCTTCTCCCAAGGCTGGCCTCTGTGCGTTAGCCGTTCAGCATATCTGTAACCAGGTGATGAAGGAACAAGGTGTTCCGGGAATTTTTTCTGTGTTCATTACGGACCAGGTTGAATTGGCGCAGACGATGGTGGCTGATGAACGCTTGCCATTGATTTCATTTACCGGTTCTGTACCCGTGGGGAAAAAGGTTGCGAAAGTCGTGGGCCAACGATTAGGGCGTAGCCTGTTGGAGCTGAGCGGGAACAATGCCGTGATTGTCGATGAGACGGCCGACTTGGATCTGGCCATTCCTGCCATTGTCTTTGGGGCTGTGGGCACGGCCGGGCAGCGATGCACGACCACCCGCCGGTTGTTTGTGCAGGAGACACGGTATGAGGAGGTCTTGGAACGTCTGCTTCAGGCCTATCAGCAGGTCCGGGTGGGTAATCCGCTGGACGAAGGGGTGTTGATGGGGCCGCTGATCGATGAGCGGGCCTTGGAGGAATTTCGTATTGCTCTTGAAGAAGTAGTGCAGGATGGTGGCCAGGTTCTCTGTGGCGGGAGTGTGATCGAGGGCCCCGGGTTTTTTGTTGAGCCGACGATCGTACGTGCTGAGAATCAGTGGAAGGTGGTGCAGCGAGAGACGTTTGCGCCGATTTTGTATGTCATGCCGTATGCCTCCTTGGACGACGCGATTACCCTCCAAAATCAAGCGCCACAAGGGTTGTCGTCTTCATTGTTTACCTTACATGTGCGGCACGCCGAGCAATTTTTATCCGGGCAAGGAAGCGACTGTGGGATTGCGAATGTGAATATCGGCACGTCAGGGGCGGAGATTGGAGGCGCCTTTGGCGGGGAGAAAGAAACAGGCGGGGGGCGGGAGGCCGGTTCTGATGCCTGGAAAGCCTATATGCGTCGGCAAACCAATACGATTAATTGGGGAATTGATTTGCCGTTGGCGCAAGGCATCGCATTTTCCATTGACTAACCGGGAGGAAAAGTTATGAAGAAGGGGATCGAACTTGAACAGGTCATCACTCGCTATATTGATGATTATGTCGCCAGAAATCCTGCGGCCAACATGATGAGTCAGGCTTTGGATGAGATTGGCATCGGTTTGTTTCCGGTGGTCGATCATATCACGATACGCACTGGTTCAATCGATCCACGCGCTGAGGAATTTCTGTTGTTGGGATATGCCTATGCTGAAACGCTGGAGTATGACGATTGGTGGGCCAAAGTCTATAGGTCGCCTGGGTGCCCCGCGTTATTTGTGGATCAGGCATATGATGGTGAACGGGGAAAGACCAGTATTATCCCTGCATGGGTGAAGCAATTTGGGGACCGAACATTACACCATATTGCGGTGCGCGTGGCGGATATTGAAGCCAGCATTCAACGGCTCACTGCCAAAGGGGTGATGTTTGCGGGACAGATTGTTGGGGAGCGGGGAGGAGATTTACGGCAGATTTTTACGGTTCCCGAGCAGGTCAATGGGAAGGCATTCTCCGTCCTCGAACTTGCCGAGCGGCATAGGGGCTTCCAGGGTTTTTCCCCACCCCACGCCAATAGTCTGATGCAATCGACGGTGACCCGGTAAATAATATTTTGAGGCAATTGGAATGATTGGGCAGGGCAGGCTATGCGTCGGCTGCTTCGAGGACAAGTTTCGCATTTTTCGCAATGGCGCCAGGGTCTTTGGCTACAATGGCGGCAGCAAGTCCAACGGTGGCAGTGGCTACTTTGATAACTTCACCAACCTTTTCCAGCTTTTTGATCGCTCGTTTGGCTTTGCTGATCGAACTTTTAATGCTTTGGGTCGTGATCTCAGATTCTTCCAAGGCCAATCCCACCGCTTTTGCGGTCATGTCCGAAGAGGAATTCAAGAGGGACCATTCCTCATCTTCTAAATCACGCCGCTGTGTCGGGGTCAGATTATTCCAGTTGGCAAACCGGTAATTTCCCAAGTTGATCCCGAGTTCACGGAATTGTTTGGATAACTCAAAGGCGTCTTCAGCGCTCAGGGGCATCACGATCCTCGCTTACAGTTTTTTAATGGTTTCCAGCAGTGATCGAAGGTCTTTGACCGAGTTCCCAACCTGTTGAAGAACCTCTTTTTTGGTCAAATTCTGACGTTGATCGAAAAGCCGTTGGTGTCCTTGAGAAATATTGTCCAAGACCTTTCCGTAAGTTTGGACGGCTTCTGACCGTTCATGTACCTGGGACAACCTGAAGTCTTTCCATTCGGCTAACGCTGCTTTGCCTGCCGGGTCTTGTGATTCCATGGTCAGGGTCGTGTAATAATTTTGGATCGAGGCTTCCTCCGTTTGAAGATCTCCGCCAAATCCGTCTGACACGATGCGGTGTAAGGATTCGAGTACCTGTTGAATTGGCGTGTTGGCTTGTTCGATGAGATTCTGAAGTTGATCTTGCCGCCATCGTTTCACCGCCACGGTGGTCACGATGCCGGCTATTTTTTTAAACGCTTCTGCCTCTTCTGGACTGGTGGGTGTCTGAGACTCTAAGGCAGCGGAGAGGTTCGCCAGTTCTTCGGTATTATCGACAACTTCATCAGCCGCCAGACGTCCCAGGGATTTCATGTATGTCTCAATAATTGATTGGCGGAGGAGGAGGGCCGATTCTTGTGCTGCACGGTCCTGGGCCATGGCGTCAAGATTGGCATGTCGATTTGGGGGTTGATACCGTTTTTGCCGATTTGGAAACTCCAGGTATTCATCCACCAGTGTCGTGTATTGAGCCGACTCTGCCGACAGGTTTGCGAAATCTTGAATCGGTTTGAGGTTCGTCGTACAGCCTTGTGTGAAGGCGACCAGAACCATGGCACTGAGAACGATTGTGGGAGAGCGCAAGAAAGAGAGAGAAGCGTGACGGTTCATCATCCGGCCTGTGGTCAATCCGATCTGGAGAAAAAGCTCCAAGATGTTGTCGGCGATGTCAGCCTTGAGGTGCAACCATAGGGGATTGTCGAAAAAGTGTCAAGGGAAATTCACGTTTCTCATCAGAGTGTAAGTCAGATTGAAAACATGACAGCGGCATGAAAGCTGAGATGACGATCTTACCCAGGTATGGACTCTGATGCCTTGGAAGGATGGGACCGTAAAGGTCATGTGAATAGTGGCAATGAACGAGTTGATGATAGACGGCGAGCAGGTGATCTCTTGGCTGCTTGACGGGAGAGCCTGTAGAGGAAAGTGTCTCGCGCCCCACAGACTGGACTTCATCTCTAGACACATCTCCAGAGGTATCGTGAGGCGTTGATGAGGTCGTTATAGAATGGAAGGATCCTCACATATCCGTTTTGACATCAATTTGGCGGCTAAATCGTGACCCTTTTCATTCCAATGTCCCGCCCCAAGTTTTGTATTCGGGAATCCGTGAAGATGCACGTCATGTTGCTCCGCATATTGTTGAAAATCATATAACAGATTGAGCACGGGAAATCCCTCGGTTTCGCCAAGTTTTCGGAGTCGTTGCTCCGGGTAATCCAGTTTTTTGGCATCCAGGCGCTCCTGCAACAATAGCCTACCTTCCTGGTCAATTTGATCAGGGCTGGTGGTGGTGACCAGAAAAAACTTTGCGCCATGCTCCAGGACTTCCTTATGCATTAATTTCAGAATGGCTTCGGTAATGTCCCACGCCTCACGATGAATCGGTGTCTGGGGTGGAGCATAGACAAAGTCTGCGAGACCTGTGTTGCTGGAGACGTTTTCTTGACTGTCCCTAATTTGTCGTGCCGCCAGCACCCGGTTGGCTTGGTTGAGCAATTCCAAGGTTCGAAAGTTATGCACGCCCCAAAGGAGCAGTTGATATTTGAGAAGCGGTGGAGACCATTCTTGATAGTTGTATGCCAGTTTCAACTCTCCCTGATCAAAATGAAAGTACGGACGAGGAATATACTCAGGTTCACGCAACTCCGCCCGGGGGAAATTGTCGATGAGATCATTCCCGCTAAAAAACATGGTCAGGACGAGGTCGGGGTCATAGGCCCAACCACGGGACCGAAGCGTGATTAATTCTTCGGCGTTTCCATACCCCGGAACACCAAAATTAATCACCTCTACTTTGTGAGGGAGCAACCGTTCACAGGATTGAAGTTGTTGTTCGACTTTTCTCCCAAAGGTGTTCTCTAAGCTAACCTGCCTCGCCTCCGTATAGGAGTCGCCCAGAAGCAAGATCCTATATGTCCCCTTTGGCTTCTGAAGGGGATGCTCGACATCTCGAAATCCAGCAGAGTTAATTTTAACATAGGCATTTCCCTCATAACGAAACCACCCTTCCATCCCCGGTTCAAGAATTCGCCCCCTAACAGGGTCAAAACCGTGAAAGACCGGATACGAGATGTTCATCAGACGAAGCCCGGCTTCGGAAATCAGGAAGCTTCCGAAGACACCCATCAAAACTAACAACGCAAGTTTAGCCAGATATTTTAATTTTTTGTGTCGCACCCCCCGTGTCTCCTTCTTCTATCACATCATCAGAACCACTACCCTCTCACGGGCCAGTATTGGTTATGTCAGAGAATGCAATGCTGTTCTTTGTCTGTATCCTTACGCCGCATCACATTTTGGTAGGCGACAGAGTCACCCTGACATTCGAGAAGTGAATCCTCTCTAGACTCTGTTCGGTTCCCGACGTATCCTGCTTAAAGGAAATAATTTTGGGGATTATCTTTTTCCACATATTTCAGGTCTGGCGCACCTTACATGGGATTGGGGGTACCTGGTGATGACCATATCGTTGCGGATGGGGTCTAGACAGGCGTCACGATGCGCCCCTTACGGGACGCATCGATGTGGGGAAGGGCAGGGAGATGGTCAGAATCCGCTGAGGGTGAAGGTCCGGGTCACGAATGTGTGGAGGATGATGGGTTAGCCCGGAGAAGAAGTTACTGGAGGATTATTTTTTTCGTGAATGGCATTGGCCCGGGTTTCCTGCGTGACGGCGTCTTCGGTACGACCCATTTTTCGTAAAAGGGCGGTGTAATTTCTGAGTGCTCGTTCGACCCGGAAATGGTCTTTCCCCATGGTCTGTTCCGTGAGGGTGATGGTTCGTTGAAACAGGGGGTCAGCTTTTTCATATTGTCCTGTAGTGACATACAGTAGCGCTAAATTATTGAGAGGGCCGGTCAGGCTTGAGTGTTCCGGTCCTTCTGCTTTTTCTATAATGGCAATGGCGCGCTGGATCAAGGGGATGGCTTGCTCGGGTTGGGACTGTAGTCTGTGAATTTCTCCCAATTGATTGAGGATAATGGCAACCCGGGGGTGTTCCTTGCCAAACCCCTCTTCGCTAATAGTCAGCATTCGTTCCAATACAGGCGTCGCCTGTGGAAATTGTTTAGCCGTACTGTAAAGCAGCGCGAGATTATTCAAGCCTCCAAGGAGATGAGGGTTGGTGGGGCCAATTTGCTTCTCTTTGAGGGCTAAGGCCCGGAGTAATAACGCCTCTGCCTGGTCGTACTGTTCCTGGGCTCGATGTAGGAGCGCGAGATTATTAAGTGGCTCAATGAGTTCAGGCGCTTCCGGCCCTGCGGTTCTTTCCCGACTGTCGAGGACTCGCTTCAGATAGGGTTCCGCCTGGGCATAGTGGGATTGCCGGACAAAGAGTGCGGCCAGGTTCTCCAGGTCACGGATGACCTCCGGGTTATCAGGGCCCAGTGCCTGTTCCCGAACGGCCAAGGCTCGTTCAAATGAGGTTTGAGCCTGGTCGAATTTCTGTTGGGTGACATACAATGCGCCAAGATTACTGAGGCTGGCGGCTAATTCGGCCGATTGAGGTTTGGGGCCTTGTTCTTGAATGGCCACAGCTTTCAAAAGCATGGTTTCAGCCTGTTCCGGCTCACCTTTCGCATTATGTAGAATCGCGAGATTGGTGATGGACTGGGTAAGGCGAGGGTCCTGGCCTTCGAACTGTTCTGCCAGTTCGAGCGCCGCCTGGAGTTCCTGCTCAGCTTCCGGAAACTTCCCTTGTTCCATGAGGGTCGTGCCTTGTTCCGTGTGGAGTTGCCAGGGCGTTTTGTCTTCGCTGCATCCGATAAGAGTGATGGTGAGCAGGGTGAATGCCAGGCACCGCCAAAGAGGTGAGGGCCGATCATAATAGGAAAGAATCATGAGATGGGGTGTGTCCTTTGGTTTTGAGTGAGCAAGCAAAAATTGTCAGAGAAGGATTGTACTGAAGGACTCAGGGTCTTGCCAAACCACTTGTCGGCTGATGGGGTTAGCAGGGAGGATCTTCAAACAAAGAGAGTTGTGTGGGTCCGGGCCGTCGAAAGGTCGAGGGAATGGGGGTATCGGACCTGTCCTGAAAACCCTGTTTCCGGTAGGCGGTCTCGAATAGTTGGGCAATGACATCCCACGTTTTCCCCTCACCCACATGGCGTTTGAAAAAGGTGCGTTCTCCGACCTGCCCTTCCCGAACCTCTTTGAGGCGAGCGAGGATTTTTTGGATTCGATCGGGGAAATGGTATGTCATCCGTTCAACGAACACCTGTTCCACGTTGTCGTTGAGACGAAGCAGGATATAGGCGGCATGTTGGGCTCCGGCATCCCGGGCTCGGGATAAAATCTGTGGAATGTCGTGTTCATTTAATCCTGGAATCACAGGGGCAATCGAGACTGCGGTTGAAATCCCGGCTTTTGACAAGAATTCTAATGTCTCAAACCGTTTCGAAATTGAGGGGGCTTGCGGTTCAACCTTCCGTGCAATGTCATCTGATGCAAAGGGAATACTCAAATAAACCCGCACCCATGCCTTGTCACGCAACTCTTGCAGCACCTCAATATCTCGCACGATGAGGGCTGATTTCGTAATGAGTCCGACGGGATTCTGGAATTCTGCGCAGACTTGTAGACATGATCGGGTGAGTTTGTATGTGGCCTCTAGAGGTTGGTAAGGATCGGTATTTCCTGAAAAGACAATCAATTCCCCTTGCCAGGATCGTCTGTTCAAGGATTCTTGAAGCTTTGCCGGGGCATTCACCTTGACGACCAGTTTGGATTCGAAGTCCGTTCCGGATCCAAACCCCCAGTATTCGTGGGTGGGGCGTGCATAACAATAGGCACAGGCATGAAAGCACCCTCGATAGGGATTCACGCTCCATCGAAAGGGGAGGTCGGGGCTGGTATTGTGACTGAGAATGGTCTTCACCGTTTCTTCGTAGATGTCCGGAGTCACGGGTGCAGGCGGCTCCAGTCGATCGCGGACTTCCGGAACAAAAGGATTTTGGGGATTGGAGATCGGTTTCATGTCAGGTCAAAGAATACGCTGGGTCCTCTTGTTCTCACTAGGTAAAAAGGGTACCCTTTCACGTCTACTGTGTACCATCTGGAGATTCTGGTATAAATATATGGCACTCCAGGATTGTAGATGAAAACCATTGCTTTTTAACATAAGACTTGTTGCCCCCGTAGCTCAGTCGGATAGAGCAGCGGTTTCCTAAACCGCGGGTCGCACGTTCAATTCGTGTCGGGGGCACCAAATATTCTATCATTGGCCAGATCTCTCTTCAGTCAATTTTCTGCGCATCTTCATGCCTCGTCCTTTCTAAGTTATCCTTCACAGTGTTCTACCTAAGATTCTGATCTAGACCTACAGAAAAGTTCCATAGGACACGTTCTGTGTCCAATTGTACGTTGGGAGAAGTCAATCCTCCGTTTGGTCTTCAAGGCACCGGTGACTTCTTTTGGATTTTCTTTTCTCAGGCCCATGGCCATCATGTCTGTGAGTCACACAAATGAAAGATTATCAATTATTAGTATTTAATTTTCATCCTCTGCCCACCGATTGATAGTTTAACGAGCGATTTCTGTATGTGACCCAATCCGGTTGATCAAGCTGAGAAGTCGGAAAAATGACGTGGTCTATGAACGATCGGTGGCAAGTTTCCTCTACGAATCTGGCCGAATGATACCGTTAAGGCCATTGCGTTGAAGAAACGGGCAAAGCTTATCTAACAAGTGTGTTTGGGGATCTTTCACGGGGAATGAGGTGAGTTATGATGGAGAGTGTGTATCGTAGGGGTGTCCAGGTCGTTTTTCTGGTAACAGGTTTGTTAACTCTAAACTTGACCGGGTTGGCTTGTGCTGATTCAAACGTGGGCGCAATATCCGAAGAGGCGAAACGAGCCGAAAGCCGTGCCGAAAAAAGGGCCTTAATTGTGATCGATGATTACATCATTGGCCCGGAAGACATTTTGGAAATCAGTGTTTGGCGCAACCCCGATTTGTCAAGAGAGGTGATGGTTCGTCCGGATGGGAAAATTTCGTTGCCACTGATTGGGGATGTGAAAGCAGTGGGGCGCTCGACCTCTGAACTTCGCGATGATATTACGCAAAAGCTCAAGTCCTATAAGGAAAATCCGACAGTGGCCATTGTGGTCAAGGCGGTGAATAGCTATTACTTTTATGTGCAGGGAGCCGTCGGAAAAATTGGAAAATTACCCTTGTTAAGCCGAACAACACTCATCCAAGCCATTACCTTAGCGGGGGGAATGGCGCCGGATGCCGTACGGAGTCGGATTACCATTTTTCGATTGGGAATGGATAGCGAAGCACCCCAGAAATTGGTGGTCAGTTACGATGATATTATTTTGCGGGGAGCTGACAATGTTGAGTTAAAGCCCGGAGATACGATTGTCGTACCTTCTGAGACCATGGTCCTGATTCCGTAAACACTCATTTTTTAGTCTGATTGAGGTCATATGAGGAATACTTTTCCATCCACAGGTAGCAAGGTGTGTATTCTCCTGATGGGTTTTCTGGCCTGTATGGGGTGTTTAAAACCTGACGTGGTTGTTTCACCAGGCCACCCTGAAGAGGGCTTTGTATTGGGTCCTGAAGATGTCATTGAAGTGATCGTCTGGAAAAACCCTGACCTATCGAGGCAGGTCGTGATCCGGCCGGACGGAAAAATTTCTTTAGCCTTAATCGGTGATGTGGTAGCCAGCGGATTGACGGCTGATCAAGTCGCCAAAAAAATTGCAGAAAAATTCAAGGCAGTAAAAGAAAATCCTTCTGTGTCGGTGAATGTGATTGAGGTGAATAGCTACTATATCTTCGTAGTTGGAGAAGTGGTCAAGCCAGGGAAATTGCCACTGAAATCCTATACGACGATTCTCCAGGCCATGTCTTTAGCCGGTGGATTTACCCAATTCGCTTCCCGAAATAACATCATAGTCGTTCGCACGGAAAAAGATGAGAAGGGTCATGTCACAGAAACACGGATCCCGCTTCGATATTCAGATCTTATTTCGGAGGATGGGGGAGTGTATAACATCACCCTCAGGTCCGGGGATACGGTCATCGTCCCGTAAATCGAAATGCCGCTTAAAAACCGGATTAGCCAGGTAGATTCTGGGATCTCGCAATAGAAGGAATATCATGGGTTCCATGTCTGGTACTACTGCAGCGCATAACAATACCGATCCTGCACTTGTCATCCAAAAATATCTCAAAGATTTTTGGGACTTGGCTGTTCGACGAAAGTGGTTGATTCTAAGTTTTGTCATACTGGGGATAGCCATTGGTGGGACTCTGGCTTGGCTGAAAGTGGATATGTATCGATCCGAAACGGTCATTCTCATTGAACAACAAAAAATTCCTGAAAAATATGTCTCGTCGGTGGTCGGAGGCAGTACTGCGGACCGAGTGTCCACCATGACACAGCAGGTGTTGAGCCGAACCAGTTTACTGAAGATTATAGAAGAATTTCACTTATATTCTGACGATATTAAAGCCAGAGGGTATGAGGGGGTGATTGAGGGGTTACGCACAAACATTAAGATTGAAACGAAGGGGAGTGGTGGGCAAATCGAGGCTTTTAACATATCATTTGCACACCGTGATCCGAAGGTGGCCATGAAAGTGACGGCCAGGTTGGCCTCTCAGTATATCGATGAAAATATCAAGATTCGCGAACAATTTATTGAAGGGGCGATGGAGTTTTTGGACCAGGAGCTTGTTTCGGCAAAAGAAGCTTTAGATCAAAAAGAAAAGGCCCTGTCGGAATATAGGATGAAGTATGTCGGAGAGTTGCCTGCCCAATTAGAGGCGAATTTTAGGACGCTCGATCGATTGCAACTCGAAAAAACCCGGATTCAGGATTCCATGAATTCCATCAATACCCGGTTGGACCTCTTGGAAAAAACCATTTTAGATTATGAGGCGAACCCCGGGATGGTGGCTAAAACCCAGGGATCCCTCCTTCCGGGGAAAGCGGATCCTCTGAGTCAGCGATTACATGAGCTGAACCGTGAATTGGCGAAGTTGGCGAGTGAATACAGGGATTCCTATCCTGATATCATTTCCTTGAAAAAACAAATCAAGGATGCCGAGCAGGAACTGGCGAACCGCCCCATGGTGCGGGGGGGACAACAGATTCCTTCCGATCCCTATCTGGCCGAGCTGCTGAACACCAAGAAGGAATTGAATTCTCAACTACCTCCGTTGAAATCACAGTTGGCCGATGTTTCAAGAAATATGAAAAGCTTGGAGAAGCGGCTTGAAGGCACGCCGCATCATGAGCAGGCATTGCTTGCCCTGGAACGGGACTACGAGAATATCCAGAGGCACTATCAACGCCTGCATGAAAATCGTATAAATGCCAGGATTTCGGAAAATCTTGATAAACGACAAAAGGGAGAGCGATTTCGTATTTTAGATCCGGCCAATTTGCCGACCAAGCCGGAGGGAAAGCCCCGGGAATTAATTGCGGTGGGCGGGTTTATCGTAGGGACCGGATTGGGCTTTGGACTCGCCTTTCTTTTGGATTTGTTATGGCCGACTTTCCGACGTTCGGAGGAGGCGGAAATGTCGTTAGGGCTTGCCACCCTGGCTACCATTCCCAGTTTTAAGATGGCTTATGGGAAATCGATGAAAATGGTCGCAATTGAATTGGGTGCTCAGACAGGTTCCAATGGGAAGCACCTCGCCTTGTCTCAATGCGTCGATTCCCTGTTGAAAGGGAACGGTCCTGACACTGATAAGGAAGAAACCGAAATTGGGGCCTCTGGAGACCGCCACAAAACCTTTCAGGAGGAGTTTCTCCCTCAGTTGAATTTAGTGAGCAAATGGCGGCCTAAATCCATTGTGGCTGAGCAATACCGGGTGGCTGCGACCCGGTTGGATCTTCTGGATCCCGGTGCTTCCAACCAGGTGGTGTTAATCACGAGTGCCATGAAGGGAGAGGGGAAAACCAGCACATCTGCGAATATTGCCTATACCCTGGCAAGGGATTTGGATGAGCCGACCCTCATCATTGATTGTGACTTTAAATGTCCGAATTTGCACAGGGTCCTAGGTCTCAATCAGGCGCCAGGTGTTGCAGAATATTTTTCGGGAACTGATCGATTGTTGGAATCCTGTCTGCAAAAAATTCCTGATTTGCCGTTGTGGTGCATGACGGTGGGAGATGTCGGTCGGTATCCGGTTCCCCTTGCCAAGTTGCAAAATCTCTCTTCTATGCTAGAGATGGTGACATCACGATACCGGTTTATTATTCTTGACGCCCCCCCCGTGTTGCCATTGGCGGATGTCAATGTCTTAAGCGGATTGGCTCAAATCGTCCTGATGGTTGTTCGGTCCGGCGTCACCCCCAAGGATGCAGTGCAAAAAGCTGTTGAAATGATCCATCATGCAGGGCCCACAAGACTGGTGTTGACCGATGCTTGGACGCAAGGTGTGCCTTATTATGTGCGGCAAAGTTACATCATTCCTTACTCGTTGGGTAGCAAGGGGTAGAGAAATTTTTTTCGGGAATGAAAATTCCACGAGGAGTAGTAGGCTGAATGTGAGAGATTCGGTGGGGCAACGGGTGGTTTTACTTTTGACTTCATTTGAAATTTCTGCTTAATCGTCTTCCAGAATGTTGGGGAAAGCCCCGAAGCATGTGCTAGAGCATGAGGCTCGCATCAATACATACCACAGGGTGTGGGACAAAGCAGGGAGGCTCGATCCAATCTCCGGACAGGGGCTTACAGGAAATTTTGAACGTGTCGGTGATGAGGTGGGGTGCCTCAGATTGCTAGGGTCTTTTATGCGAAGTTCATGGAGGAGGTTTTTTTTTACATTTGCCCCAAAGCGGTGGACCAAAAAGCGGGTCCTCATTTTAGGGGACGGGCCCCTGGCTCAAGCCCTGGCACGGGTCTTAGTGTTCGACCAGTCTTTCCGGTATGATGTCAAAGGATTTTTGTCGCATAATCCCTCCCTAGTAGGAACATCGTTGGTTAATCCCCAGGTACTTGGGACCATCAATCAGCTGTTTGAAATATCTGAAAAAAACGAGATTGAAATGATCGCGGTCTGCGTGGAAGATCGTCGAGGCACGTTGCCCCTTGATTCTTTATTGGATGTGAAGTCCATGGGTCTTGAGGTGGTGGATGGACATCGCCTCTATGAGACCGAGTGTGGGCGCCTGTCAATTGACGAGCTTAAGCCAAGCTTTCTTATTTTTTCGTCCGGATTCCGGCGAAAACCGATCATTATGTTTCTCAAGCGTATTGGAGATGTATTTGGTGCGTTTCTTGGCCTCATAGCCTTGGCCCCCTTGTTTGGCTTGATAGCCCTGTTGGTAAAATCGGACTCCCATGGACCAATCTTTTATCGCCAAACTCGAGTGGGGCATCATGGATATCCCTATGTCCTGTTAAAATTTCGTTCGATGCGGAATGATGCTGAGGCCGAAGGGATTCAGTGGGCGAGCCTGGGAGATGTGCGCGTGACGAAAACGGGGGCTTGGCTTCGAAAGCTTCGATTGGATGAATTACCTCAATTGATTAACGTCTTAAAAGGGGATATGAGCTTGGTCGGCCCTCGACCTGAGCGTCCACATTTTGTGCAAGAACTGCGCAAATCCATTCCCTACTATGACCTTCGACACACCGTTCGTCCGGGAATCTCAGGCTGGGCGCAGATCTGTTTCCAGTATGCCGGTTCGCTGGAAGACTCGCATGTCAAATTGCAATATGATCTCTACTATGTCAAAAATCTCTCGTTATGTTTGGACTTACGAATCCTTGTGAGAACCATTGGTGTCATGTTTAGGGGAGAGGGTGCGCGATAAGCGAAATTGACAGGGAGTTTGATGGACCTTTTAGAATGACTCCGTGTGGTCGGGCTCGGGTCATATTTCGTGAGGCATAAAGGGTGAAGAGTGCAACGGTAGCCGAATCTCCCCCCGTCCCTCTCGACATGAGTAATCAGGCATGTATCTTTTATTTTTTAATGAACAGATGCCGTATGAAAGGTAAAGGGTGAAGCAAATGTGTTGGTGTTTTTCATCGTAGGTCTGCTCTATCAAACTTCACCAGAAAATCTCCGCTTACTTCCCACTCCTTACCCCTTACGTCCCACGCTTTACCCCCTCATGCCTTCAAGTTCCCACTTGTGAATCGTGGGAGATCCCACGCTGCGCCACTCGTTACACTTCAACGGACTTCAGTGTACCCTTCGATAAACCGAAAGGGTCTGAAATCACTTTAAAGGATGGGCATTCATCATGATTCACGGGTTGAGCTTCGATATTGAAGAACATTTTCAGGTGGCTGCTTTTGATTGTGTGGCTCGCCGCCGCCATTGGGAGAGGCATGAAAGTCGGGTAGAGCGCAACACTCATCTCATCCTGGATCTCCTGGAGAAGCAGGGGATTCATGCCACGATGTTTGTGCTGGGTTGGGTGGCCGAACGACACAAAGGGTTAATCAGGCGCATTGTGGAGTCGGGGCATGAGTTGGCCTCTCATGGGTATGCGCATGAACTCATTACGGGGCAAACGCCTGAGGCATTTAGGGAAGATATTCGTCAGGCCAAACATATTTTAGAAGATATTGGGGGTGTGCCCATCATCGGTTACCGTGCTCCGACTTTCTCTATTACGAAGGAATCGGAATGGGCCTTGCCGATTCTGGTAGAGGAGGGGTACCTCTATGATTCCAGTATTATGGCCGTCGTCCACGATTACTATGGAATTCCTGGTGCCATCCCAACCATTCACACCATCTCCACCGATTCAGGTCCTCTTTGGGAGATGCCACCTTCGACCTGTAAATGGGCCGGGATGACCTTTCCGGTTGCCGGAGGCGGATATTTTCGTCTGTTTCCCTATCGGTTGCTCAAGCCACTCTTGCAGCGAATCGAATCGCAGGGGCATCCTCTCATTATGTACCTCCATCCGTGGGAGCTGGACCCTACTCAACCTCGTATGAGGGGCTCTACGCTTTCAGAGTTTCGTCATTACCTGAATCTAGAAAAGGTTCATGATCGTCTGACCCAACTCATTCAGGACTTTTCCTTCGGGCCGTATCGCAACCTCATTCCCTCCTAATTAGACGGTGTCTGTCAGCAAACCACCCACCCACATCCTCTATGCAAGGCCTTTTTGCCATAGGAAAAAATTGTTGGTGAATTGGTAGCGGACCTTTACGCCTATTCCTCAATTGGCAACACTCCCATATCCTTCCTGTCGTAGGCCCACATTTCTATTTTTAAATCTCCTCAAACCTTCTGAAGTGAACCGAAAATTAAGCCGCCCATCAGTTCTCCTTGGAATTCGTTGTTTCTCGTCATGAACCCCAGTCAAGTCAGTAACGATTTTTCATCGCCAACTTTTCAGACAATCATTGAGCCTGAAATATTTTTTGACTTGTGGCTTATTTTTTCATTTTTTTGACCGATAAATTACATTATGCACGGTTTTATTGGTTGATTCTCTTGTCTTGAGATTTGGAGGCGACAGTGCCAGCCCTTTTCAGGGCTTGGGGTGGTGTCTGGCCAATCAGATGAGGAGGATGTGATTTAGAGCATGCGAAATCAGAATGTCTTTCGTCCGGTTTTGTTTATTCTCTTCCTGGCCATCGCGTACCCTTTGAGTCTCGTTTCAGCTGCGCTTACTCTGGAATCCTCCTTTAACGCCACTCAAACATACACGGACAATCTTTTTTACAATGATAAAGACAGAGAGGATGATTTTGGAACCTTACTGGGGCCCAATCTTGTCCTTAAATATGACAACCCTGATATTGTGATTGGCGGGACGTATTTCGGCAGGCTTGCAGCATTTGTCAACAACCCTGATCAAAATCGGTATATTCAAAACGCCAACATTCTGTTGGACCTCCCTTTCCTGACCAAACGTTATAAGAAGTTGACCGTAACCATTGATGAAAACATGAGTTTTACCCCGCAATTGGATGCATTCTCTCTGTCTGGAGCGCAGGACGCGTCCACGGCGTTTAATGGGAGAGGAGGGGGTGATGGTGGTACGGGAAGCGCGGCCGGAGGAGCCTTGGGCGGATCTGGAGTTTCACAGGGAACCGGTGGCACCCAGGGAGTGTTTACTTCCCGGGCCAGTGCGTTTTCGAATTTCTCCGGAATTACCTTAGGCTATGCCATGACGCCGTCGGTAACTCCGGTTTTTAGCTACAAAAATCAGTACCTTCATTTTTTTTCGAGTGGGTTTCAAGATTCTGTGACACACTTTGGGAAAATTGCTGTGCACTTTGGGAAGTCTGAGCAAACGACCATCATCCCTTCCTATACCTATCTCCAGACAGATTATCTCGGCACGCCTACCCAGGTCACCGTCTCGGATAAACTGGTTTCCCACCAGCCTCGATTGACCATTTCCCATAATTTTACTCCGTTGTTGACGGGTTCTCTTCAGGGGGGGGCAGCCTTTAGCAAACAAACAGGTGCTAAAGAGACGAATGAAAATGGAGCCACCACAAAAACGCTTTCTGAGAAGTGGCAGAGTACATTTGTTGGGGGAGCAACAATCACGAAAGGCTATCGAAATGGAAACATTTCCCTGACTGTAGATCAAACTATCGGTGGGGGGGGAGGATTGGCCTCTCAGGCGACTCGCACGCAAACTCTTACCGGAAGGATTCAACACAACCTGAGCGCAAAATTGAATGGCTTTGCGTCCCTCGGTTACGCGAAAAACAAATCAACTCAAGACGGAGATGCCTTTGATACCAATACCTATCGGGTTCAAGGTGGTATCACTTATTTTTTTCTGACATGGCTTTCCGGCAATGTGAGCTACTCCCATATCAATCAGAAATCAAAAGGTTTGGCGGTCGATGATATTAAAGTCAACCAGGTCTTTCTTGGGTTAACGGCCTATGCCGACCCTTGGGTGTGGATGCGATAGTGATTGGTCAAAAATAAGGCGACAGGATGGGGACCCAGGAATTTTCTCATCGCCAGTGGCCTCTCGATCCATTTGGCTCCCAATATGCCTTTTTGCCATCACACTTCTCACATGTGCTCAAGAAAAATGGCCTGAGTGGGTAATGCGTTGTCATCATAAATTTATGGATTCTTCTCCCTCACCTCTCCCCAATTGTTAACTCGTTTCTTCAATAGGCCGATACCCACATGAAAGGGCCTGTTTGCCACCTTCGTCTACTCCCTACCCAAGGGCGCCGAATGATTTGTCACCCTTGGGAGGGCAAGATTTTAGTGATCATGGCATGGGGTAGACACGCACGAATACCGAGGTCTCGAGTACGCATTGAATGAGATGCTGATATGAATATTTTGCTGTTGGCTCCCCATCCGTTTTACCAGGATCGAGGAACACCCATTGCGGTCAATCTTGTCCTCAAAGTCTTATCTGAACGCGGGGATAATGTTGATGTTCTCACCTTCCACGAAGGGAGAGCGGTGGATTATCCAAATGTGAGTATTTACCGAATCCCCGCATGGTCATTTCTCGGCAACATTCGACCAGGGTTTTCATGGAAGAAGTTAGTGTGTGATGGCCTTCTGTGTGCCAAGTTGATGGTGTTGCTCTGTAAAAAACGTTACCACCTCATTCATGCCGTTGAAGAATCGGCCTTTATGGCGCTTGTCGTGCATTGGATAGCACGTATTCCCTACCTCTATGACATGGACTCCTCGTTAGCCCAACAAATGATTGAGAAATATCCAGGCCTGGATTGCCTGGCAAAGGCGTTCATGTTGTGTGAAAGGCGGGTCGTACAGTCTGCTTCAGTGGTGTTGCCTGTGTGCGAAGCCTTGGCCAAGCGTATTGAACCGTATCATCCCTCAAAGGTGATGCTCCTTGAAGATATTCCGCTTCTTGGTGAATCGACAAGTCCCTTGAAGTTGAACAGGGATCTCGATGTTCCGGGCATACGGATTTTATATGTTGGGAATCTGGAAACCTATCAAGGAATCGATTTGTTATTGGATAGTTTCGCTCTGGCTTTGAAAGAAGCTCCCCAGAGCACGCTATTCATTGTGGGCGGTGAAAAAGACAATCGAGTTTTCTATAAACACCAAGCAGAAAGATTGGGTATCGAGGGGAATGTTCACTTCCTTGGCCCTCGACCTCTTGATCAATTGCCTGTCTATCTGTCGCAAGCTGACATTTTGGTCTCTCCACGAATTAAAGGCAATAATACTCCGATGAAATTGTATTCCTATCTCGCCAGCGGAAAGGCGGTTTTAGCGACGAATTTGCTGACTCATACCCAGGTTATTAATCGGGACGTGGCCCTGTTGGCCGATCCCACTCCGGAATCCTTTGGTGAAGGGATGCTTCAACTTATTAAGAACCAAGATCTACGACGAACCTTGGGTCTGGCAGCCCGGAAACTGGTCGATGAAAAGTACAGCTTTCCCGCATTTCGAATGAAATTGAACGCTGCATATGATTATCTCCGTGAAACTGTACAGCAGCCTTCCCGACCTTGTTAGATAATCTGGTTCTTTCAATCTTAAGGCGCGATGATGACCAGAAATTTACCCCGTTTGGCGAATGCCCGATACGATGTGGCAGTAGTGGGCGGAGGAATTTATGGAGCCTGTGTGGCCTGGGATGCGAGCCTTCGTGGGTTATCAGTGGTGCTACTTGAACAAGGGGATATCGGTTCAGGGACATCGGCCAATAGCTTAAAGATTATTCATGGAGGATTTAGATATTTACAGCATGGGGATTTTACGCGAATGCGGGAATCAATCCAGGAGCAAATGGCTCTTATGCGCATTGCCCCCCATTTGGTCCATCCCTTGCCGGTCCTGATTCCCACCTATGGGCATGGGCTGCGCGGGAAAGAGGTTTTTGCTTGTGCTTTAGCGATCAACGATCTCATCGGGTTTGACCGAAACCGATTGGATGACCCTCAAAAACATATTCCACGGGGACGGATTCTCTCTCGACGTCAGGTGCTGGAGCTGTTGCCGAATATTCCTGAACATGATCTGACGGGTGGTGGAGTGTTTCATGATGGCATGGTGTACAACTCAGAACGATTGCTCCTGTCATTTCTCCATTCTGCCGAATCGATGGGAGCGGAAGTGGCGAACTATGTCAAGGTGGTGGGATATCTCAAAACGAATGATCAGGTTCGTGGGCTGGAAGCGGAGGATCGACTATCAGGAGAGCGTTTCCAGGTCGAGGCCAACGTGGTGGTGAATGCGTGCGGCCCCTGGTTGGATCAAACTGAAGACATGTTGTCTGATCAACCAGGCAACCGCAAGGGTTCGTGGGTCAAAGCTTTTAATATTCTCACCCGTCCATTGTTCTCTTCTTATGCGGTGGGGCTGGCTGCCAGGGGATCCTATTCCGATGACCGTGCCCTGCTGAATAAGGGAAAACGACTGCTCTTTATGGTGCCCTGGCGGAATTGTTCTCTCATTGGAACCTCATATCGTTCGTATGAAGGAAAACCCGATGCATTCAGGATTTCAGAGGAAGATATTCATGAGTTTTTGCAGGAAATCAATCAGGCCTATCCCCAAGCAGCCCTCACCATGAAAGATGTGGCTATGGTCAATGGTGGTTTGCTCCCGGGAGTTAATGGGGAGTCTCGCCGTGGAGATATTCAACTGGAAAGTGAAGCCTTCATCCGTACAAGGGAAGACGTGGGCGCCCGAAATGTCATTTCGCTCCTGGGGGTAAAATTCACCACGGCACGAAGAGTGGCCGAGCATGTGGTTGATCGGGTGTTTCGGGTGTTGGGCAGAACTCCATCGCCTTCTCAAACGGCTCTCGCCCCTCTTTATGGCGGAAATATTGGCCGATTCCAGGAATTTTTGAGTCAGGAAATGAAATGTCCACCCGGGAGATTGAGTCAAAAGGCTGTACATCGCTTGATTCACAATTATGGGTCTTCTTATCGCGCAGTGCTTCGGTATTTGCCTGATTCGAGTGAAAGAAACAACCCTGACGGGTCAGAATCGATGGAGATTCTCCAAGCAGAAGTCCGGTATGCCTTGCGGGAAGAAATGGCCCAACGATTAAGTGATGTGGTTTTTCGCCGAACAGAGTTAGGGACGGCTGGTTATCCAGGCGATAAGCCCCTGAATTTGTGTGCGGATATCCTTTCCCAAGAGTTGGGATGGAGTGAACGCCGGACCCTACAGGAGTTGGCCATGGTGCGAGGTCTGTATCCAGGATGAACATGACGGAACAAGCAGAGCCTATATGGCCCTTGCGACTCTTCAAAAAATCCGTCTTGAAACAACGGAAATATAAAGAACTGACCGAAGCGCTCGGGGAAACGAAGACATTACAGTGCCTGGATATTGGAGCGGATAATGGCGTGATCAGCTATCTGCTTCGTCAACGGGGTGGACATTGGAAAAGCGCGGACTTGGATCAAACCACCGTGGAGGCTATTCAAGATTTGATTCATGAGAGGGTGTTTCAGATTGATGATCGCCCCACACCATTTGCCGACAATGAATTCGACTGTGTGGCCGTGATCGATTTCCTTGAACATATTCCCAATGATGAGGCCTTTATCCGTGAGCTGCATCGGATCGTGAAGCCTCATGGCCGGATTGTTCTGAATGTGCCGCATATAAAGCCTACTTTCCTCAGGAAAATTCGATTGGCCATTGGCCAGACTGATGAGAAACATGGGCATCTTCGCCCAGGATATACCCCCGAGGACATCAATCGGATACTGGGCGATCATTTCCAGGTGGTATCGGAGAAGACCTATTCCAAATTCTTTTCAGAATGTATCGATACGTTGATCACGTTTGCGTTCGATCTGCTGAAGAGAGGAAAGCGGACTTCCGCGAAGGGGCTGGTGGTGACCGGAAAAGATCTGAAGCAATATCAAAAAGTGTTCACCATGTATTCATTGCTCTACCCGATTATTTGGACGATTTCGAAACTGGATGCCGCCCTATTTTTTACGAGTGGATACATGCTTTTAGTGGTTGCTCAAAATAAAAAGGATGCAAACGCGTAATGGGACGAGTCTTAGTCACGGGCGGAAAAGGATTTTTGGGAACCCATCTTGTAAGGCGGTTACTCGCAGACGGTCAGGAGGTTCGGGTCTTCGCCCATCGGGGAAGCAAGCAGGGTGCAGCTTTGTGTGAGAATGGATGTGAAGTCATATGGGGAGACATCCGCAATCTCCCGGATGTGGAGCAGGCCGTGAAAGGAGTGGAGAAAGTCTTTCACCTGGTCTCAAATTTTCGAAAAGGGGGATCGGATAAGACCGATGCCTATGCGGTGAATGTTGAAGGGACAAAAAATGTCCTCACTGCCGCCAGGAAGTACGAGGTTGCCCGCGTGGTCCATTGCAGCACGATTGGCGTCCATGGGGATGTGCAGTCGATTCCGGCTCATGAAGAAACGCCTTTTAACCCCACGGATTTATATCAAGAAACGAAGCTCATGGCGGAACAATATGTGTGGAAGTTTCATCAGGAAACCGGATTGCCCATTAGCGTCGTTCGACCGATTTCCCTGTACGGACCTGAAGATCTTCGTATGCTGAAACTGTTTCGCACTATAAAAAAGCGACAGTTTATCTATATCGGACAAGGCAATGTGTTGTTTCATCCCGCATACATTGATGATGTGATTGAAGGGTTTCTGCTTTGTGCATCACATGAGAAGGCGGTGGGTGAAGCGTTCATCATCGGAGGAGATGGATACCTTCCCTTGCATGACCTCGTGGATCGCATTTCCGCGCAACTTCAGGTTCCTGCCCCGAGTATGCATATTCCGCTTAGGCCGGTGGAATGGCTTGCCGGTCTCTGTGAGTCGGTCTGCACGCCCCTGGGAATAGAACCTCCTCTGCACAAACGACGGGTGAGTTTTTTTAAAAATAATCG
>CABVRQ010000026.1:0-13723 GCA_902500695.1 uncultured Nitrospira sp. | reverse complement strand
GTTGTATAGGTTTGCTATCGGCAAGGAGCATCGGGATGAATGAGAGACCGTTAGTCGAGTCACTTGGTGACGCAAAGCTTTCCCCGTATCGTCAATACCTCAGTATGTTCGTTGGCAAGGAATCTCTTGGGGCGTTGGCCAAATATGAACTGTATACCTCGGTGCTGGGTCGATTACCGGGCGCTATCGGGTATTTCGTCCGTGGCAAATGCTATCCGGGGCTGCTGGCGTCCGTAGGCCGGGGTTCGGTCTTTGGTGCAGGGGGCGTGCTCCGTTGTCCAGGAAGAATCCACTTGGGGCGGGGAGTGATGATTGATGATTGCGTGGTTCTGGATGCCAAGGGACCCGGCTCTTCCATCGTGCTTGGTGATCAGATCCTCCTGGGCCGGAATAGCATTCTCAGTTGTAATGACTCCTCGATGTCAATCGGCAACTTCGTGTCCATTGGACCATTTTGCTTTCTGGTTTCACGCAGCCATCTGACGATCGGGTCGAACGTCGCGATCGGTGCAGGAACCTACATGCTTGGTGGCGGCCATGCGTATGACGATCCCGATGTGCCTGTCATTCAGCAAGCCCGGACATCGAAGGGAATTTCGGTTGAAGACGGCGCCTGGATTGGCATTGGCGCCAAGATTCTTGATGGTGTGACCATCGGTCAAAACAGCATCGTTGGTGCAGGTGCCGTCGTATCTAAAGATGTGCTGCCATGGACAGTGGTGTTGGGTAACCCCGCTCGTGTTGTAGAAAAACGTAAGCAGGTTAAAGAAGGATGAACACACTTCCCATGGTTTGGTCTGAGGCAGAACGTCTGTGGCCTGAAAAGATTGCTCTTATCACTGATAGAGAAGAACTGACCTATCGGGAATTGGCTCGGCGTATACGTCGTGTATCCAACGAACTCATTCGTCAATGGGACGTTCGGCCGGGCCACGTGGTGGCCTTGCTGGCGCCGAACAGCGTTGAGTTCGTCGTGAGTTACTTTGCGGTGACGGCGATTGCCGGAATTGTTCATCCCGTCGATGAGCGTCTTAAGCCTGAGGAGATCCGCTTTCTTCTTGAAGATTCCGGTGCCCAATGCGCGATTGTTCATCAGGCGCTCTGGTCCAAATTTTCGACGGTGTGGAAGTCATTTCCCGCTTTAGAGCAGGTATTGGCCATTGGCGACGTCGAGGCCACTGCAAATGTTGAATGTTTCGATAGGTGGGTGAACCAGCCTGCCGATCCCTGTGATTCCCAAGAATCGGCAATGTCACCAGCGCCTGACGCCATAGCCGAGTTCATGTATACCTCGGGTACGATAGGCAAGCCGAAAGGCGCCATGCGATCCCATGCCAATGCCAGAGCTGCATCCGGCAACGCACGTCTGGCATTCGGCTACCGGCACGACGACGTGATTGCCATCGTTATGCCACTCAGCCATTCGAGTGCCCTGGTCAGTCAGATGTTGCCCATGATTGAGGTGGGAGGAACAGCCGTGTTGGTAGAACGTTTCGATGCGGTCGATCTCCTGGCACGAATTCGTAAGCAGACCGTCACCTGCTTCCGTGCGGTGCCGGCCACCTTCAAAATGTTGATGGTCTATCCGGAGTTTCGTGCCGACTATCTTCCCTCTTTGCGTTTGTTGATGAATTCCAGCGCGGCGATCGAGTCTCAGACCCATTTGGCAATCAAGGAGCGTTTCCCCAACGTGGAGTTGGTCAATTCATACGGGCTGACCGAAGCCTCCACCTGCACGATACTCTCGGATACTATTGCACTGGAACATCCGGATTCCATCGGTGTGCCGATACCCGGTGTGGAGATGGCCATCATGGACGACGAGGGGTGCCCTGTGGAGGAGGGACTGACGGCCGAGATTTGGGTCCGAGGTCCGCATGTGTGTCTTGGTTATCATCGACTCCCGGCGGAAACGGAAGCGTTGTTTGCACCTGGAGGTTGGCTGAAAACCGGTGACATGGGCCACAAAGATGCTCTGGGACTTTTTTACTTTCACGGTCGCAAAGTTGATGTCATTAACTGTGGGGGAAGGAAATATGCACCGGCGGAGGTGGAGCAATGCATACTGGAACTCAAAGACGTTGCCGAAGTTGCGGTGCTTGGTGTGCCGCATCGGGTCCTCGGTCAGGTTGCCAAGGCTTATGTGGTTTTTCGGGACCGTGCGACTGGAGATTTGAAGGCCGTGACCCGACATTGTGCCCGGTTTCTTCCGAGCCATAAGGTCCCCTTTTTCATAGAGTCGGTCGAAGCCTTGCCGAGAAACAGCCTCGGCAAGATGCTGCATCGGGAGCTGAAGACGAAGCCACATACAGTGGTGCACGGAAATTAACGAATTGGCGAGGACTAACATCATGTCAAACACACATGCGAAGGTGATCGAGTTTCTTTCAGGAGTGCTTCAGGTGGAGATTCCGCCGAATATCGATGATCTGCGCCGCCGGGAATTTTCCGATTGGGATTCCATTAATCATTTACGTCTGATCATGGAGCTTGAAGACACGTTAGGCGTGAGCCTTGATGACGAACAAGCGGCAGATCTGTCGTCATCGCGCCAAATTGAGGCGTTGTTTGTGAAGCACGGAGTGAATTTACCCGATGAGGCGTCTTCATGAAAATCGGCATATGCGCCAGAACATGGGGAGAGAACGGCGGCATCGGTGTCTATACGCGAAGCGTGATCGAAGCCATCTTACAACTGGATACTCGAAATGAGTATCACATTCTTTACGCCAACCATGCGCATCTCGGGTCGTTGCCAAGTACGGATCGTGTTTGTGAAGTGTATCTGCCTGCCAAAGGCAAGTGGATGTGGGATCAGTGGGCCGTCCCGAGATATGCGCACCGCGAGGGCCTCGATCTGATCTTCCATACCAAGTTTGCCATCCCGTTTCTGTCTCGATGTAAAACGGCCATGGTGCTCCATGGGACTGAGCGGTTTGTTCACCCGGAATTTCATCAGACGACGGATCTCTGGTTTTTTAAAACCGTCTATCCGCAGTATTTAAAACGGGCCTCCCTGATCATTGCGGTATCCAACCGGGCAAAGGACGATATCATTTCCTACCTGGGCATTGATCCGGATAAAGTGAAAGTGGCGTACCTTGCCACTGATCCCATTTTTCGATCGATCAGTGATCCGCAACAGTTGGACTCTATCAGAGTCAAATACACGCTTCCCTCGCGATTTATTCTGTTTGCCGGCCATATCTATCCCGGGAAGAATTTCACGCGCCTCCTGGAAGCCTTTTCAACCGTGAGAAAGCAGATCGATGTTCATCTTGTTGTGGCAGGCGGTATGCGTTGGAAATATCAGGATGACATGAAAGCCTTAGAAAGTCTGGGATTACAAGACTGCGTTCATTTCGCCGGTTATGTTCCGCAAAAGGAACTTGTCGCCTTTTATAGCCTCGCCGAGGCAACCGTGTTTCCTTCACATTACGAAAGTTTCGGGCTGCCAAACATTGAGGCGAATGCGTGTGGATGTCCATTAGTCACGAGTCGTACAGGAGGAAGCCCTGAAGCCGCAGGCAATGCCGCCATCTATGTCGATCCACTAAACGTGGAGGATATTGCGAATGCCATTGTTCGAGTATTAACCGATGATGACCTTCGACAAACACTGATCGCCAACGGGTATGAAAATGCCGCGCGTTTTTCATGGGAGAAGACTGCGCAATCCACGCTTGAGGCGTTTGAGTGGGTCATGGCTCCTGCGTAAGATGCCACCTTGATCATACGACATTTCAAAAGAAGCGTTGAGAAGAATCGAAACGAGTTGCTTGGTTTGGGGCTCGGACGTTATCCCGCATTTGTGCGTGTGGATGTGTCTCCGGAACAGATCCCTGTCTTTCAATTCCACGAGGTCTCGACAGCTACACTCGAACCAGTCTTGGCGTTCATGGCCAACAATGAATATTCCACTCTTACCGGAGATGAGTATTACGAACGGATAGTGGGTGCCTCACCACGACGAGATCGTGAAGTGATGTTAACGTTTGATGATGGCTACGCCAGTTTGTATGCGGTCGCGTTTCCAATTCTCCAAAAATTTAAGCAAAAGGCCGTGGCCTATATTGTTCCCGGTCGCATTCCCGAGGGAGAAATTAATTCTAATGAGAATGATATGGACCGTGCCCTTTGCAGTTGGTTGCAGATACGGGAAATGCATGATAGCGGGGTGATCGATTTTCAGTCGCACTCTTTGTATCACCATAGTATCGCGATCTCTCCAAAGATTTGTGATTTCAATAGGCCAGGTCTTTCGACCTCCTTCCTGCAATCTGATCTCGCGCCGATGCGTTATCGACATATGGATGGTCCTGATCCGGACCTTCGATGTCCCTGGGGATTACCAATCTACCAATGGAACGCCCGGATGTGCGGTTCTCCGGCGTATATCCCAAACACGCAGGCTGAAGACCTGTGCATCAGGTACGTGGCGGAAAATGGCGGTGAAGCGTTCTTTGACGCTCGGGGCTGGTGGCGGCAACTTCTGCAGATTATGACGAGTGGGCAGGAGAAATACGTGCCGAGACAATTTGAAACTCCCGAGCGGCAGCGAAATGCCATGCTCACAGATCTCCGTCAGTCAAAGACGGCAATCGAATCCAGATTGCCGGGTAGTCGTGTGCGCCATTTCTGTTTTCCCTGGTATCGAGGTTCCGCGCTCGCGGTTGAGATTTCCCATGAGGCCGGGTATGTCTCCAACGCCTGGGGTAGCCTCCTGCCGAAATATGTGAACAACGACGACCGCCAACCTGTGCCGATACCCCGACTTCCACCACGATATATCCATAGGCTGCCAGGTGACGGACGCAAACCATTGTGGAAGCTCTTCGGTGGAGCCGCGTGATGGGTGAGTGTGTCTTTAATAGGGGACCTAGAGATGGTAGAGATGTTTCTTTACGTAATTTCATGAGGGAACGCTCTTCGGCACAATGAAGGATTCGCCGTCTTATGATTGAGGAAGTAAAAAATAATGGAGAGGCAGGATCACGGATATTCAAAAACTTTGGCTATTTAACCGTCGGCAAGGTGTTGGCCGACGTTTTTACCTTTCTTTTCTTTCTCGTCCTCGCACGTAACTTCGGCCAGGAAGGCATCGGGCAATATTCGTTTGCCATGGCCTTAACGGGGGTGCTCGTCGTATTCGCCGATTTCGGCCTGCAAAACCTTTCCATCAAGGATATGAGTCGCGACAGAGATAGTGTGGCGATTTATTACGGCCGCCTTATGGCGGTTCGTCTGTTGTTGTCGGTGGCGGTTTGTTCTGCTTTGGTGGTGATCACGCTGTTTTTGCCGTTTTCGGAGGAGATGAAGCTTCTCATTATTGTGATTGGAGCCTACCAAGTCTTTATCACGCTCGTGAATGGATTTGGTGCCGTTTTTGTCGCCTTGGAGAGTATGCATGTGACCAGTCTCCTTGAGGTCTCCCTTCGAGTGACCACAGCGATAACGGGCATTGTGATCGTTGGGTGGGGAGGGAGCCTGCTTCTCGCTCTCTCATCCTTGCCGGTCATGACCATTCTTCATGTGGCAGGCGGGTATTACCTTACCCATCGGCGTTGTGGGGCGCTTCGAATTTCTATCAGGCTTGCCGGTTTGCGCAACGTTCTGAGGGATGCCTTTCCCTACGCCTTACATGCCTTGTTTGAACTTTTCTCGTCCAGGGTGGCATTAATCTTTATCGGGTTCATGTTGAGTGCCGGAGCTGCGGGGACCTTTAATGTCGCCTATCGATTCGTGTTTGTGCTGTTGTTTATTCCGGTATTTGCCAGGCTGGCGATTTTCCCCGTTGCGTCCCGTTTATACGTGAGTTCCCCGGACCAGATGAAGGAGCTCTATCGCATCACTCTCAACCTTGCCATTGTTCTTGGTTTCCCGATGGCGGCGGGTATCTGGCTGCTCGCGCCGAAATTGATCGAAGTTCTCTATGGATTGGCGTTTCTCGAATCGATAGAGATACTGCGTTGGCTGGCCTGGCTCATCCCGGCGGTTTTTTTACGATGTATCATGGAAATTTTTCTGATCGCGTCCGATCGTCAGTCTCTCGTGACAAGGAGTCACCTGCTGATTGCGTGTCTCGGTGCCATCGCTCATTACTGGCTGATTGTCGGATTTAGCCTCCAAGGGGCAGCGGCTGCAACCCTTCTGGCAGAAATCCTGCTCATTGTGCTTCTTGGTGAGCGCCTAACCGCGTTGTTTGTGTGGCGGAGCTTCGGCAGACGAATTGCCATTTGCACTTTTGCCGTCCTAGCTTTCCTGGTGCCTTTGGTGGTGTGGGATCGTCTCGAATTGCCCCTCACGATACTGGTTGCGGTTGTCATGTATGTCGGGGTTTTGGCTATTTTCAGGGATATTCGACAGAACGAGGGGACACTTATCCTCAACTACGTGCTACACAATCGGGAAATTCCCAGTGTGTTCTCTCAGAAGCCAATGACGAAGTCCGGGTAGATTTAACGCCGAGAGAGGGAACAGTTGTACAATGCGCATTAGAACGATCCACAACATCCTAGAGTTGGATTCCATAAAAGATGTGTGGAAGGTCTTTGAAAGGGTCTCCGGCGGCCCTACGGTATTTCAATCCTGGACATGGAACCGAATCTGGTGTGATCAGGTGTTGGCAGACGACCCCCAAAAGCGGTTGGCTGTGAAGCTCGTTGAGGATTCCGGAGGGCGACCTGTGGCCATTCTCCCGTTTTTTGAGCAGAAAATAATGGGGTCGATTCTACAGATAACCCAGTTTCTTGGACATCGGATGTCTACTTATAATGATGTCCTCCTTGCCGACCCGAATGACATGGAGTTATGTAAAGACGTCGTAGAAGCCCTTTGCTCCGAAAAACAAGCTAACGGCTTCATTCATCTTCGGCAAATGTCGGATGAGTCGATTTTCGCCAAAGAACTTATCGTCCGCGGTCTTGCTGAGCCACAGTGTCAGCGCGCGTGGGTTGACGCTGACCCGAAGGTGCTGGATCCTTTGTCACGCGTCAGTAAGTCCCGGAGAAAGCATATCCGCCATGCGGAGCGAAGCCTGCGTGAGAAGGGTAAGGTTGAGTATCGAGCGTGTCGTGAAAACGAATTCATGTCTGCCTTTGACGAGTTGATCGATTTGCATTGCCGGCGGTTCTTACAAAAGGGTAAGGAAACGAACCTCACGAGCCAAAACGTCGGCTTCCTCAGGAAGGCGCTCACAACGCTTAGCCACCAAGGGCAGGCGGAAGTGCTCCAGCTTCGATTCAATGATGCCACAATCGCCGGGGTGCTCCAGATTATCGATCGTAATCGGTACTATTCCCTGCAATCAGGATTCGATCCTGCATTTGCGGATTACTCACCGATTTGGTTACTCGACGTAGAAAGTATGCACAGGGGATTCACGGCACTTGGTTGTACACGTTATGAACTCGGGGCGGTATACAATGAGTATAAAAAAAGTTGGAATCCCTCGTTGGCTATGAGTTATGTGGCAACCTTTAATGCTGATAATTGGCTCCCTCGAATTGCGCAAAGTGTCTATCGAAAGAAATTCAGGAGAGACGGTCAACGGTTGGGGGTGTAGAAATTGGTTGGTGAGAATGTGGTGGCAAGGACTTCTGCGGACTTGTCTTCCTTCATTCATGCGGACCGATTTAAGAAGACTTCAATTTTTTTTGTTGAGCCAATTCTGGTGGGGGCATGGTTTTAGAAATACGAGTAGAAGACCTTCAGGCTTTACAGGCTTTGTCGTCTAAGCATTGATGAATGCCTAAGTATATGATCTTCTGATATCCTCAGTCTGCACCGCATATTGAATCGTATCGGCAAGGGCATGCCACTATAAGTGGTATTCGAAAGAGCCGTTTTGCCAATGGGTTCGCCCCAGGGGACTTGTCGGTTCGCCTCCCAATGCGTGGCTATCATGCTGTCGTTGTCCAGCTCATTCAGGTCGAATGTCACCGAGGGCTCCTGCTCGCAGAGATTTGTTCGCACAGTCCGCTGCGACACCGGCCACTGCAGTCATTTATCCCAGCACTCCAGTTTTAGGCAAGGTAGCCCGAAGAAGTAATGTGTTTCAATGAAACTGGCGCAAAATTATGGCAGGCCATGAGTGTCCTGATCAACAAGAGCAGAAACGTTAATGTGATGAAGGATTCGTAATGCATAAAACAAAGGCGAACCAATGAATGCAGGCGTAAGAGATTTGCCAGGTTCATACAATAAGCAAGTGGCATCGTATGAGGAAAATGGATTTCTTGTTTTTCGGAACACCATTAGAGAATCGCTCATTGATGAGATGAAAGCGTTTATAAACCAAAAGGAAGCAGAAAAAGTAAAAACATTCACCCTGCTTTCAAAAAGACGCGCTATCGGTGTTCACGACAGTTTGGTCGCAAAAAAAATCCTTCAAGAGTTTTGCACAAAGAATAAAGAGATACTCATTGAGGTTTTGGGATCAAACTCTCTGGTAACCGATATCTCGGTGTTGATATCAGATGCCAAAAATGATGCACAAATGCTGCACACGGATTCTCCTTGTCGTGTCAGCGAAGAATGTAACTTGATTATCCCCTTAGAGTTATTGCACGCGGCCAACGGTCCGACGGAATATGTACCAGGATCTCATTGGGGGAAGAAAAACAAGATATACAAATACACTGTTCTTCGTTCATTCCTGCAAGGAAAAAAGGAATATGTAGATTGGTGCTTGAAAAGTCGAAGTAATCTTAAATTTGCGGTCGCAAAGGAAGGCAAAATATTTTTACTCAAACTGATGGCCTATCCGTTTTTTCGATTAATTTACCTTCTAAAACTGAAATATAGCAGTGTTTTTCATCAGCAATACGTCGTTAAAGACGAGGACATCAAACAATTCATCGCCGATAAAGGTGATGTTCTATTGTATTCTTCTAGTTTAATTCATCGGGGTGGACAAAACTCGACAAAGAATAATAGGTATGTTCTTAGCGCCCTAATAAAGGAAAACAGAAATAATCGAAATCCGAACGTCAAATATCACCAGGAAGAGCAGAACGACTATTTTACAACTACCGTGAAAAACTGTGGGACTCTTCATGATTACCTTAATGGAGATTTGTGACTTGTGAGGTATGGTGTGCCACCGCATTGCGCGAGGCTCACATCGGGCGTTCGCGGGTCTTGCCCTTCGTTACGCGCGATGTCGGCTGGTGGTCTTCTTTCATTTACGAGGGAATTTAACAAGAGGCTTCATCTTTGGCTTTCGACAAATACCCATGAGGCCAGGTCTTGGATATATGTGGAATAGCTTTGTCGGCTATTGAACCTACGTCGTTTTATCAATGGTGAATGCCCAAGTATATGATCTTCTGATATCCACGGCCTGCACGGCATATCGAATCGTATCACCTACGGCATACTCCACATGCGGCATTCGGAATAGCCGGTTTGGCCAATGGGTAGAACCCGGACGAGTATCAAGCTGAATGCCTTTTCCAAAGTCTGCCCGAAAGAATAGACAAAACCCATCAAAACCTCCGGCCCGATTTACACGTCGGGTCGCCAGCCATTCTTTTGGTATCGCCTTGCCATTGTCCATCTCGTTCAGGTCAAATGTCAGTATCGGCTTTGGCTCGCAAAGATAGAAGTCCAGCGCTGCTTCCTCCAGGAAGTGTCGAATGTATCCGGGCGGTTGAAACTCCTTAGCTTCAGGAAGATCGCGCAAGAAACTGAAGTCAACGCCCTGTGGAAGATCACGCACGGTCACAGGTTTCTCCCAAAGAAACGGCATTCTGTATTGTTTTTTTAGAGCGACTGGCTCCAGAAACAGTTCGAATCGTCCCGGTAAAATCTTGCCGTTGCTCTTTAAAGCTCGCCGCTTCAGGTCCAGTAAGTTCTGTATCATGTTCTCGTTAAACAGATCGTCGCCCATCTGTTCATGAATGATGAAATCCACTTTCTCGGGGGGATTGAAGCGCCGGCTATTGGAACGCACGAATTTGATGGTATCGGTACCATTTTTCTCGGCAATTTTTTGCGCAATCCTAATGAAACTGGAGTGATCGATGGCGTAGACCGTGGCTCCCTGTCGTGCGGCATACAGTGCAAGAATTCCTGTACCCGTGCCCAGATCAATAGCCGTATTTCCCGGCTTGATATGGGCGCGAATGGCGTCATGATAGGTGTCCACCCGTAGATGGTCTGCCAACATCTTCTCATGTTGGTACAGGCTGCTAAACTCGCCCATATTGGCAAGATCATAAAACAGGCTGTCCAGCGTTTTATTGGACTTAATGGCCTGCTTTGCAAGGCTGGTTATACGTCTGACGAATGCACCGGTCATGCCTGCCTCCTAAGGTTTCTGAGATTTGGAATGTGTAACTGGTTTTCTGGAAACTAGGACAGACAACGTTATTCTTTCCCCATTTTCGGGTTTTCCATCGAATCACCAATCTTGGATCTACCGGGAATGTCTATCTGTATTGGCATGATTGTGTTCCCCAACAACCTAAGGGAGGAGGATATTTGGAAATGTGTGTTGAATTCGTGCCCGGTTCTTTCCCATTAATGCGAGTGGCACTTGTGGGTGTCATTGCACCGCAGCGTTTTTTCAATTCCTTTGGTCTCCCTACAGAACCAATGTTTGCACGGTTCACTCGCTGGACGATCTAAGTGGCAGATTCATAACGACGACCAGAGGGGATCCTGCAAAAGGTCAGCTGGGGGCATTGTCGGGTGGATCAGATTGTTAATTTAATAGGACTATTCGGTCCGCCATAGGCGAATCTAAACCCTGATGCCTTGTCTGTTTTTGCCATGCATACTCCACGGCCAAATACCCTCACCAATAGCACTCGTCCGACAATAATGGCGTCGGCCGCTAGATGGCCTCGCACAGCATTTCGGTTTAAATTATCTACTGCGAGCACTATACGGGAATAACCGAACTTCGTAAGGTCACGCGCCGCAGCCTTGAGTAATCTCCTATACATTCCTTTCCCCCGGTACGCGGTATCAACTCTTGCGTCATACAGCCAGACAGTTTTTGGAGACAAAGCATATGTAATTCCATCAGCCACCTCTTTAAAGGAGTCTGTACGAAACCAAACATATGCACTCAACATCCCATTCTGCTTGAACATGAGAACACGATCGCCCATCATGAGCCGCTCATTTTGTAAAGCCGAACGCTTCAATCGAGAGAGCAGATTCGAAGGTTTGAATCCGGAAAGCCACTCGGGATCTTCTAGCCCTGCCCAGATCAGTTCCCCCTGGTCTCTATCAGAAACCAAGTCCCCTTGAAGGTTAATTTCCATAAGCAGTTCATGGCCTACCCGAAAAAGAGAAGCAGGAATAAGCCGCTCGGAAATACATGCAATTGTATAGAGTAGGCCAAGGGACCTCGCTCCGCCTACTAATTCTCGGACTCGTTCATACGATCTGTTCACGATTTTCGCGAATGTCATTCAATAACCTTTAACCTTTACTCAGCATCCCGTCCGTCTTTGGCTTGGAAGGCATCACGATGAAGTTGTGCATATTATTTCTCTTACCTGCGACTTCCATGGGGAGTTCCTCTTCCCAGGAAACACATACAAATTCGACCTTTCCCTTTTACGTGAGACCCAATATTCATTTCATTACAGAGGGACTGCAATGTTTGCTGGTAGCGGATCATTCGCTCGGTCCGGCAAAAATGCTGAAGCCAGGGAGTGAGCTGCTGCCTTGATCTGACCCCCCTGTTGTTGATCTACTCGGTCATGCATCGAAGGGCATGAGGGAGTACTGTTCATCGAACACAAATCTAAATGGAAGGGTGGTTTCTTTTCCTTCGGTGGACTGGCATGAGCTTCTTGAGCTAGTCAGCTAAGCCAAGCCCCCTTGAGTTTGGAAGTTCAACGTAGAGTGACGGCTCTCATCCAAAATGTTTTCTGCTCAGGGGGGTGAGATTCAAGTTTTTTTCAACCAATCTTCTCTGACATGCAACCCGCGAAATTTTTAATGGGCTAACCGTCATTCCTCTTCTACCGAAGCCCCCATCCGCCTTTGCCTGGAGGATTAAAGAGGAAGAAACATCTGGGTGACGCCTATTTTTTCTTCACTGGGTGATTTGTGTGGGATGGATCTGAAAGTAATTGTCACATTGTTGAACGGTTATGAGGACTTCCACGACTTCAAGAGGGTACTTTTACCTTTCCCCCCACGCTATGCCAATTACACTTTGTGGTCATTGAAGAACCGCATCTAGAGAATGCTAAACCGTATGCCTAACTCACTGTTTGGATAATTGTACCCACAAGGATTTAATGGAATGTAAGTACTAATAGTGAATGCTAGGACCTGCATATAACCCACTAGGTTTGATGCATGTATCGTTTTTCGTTTTAGGCTTCTTAAAAAGCCATAGTATTTGGAAATGGACTTCTTAGGATTGCCATTGACCCAGACTTATTTTCTAGTCCTACTATACTAGGCTTAAGGTTTGCCTTTTTCCCCCGAAAGGGAAGCCAAGGAATTCTAGGGAAAAATTTATCTCTTTGAATCCGGTCGAGCGAGTTAATATCCCCGATGGTCCATATTTTGCTTCCTTTATTATTTGCTCTGTTTCATGAAATGAATGGGGGATAAATGAAAATTGGGCAGAAACAGAGTTTGCGCATTGGCAATTTGAATTTTTAAGGAGGGTATGCCAGATGTTTGTCATGCAAATTTTAGTTGTTGCGATACTACCTTTCTTTATGACGATTCAGGTCTATGCCCTGGATACGATTCCGGAAAAGCTGTCCGATTGGACCGAAAAAGGAGTTGTCCTCCAAAACAGTTCCGGCGTTGCCTGGGAAAATAAATCTGGCATTGCCGTCAGTGGTATATCAAAGGTAGGGGGAGTCTATTATCTGCATTATCTCGCAGGGTTTAACGGGTGTTGGGATGCGGATGGTGATGTCAATCACCAATCACTTGGTCTTGCCACCAGTACGGACGGCGTGAATTTTACAAAATTCGGAAGTAATCCCGTGTTGAAGCCACATGACTTTGTACCCGTAAGCTCCCAGGAAGAAGGGATCCGAACCGCCTATATTAAGTACCTTCCTTCAAAGGGGAAATTTTACGGATACTTTGGTGTCGAATCGCCAGGGGGTTCTCAGACATGTAACTTTGGTGGAGGAGGAACTTGTGGATGTAATATTAGTGTTGATTCCCGGGTGTATGGAGCGACGTCGGTTGACGGGAAAAGTTGGACGGTGGAAGGGGCGGTCGGTGGCGCATATTCCTCAGGTGGGAGCGAAGTCTATGCTGCAGGTTGGGTCTATGATGGCAGCCAATTCGGTCTGTACCTTACTACTGCTGAGGGGGGACAGCTAAAATCTGCATCTAGAGGATCCAATGCTTGGAGTCTTACGGAATTGGGCGGTATCAGTGCCCTCGCTTGGGGCTGGTCCGGGCTCGACGCCTATTTACACGATGATAACAACACCATCACATTAATATATGTTCCCGCTGGTGGGACTCATCCTGGTAGCAATAATGACAACCTGTATTTTGCTACCACTCACCTTAACGACATGAGAACTATTCAAAATGAACGGGTCGTACAATCAAATGGGGTAGAGAGAAATATAATCTTTCGAGACGGAAACGAATGGAAATGGTATTACAGCGAAGAACCGGCTTGGAACCAACCCACAATCAAACTCCGCACTCACCCTATCGCAGGCATAGACAATGTACCGCCCGAGTCTCCCAAAAATCTGAATGTCACACC
>CABVRQ010000025.1 GCA_902500695.1 uncultured Nitrospira sp. | reverse complement strand
TCAACATGGTAATGCTGTACATGAAGAAAGCTTCATGGTGCGTTCATGAGTTGTTCATGTCCATGGCGTATTGTACTGAATGTATAGTGCTTGACTAGCCCCGATTAAAAAAGAACTTGTTGTGAAAAATGACTATATTAACAATAATGAATCATGCGTTCGGGTAAAAGGTTCCACGGGTGTGGGCAGCTTCAGATACCATCCAGAGCAAAAAGTATTTCAGAGAAACAATCAAACTGCACCGATGGTTAGGGCCGTTGAGTGCGTGGAGACCACACATGGAAAATGAGTTGAGCACTGTTAAGATCGGCTTGGCACTCGTGCTGCTAGGGCTATTGTTTGGCGTGGGAATGGGTATTGTTTTTGGGGTCAATGAAGATCTGTTTAAGGATTATATAGCCCAAGGAATTGCGGCTAATCCGGATTTGCACGATGCCAAAAGTCCGGACAAAATTTGGAGGTATGCGCAACGAGCCCACTTTCACGCCACAGGTATTGCAGCCTTCTCGCTGGGCCTAGTCATCCTTGTCCTGTTTTCCACACTCAAACCTACCTATAAGAGGGCGTCGGCCATACTTCTGGGGCTGAGCAGTTTCTACCCACTGTCCTGGTACACGATGTTTTGGTTGGCTCCATCTATTGGTCGTGGACCCGCTCATGCGCATATTCTGACCGAGAGTTTCGTCTATATCGGCGTGGGAGGTTTATTGCTCGGAGTCTTTTTTCTTTGCGGAAATTTATTCCTCGGGCTTTTTCGAAAAGATTCCAGAATATTAGATCAGGCTTAAGACAACCTGCATCCCTGGACAGAGGGGTGTGCCAGCCTCAGCCTCTTTAAGGATTGTTCACGTAATGCGGGCATCATATTTAAGTTTTGTGTATTTCAGAAAATTCCCTCGCAAAAAGGCAGCTAGTTTTTTAGAGAAGTTGGGTTTGGGAAGGTATCGTTTGGGGGGAGAGGCGCACTATTAACGACATCTTGTCGTAGGGCTTGCCTAAGGAGAGGTCGTGAATCTTTATTCTGGACAGTTCGAGATGTTTTAGAAATTTCGGAAGAAAAGATAAAAGGGCTGAACAGAAACAGGAGCAACACCAAAGGCCAGAAGATGGGTTTCTTAAATGGGCAGTAAATGCAGGTATCAGATTTAGCAATTCGATGTTGTGACTTTTGTATTCCTGTGGGGCTGTAGCTCATTGGACTGCTCTGTTGGCTTACAGTGAATCCCTTTTGGCGGTGATAACGACCAGCCGTTATTTTATCGGGTGTTCCTCCTGATTTATTGACGATCCTCTCCTGATCATTGTCTTGACACCCATCTTTTGGATTTCCCTCAGCGAAATGTTGATTGGCTAACTCCCAAAATGCAGTGGAGAGTGAAACAGAATCTCGCTTGCTGAAGTATGGGAGGAGAGACCCCAAATGTTTGGAGCATTGTTTTACCGCTCTTAAATAGCTCTGATTTGGATTATCTATCTGCAGTCCCTAAAGTTTCCCCCATCCATTCCGATACTTTAGTTAGAGACCTTGAAACCTAAATTTCTCACCTAGGGTATATAGGCCTAGCAAGTCGAATCCGTTTTTAAAAGGCGAGACCAAATCTCTGAGTCCGACATTGAGCCTGGTTGCAAAAGGAGGGCTGCCCTCCCTGAGCAATACCAGGAAGACCAGTTCTTCTGCAGAAAATACCGCTAAGACCCGATAATTCTTGATTGTCCCTTCTTTGGAATTTCGTTCTACCCAACTGTTTCTAAGAGGTGTTTCGTCAATAAAAACATTATCAACACTTATGACAATGGATAAACCGTTTACACCGCATGCTGATGGCGCCAAATGGTTTTTTTATTGTCAAAAAAAAGGAGTTAACCAAATCTCATGAACAAAAATGTTCCACAAACCGTGACGACGTTGGAATGTCCAGTTTTAAAAAAAGAGTGCGAAGTCAACTTTGAAGTGAATGTCTTCCGTGGGGCGAATCATGGGGGTGTGGAGGCCACCACCTGTTCAGAATTTTTGAACAACAAAGGCGTCCCCACTTGTGGACAAAACTGTACCCATACCCCAGAAGCTCAAAAAATACACGAACAGGAGGTTGGCAAACATCAGAAAGAATTAGGTGAAATTGGGGCAAATGTTATTGGTTAGATGACAAAGATAATGGCTGAATAAGTGATACTACTTAATCAGAAAAGCCGAACCAGAAACATACCAAAACAAGAGAAAGGGGACATCCATGAAAGGTCAGGTTTTTAAAAGTTTTGTTTTTGCTACCTCACTCGCATTCTTCTGTGGGATTCTACAGGTACCAATCGTTCTGGCCTCATCCGTGGCCTCAGAGAAAGTCGAGTTGGAAATCACGGTCAAAGTCAGTCAAAAAGGGTTTATAGACCACAAAGGAAAACCGTTTGTTGGCAAAAATGTTTTAAATATTCCGAAAGATAAGCTTGTTCGAATTACCTTTGTGTTTGATGAAGACATGACCAGCTTGGCGTATGGAGATACACACCAGATCGCCATTTCGGGAAATGAAGGTTGGACCAAGGAATCTCAAAAGATTTGGGTGCTCAATAAAAAAGCCCATGTCACCTTTCAGACCGGAAAAGAAGGCGCCCACTATCGAGCCTATTGTATTTTAGATTGTATCGGGATGGAGCATTTAAATAATCTCATAATCCGAGTGGTCTAAGGGCACGACATCCCTGCCAGTGAAGGCGGGGACATCTATTGAGGTTTAAAGGACCAAGTTAAAAAGAGCTGCGCCAAAACACGCAGCTCTTTTTTTTTCCGTGGACTTCATGGACAAATAACCTTTCTGCTACTAGATGTCTCAACTCGCTTAGTGCAAAAACCAGGCGAATCCTTCCCATTGGTCAATGGATCACAAAAGATATTGCATCGGACATGACGATAACAGCGACGAATTGGACCGGGGATTGGATATTAAGCCGTTAAAGGGTTTCATCTGTGGCTCGCTGCTGAAGAGTCAGCAGGCCCTAGTAGGAAAAGTGGTCAAGGAATTAATACCGGTTGTAGGAATTTATTCTTCCAGGGTTGAAATGTCTCCGGGATCCTGGCCGAGTTCTTTGGCCTTTAAGACCCGGCGCATAATTTTGCCTGAACGGGTTTTAGGAAGGGAGGGAACAACCTCAATCTCGCGGGGGACGGCGATCTTGCCCAATTCCTGTAAGACGTGGTCCTTCAAACTTTTGATGAGATCAGGAGTCTCCTCTTGCCCTTGCTTCAGGATGACGAAGGCTTTGATCTGTTCTCCGGCGGTCGGATGCGGTTTGCCAATGACGGCGGCTTCCACCACCGCTTCATGGCTAACGAGGGCGCTTTCGACTTCCGCCGTGCCGATCCGATTCCCGGCGACTTTCACGACATCATCTGCTCGGCCCATAAACCACAAGTAACCGTCCTCATCCTTATGACACACATCGCCCGCGGTATACACACCGGGGATGGTATTCCAATACAGGAGATAGCGATCCGGTTCTTTGTAAATGGTTCGCATCATTGACGGCCAGGGTTTTTTAATGACGCCAAATCCTCCGCCATGCTCCACCGTGTTGCCTTCGCGGTCCATGACATCGGCTTCGATGCCTAAAAATGGGCGGGTGGCAGAGCCGGGCTTGAGTGGCACGCAGGGGAGGGGTGTGACCATGATCATGCCGGTCTCTGTTTGCCACCAGGTATCCATGATGGGTTTGGTGCCGCCCGTCACGCGATGGAACCATTCCCAGGCTTCCGGATTAATGGGCTCGCCCACCGATCCTAAAATTTTGAGGGACGAGAGATCGTATTTTTTAGGCCAGTCCTCTCCAAATTTCATGAGTAACCGTATGGCCGTAGGGGTGGTATAGAATATCGACACGCCATAACGTTCAATCAGATCCCACCAGCGCCCGGGATTAGGGTAATCAGGTTTGCCTTCCGCCGTTAAAATCGTGGCGCCGTTTAAGAGCGGGCCGTAGACGATGTAGCTGTGGCCGGTGACCCACCCAGGATCGGCCACGCAAAAATAGACATCTTCATCTTTGAGGTCGAAGACATATTTAGTGGTGATATAGGTGCCCACCATATAGCCGCCGTGGACATGGACCACACCCTTAGGTTTGCCCGTGGTCCCTGAAGTATAGAGAATATAGAGTGGGGTTTCGGAGTCGAGTTGCTCGGCTTCACACTTCGGGGATTGATCTTTGAGCCAGTCCTCCCAATCCATTTCTTTGGAAGCTTGAAGAGGGGAGGCTGATTGTTCCCGTTGGACGACGATGACTTTTTCCACGGTTGGACATTTGGCGACGGCTTCATCGACGACCGGCTTGAGCGGGATCTTTCTACTGCGGTCATATCCCACATCTGCGGTAATGACCACCCGCGCCTCGCACGCTTCTATGCGTGCGGCCAACGCAGTGGCGCTAAAGCCGGAATAGACCACCGAATGAATGACTCCGATGCGGGCACAGGCCAGCATGGCGACGATTTGCTCGGGGATTTTCGGGAGATAGATCATGACCCTGTCGCCCTTTTTGAGGCCCAGGCTTTTGAGGCCATTGGCGCACTTGTTGACCTGCCGATATAACTCGCCATAGGTCAGGATTCGTTCCTGACCTTCCTCTCCGACCCAAATGACAGCGACTTTATTTTTTCGCCAGGTTGCGACATGGCGATCAAGACAGTTGTAGGCAATATTGCAGGTGCCTCCCACAAACCATTTGGCCCAGGGATAGTTCCAGTCCAACACTTTATTCCAGGGGGAAAACCAGTGGAGTTCCTTGGCAACACCGTCCCAGAATTTTTCAGGATCCGCAATGGATTGCTTGTACGCGGTGTCATAGTCTTGAATGTGGGCATTGGCTTTTATGTCCGGGGGGGATGGAACCACCCGGGTTGATCGTTGCAGGGTTTCAATATTTTCATTCATTAGGTCTGTTCCTCCTTAGTTACGCATTTTGGGGACGCCATCAAGAACCCTTCCTCTCAGGGAATCGGTCGATAAGCCCATTATGCTGCCCTGGGCTCGTTCCTTCAAGAGGGCAGTGATTAAAGACCGTGAAGAAGAGGTGGAAAGTAAATAGGTAGAGGCGATTATGAATATGAGGACCAGCACGGACCGTAAGCTGTTTGGTCTTATATAGGAAGAATTGGATTGAAATGGATTAGATCAACTCAGAGAACCTGGGGTTTTTAATTAAATGCATGACGGGGTTTTGCGAATTGGGCTTGTATGTGTCCATATTTTGCGGCGTAATCCTGTTGACTCCGACGAATCACATCATGGGCCTCCTCTCGACCATAGACATGCGTGATTTCGCAATTCTTTTTTTGCGAGCCGGGAGCATCTTTGTAGGTCAAGAAGTAATGCATGAGGCGTTCCACAAAATGGACCGGACAGGCTTTGATATCGGTCCATTGTTCATGGAGGGCGTCGCCTTTGAGGACCGCCACAATTTTATCATCGGCTTCATCTCCATCGATCATACGCAAGCCACCTATAGGAATAGCCTGTAGCAAAACGTCTCCATGAATAATGCTTTTCTCAGTCAGGACACAAATGTCTAATGGATCCAGATCGCCGACGAGGCCAGGCCGATTGGTACAACCGGCGCTAAGTTCCGCGACGGATTTTCCGCAATACGTTTGGGGAATTAATCCGTACAGCGTGGGGCACACATTCGAATAGCGCTGTGGCCGGTCTACGCGCAAATGGCCTGACTTTTTATCCAATTCATATTTGACGGTGTCGGTGGGTACAATTTCGACATACACCGTGACGGTGAATGGTGCATCCTCTCCTATTTCGACACCGTGCCAAGGATGGGATTTACAGGGGAATCCAAAGTTTTGCCATAGAGAGAAAAATTCTTGTTCGTTCATGAAAAGTTTTCCGGTTGTGGGATGAGTGAGCCCAGTAAAAGTGCAATGACCTCCACTAGCTTTCGGTCTGAGGCTACTTCATCTTAACCGGCCATGCCTGTGGGGAATGTGCTGTTACGTATTGGAAAGGAACGAAGAGAAACGAAAAGAATGTTCACCCAAGCGGGTAGTGGTTACTTCTAATTCGACTCAGGTTGATGGGCGGGGTGAAGCCAATCAAGAAAGGTTTTGACGGGATTAAAGTTGGCGCGGGGAATTTCCACGAAAATAGTGATCCAATGCGCCATTCCTCCATTCCACAAGCCTGGCCATTCCAAGGCCTTGAGGGGGCGACCCTGGTAGGATTTCATGCCGATGAACCCAGTTCCGGGATCGACGAACTCCGGGAGGTTAAAGGGATTGCCTTGAAAGTCACGGACACCGCAGACCATATCAACCGGATTGAAATGCGTTCCAGAGGCAAACAGCTTTTGTTGAGCTTCCGAATCGGGATTGACCTGGGATTGCTCGACGATTTGCCTGGATGGGGCGTCCTCGGGGTGAGCGACCCAAAATGGTCCTCCGCCAGGATCGCCCGTATTGGGGACGACACCACAGATCCGGAGGGGACGATCTAAATACTGTTTTAATAATGTGGCTTGATCGGGAAGTGCCAATTCTCGATACGATTGGGGAAGTGGGAGAAGGAGTTCTTGCAGGATACAGGCTTCGGCCTGGTGAACACTTTTCGCATCTGCCGGGATTGAACTGAGTTGTTCTATATGGCGGAACACATGTTGTTGCAGTTCAACCAGATAGCCTGCCAAGGCCTTTCTCCATGCAACGATTGGATCTTTCAGATGGTCGGGGACGACATTGTCAATATTGGAAATGAACACAATGTCTCCCTGATGATCATTTAAATTTTCTAAGAGCGCGCCATGTCCTCCCGGTCGAAAAACCAGAGTGCCGTCATCACCTCGAAATGGCTGGTTGCCAGAGTCCAGCGCAATGGTGTCGGTCGACGATTTCTGAAAAGAGACCGTGCAATCGAGTTTCCAACCCTGTCGGGCCAATGTCTGTTGGATGGTGTGCAGGTGGTTCTTAATGGCCTGTTCGAATTGAGGAGAAACGGTCAAATGAATTTTTATCGAATGTATTTGATCGGGATGGTATCTGATGGTTTCATGAATATGTTCTTCCAGTGCGGTGCGGGACCCTTCCTGGTAACGATGGAAAGAGAGCAGGGCCTTGGGCAATTCGGCATAGCCAAGGCCCGGCGTCTTCAGGACCGCTTGAAGAATCGTATTAAGATCATGTGTGTGCTGATCGGTTAGAGAGGCTTGTCCCTGCCCATGGAGATACTTTTCTAATTCCGGAATAAACGGGAAATCCTGTAAGCGGGTCCATGCCTGGTCGACCGCGTGGGGAAGAGTGGGTGCCTGATTTGAAGAGGATTCGGATGAGGCCTCCTGGGACAAAAATTTGAGGAGGTCATTGAACATGCGAGTGGCGGCTCCGGACGCAGGGATAAATTTACTGATTCGATCCGCCTGACGGGCGGATTCAAATTGTTTTTGGTACTCTGAAAATTTTTCCGGACGGAGCTGGATAATACCATCATTCAACCGGCATGGACGGATGATGGTGATCGGAGGGACTCCATGACGCAACCGCTGAAGTTGTGATTCCACCTGGAATGTGGAAATCCCACGGCGTATTAACTCAAGATGATCCTCAGGCGTAAGCATAGCGTGTGTTTAATCCGGTTTGTATTCAGATTGATCAGAGATCACACCAGACAGGAGTTGTGTTTCATGATGAAAAATGTCAAAGTTTTAATGTACTCGATCCGACGAAAATCCAATTGTAAAGTGTCATGGCGTTTATGTCATGTTCATGAACTGAGTCAAGGAGAATTAACATGATACCAGGCTTTAAAACGTTTCAGGGTCTCGCGGCATTAGGGGTCTTCCTGTTGGGGATTTTTTCCGGTTGTACCTTCAAGGCGACACTCGATACCACTTCGGATGCCACCACCAATGTTTTGTCATCCACATCCGGCAAATCCTGGTGGACGGAAGATGGTCTTGTCAAACGTGGTGAACATGTCAGAGCCTTTGTGGCAATTAATTATGACACGCTCCTTCAAGAAATCGCCCAAGGGCACGGAGAATATGTCCAGGCCTTCGGGACGATTTTAGGAGTCCCATCTCATCAACAGGCTTACTTTCAGAAATTGATTCAGAACGAGTATCCCGTGCTGGTTGAGATTCCCATCTCGCTTGGCGATGATCACTTAAACAGGTTTATCGCTCATGCCCAGCAAGCAGGAATTCATTCTGCATCCTCAAATCTCTAACCCTGGTACCGTTAATAAGCCGGACAGGGGGTGAATCCCTTTCGTGCCAGTCATACATTATCTAAAAAGCACTACGGCTATTAGGAGGATGGAGGACAGGGTCAAGCTTCTGCTCCTCCTTTTAAATAGCCCAGGCCAATCTTTACCGCACGCCTGGTGATTTCCGCCCATCTGGCTTCCGGATATTCAGCCAAGACCTTGGCGGCTTTTGCATCCTGAATGTCCAGTTCTTTTACCCGGATAATGCCATCTTCAATTGTTACATCAGCCACAATACATCCTCCTTGGTTTCCTGCATGTCTCGAATGATGAGGAATGAAATTCGATGTGAAGCAGGGTAAGACGGTAAAAAGTCCAATTTTCTTGACAGGTTGTAGGTCCGATGCTAGCATTTTCTTAACCCGTCTGACAGGAAACTCTGATAAAAATTTTCTCAAAAAAGGTTAGGTTACCCTAATGATTGAACAAGGACATGAAATGCGTCGGATTGTTCTCCGCATCGGAGGGTTTGCTCTTCTTGCGTTCATGCTTGTGGCATGTGGAGGTCCTCCCAATTGGGTCAAGGAAGGATCGGGTGTCATGAATGCCGATGACTCCAAGTCTATTTATGGTGTCGGGGCGGTGGTCGGTGTAAAGAATGAACCACTCGCTTGGGAAACTGCTGAAAATCGCGCACGCGCCGAGTTGGCAAAAACCTTTCGCACCTATACGGCCTATCTCATGCAAGACTATGCCGCTTCAACTTCTGGGGGGAATTTCACCAAATCAACGGAAGAGCAAAACGTCGAACGAGCAGTCAAGACCTTTTCGGCGGTGACCTTAAATGGAGTTCGTCCCATTGACCGTTACAAGGACGACGAGACCTCCACCTATTATGTGTTGACCAAGCTGTCTTTTGCGGAAATGAAAGAAGCATTACAACAAGCGCAGGAACTGGACGAAGAGGTTCGTGATTTTGTGCGCAAGAACGCTGAAAAAGCCTTTAAAAAACTGGAGCAGGAAGAAGCCAAACGCCCGGGAGGGCTTTGATCCTGGGGAATTGGCTGTATTTTGGCTTCTTGTTTCATCATCATGACAAAGGAATCCCGTTGCCCATCATAGCCCGATTTATCAAATCCTGTGCGGTTGTTGTTCCCTGCCTCTGCCTTCTCTTGTTGGGCGGATGCGGAAAAGAAAAAAAAGTGACCCGCATAGACCCCGGGGTTGTGACTGATTTTAGTGGGCGGTGGAATGATACCGACTCCAAATTAGTTGCGGAAGCAATGATGAAAGAAATGGTCAGGCAACCCTGGTTGGAAAACTTTTCCAGTCAATATAGTCGGGTTCCCACGGTCATCGTTGGGACCATTCTGAACAAAAGCCATGAACATATCAATATGAGCACCTTTGTCTCGGATTTGGAACGGGAGATGACCAATTCTCAAAGAGTGCTGTTTGTGGCGAGTAAAAGTGATCGCGAAGAGATTCGCCAGGAACGGCAGGAACAAGCCGTTCATGCCCGGGAAGACACCCAGAAACGCCCAGGGCAGGAACTGGGAGCGGATTTCATGATGAAGGGGACCATTAGTACGATTGTTGATGAATCCGATAGCGTGAAGGGAATCTTTTATCAGGTTGATCTAGATTTGATCAATTTAGAAACAAATGTGAAATCCTGGTACGGACAGAAAAAAATCAAAAAAGTCGTCGAACGGAAACGTCTGCTGTTTTAACACAATGTCTTCCGGTGAACCATTTTTATTCTTTGTGGTTCTTGTGTAATCCTCATTCAGCCTATCTTCAGCGCTTTAATTCCTTCCCACGATCTCCTTTCTCCTGTCGGCACCATGAGGCCAATTACTGGTCGTGGTGGCGCCTTGGTCTGCTCAGTCTTGTTTTTCTCCTCGCGGGATGCAGCGGAACATTTTCCCATTATGTGGGAGTCGACCGCAGTCTCAAAGCGGGAAATCCTGACAAGGCCGTCACTCTGATTCAAGAAGCCGAAGACGACTATGGACGTAAAAACCGGCTTCTGTATTTGATGGACGAGGGAATGGCCCTGCATTTGGCCGGTCGGTACTCTGAGAGTAACACGGTCTTGGAAGAAGCCTATCTACTGGTTGAGGAACTGTATACCACACGGCTCCGGGATCAGGCTTCGGCGATTCTCATCAATGAAACACAGCTTCCTTTTGAAGGGGAACCCTTTGAACATGTGCTGATCAATGTCATTTTGGGATTGAATTATGCGTTGTTGCAAAATTGGAATGAGGCCTTGGTCGAAGCTCGCAGAATTGACCACCGACTTAATGTTTTGAGTGACCGGGTGGAAGGCGATGCGTACAAGGAGGATCCGTTTGCCCGGTATCTGACCGGAGTGTTGTATGAGATTGCAGGGGATCTGAATAATGCCTATGTGGCGTATCGCAAAGCGGAGGTCATTTATGACGAGGCTCAGGCCTGGTCCAAGGTGCCACTCCCGGATGGTCTGAAGACGGATCTGATCCGGGTGGCCGGCACTCTTCATTTGTCAGAAGATCTTGAGGAGTATCAAGCGAAATATCCTGAAATGGTCGCTGAGGCGTCCTTGCCCTATGATGCCGATATGGCTCAACTGATCGTTGTGAGCTACTATGGTCGAAGCCCGCAAAAGGAGGACCTCTTTATAGACGTGCCCATTAGCCTGGATGCGCTGGCTTTGGTTGCCTTGGCCAAATCGGTCGGAGGACAAAGCACACGATCAAACAGAGGAGGAGAGGCGCTGATCTATGGGATCCACGGGCAAATTGCTCGTGTGGCCTTACCCCGGCTCGTTCCACAACACACCAAGATTGCCTACAGCACTATCCAACTGACGGATGGAACGACGACCTTCGATGCGCGCTCTCAACGGGTGTACGATATTGGCGCCGTCGCAGAAAAGAATTTGGATGACGAGTACGCCAGCCTGGTTTTGAGGGCTGTGGCTCGAACCGCCATGAAAATGGCAGCGGCGGAAGGAATAGGAATCGGCGCCCGTTCCGCGGTATCTAAAAATTCACAAGATTGGGTTGGACTCGTCGCGGTTATCCTGGCGCGAATCTTAGTCTTAATCACTGAAGAAGCCGATATCCGCTCATGGCGGACTTTGCCAGGAGAAATTCAATTAACCCGCCTATGGATTCCAGCGGGATCCTACAACCTCATGGTAGACAAGGTTGATCGCCAGGGACAGGTCATTGGATCGCCAAACTCCGAACAACTTGATTTCCGGAGGGGAGAGGTCCGGCTGTTACTCCGCCAATATTCAGAATAAAAGGATTGTTGTGATGTGGGTCAAAATTTTTCTTCCCTTGATTGGTGCTCTGATGCTGTCCGGTTGCTGGTTTCGAAATACGCCACCTCCCGAGTGGATCCTGACCCCACAGAAGGCCTATCCTACCGATCGGTATTTAGTCGGAATGGGGGAAGGGTCTACCCGTGACCAGGCAGAAAAACGTGCATATGCGGCCGTGGCCAGAATATTCTCTGCCAACGTCCAAGCCAAGTCCCTTGATCAGGAATCGTATTCCCTGACCGAAACGAATGATCAATCTTCGACGCATCGGACCTTGCGGATTGATCATGATACCCAGGTGACGACAACCAAGCTCATTGAAAATGTCAAGGTATTGGAGGCCTGGTATAGAACCCTCGATCAACAGTTTTTCGTCCTAGCCGGCTTGGATCGACACCACACGGAGACCCTCCTGGTGGAACGTCTGGACGATCTGGATGCCACGATTGAACGATTGGTCGCGCAAGGTCGCTCTCATCCTCAAAAATTTCATCGCATTCAAGGGTATAAACAGGCTCTCGTTCTTCTGCAACAACGAAAGGTGATGAACACGGATTTGCGGGTCATTCGGGCCAGCGGAGAGGGGATACTCTCCTCTTACACAAGTCCACAGATCCAACGAGAATTTATGGATTTTGTCGCCCAACATTTGCTCATTTCGGTGGCTATTAAGGGAGAATACCATGAGGACCTTGAACGGGCGATCTTGGAGGGGCTCAAGCAGGAAGGCTTATTAGGTAGTCCCGCCAGTTCAAAGTCCTCAGAGATTGCGGACCTGGCTATTGTTGGGCAAGGACAATTTTGGACGGTAAATTTACCAGATCCCTTGTTCAAATATGTGCGATGGTGCGGCGATATTGATATCTATGAAAACCCTTCTCATCGACTCATCGGTGTGATTTCAGAGACGGGACGGGAAGGGCATGTGACCGAAAAGGAAGCGCGGATTCGTGCCAGCAAAGTGATGCAGGAAGTCATCTCCAAGAAAATCGCCCGTCTACTTACTCGGTCCGTGTTCAGTGCCGAACCGGATTCGTCTCAGAGTCAGAGTGTTCCCAACGCCTGTTCTCGCTAATACTCGGTCTTTTTGTTCCGTTTAAAGAAGTCTCTTTTTTCTTTCTGGCGACGGTAAATAGATTTGGTGGGTCAGGCCGATTGAGAAAGGCTAACAGGATAAGTCTTGCTTCAGGCCTTGGAGGAGTCTTTCCCATTCTTGGGTTTTTCCGATGTGCCTTTGCTGACGGTCCCTCAACGATTCATTAGTGAAGTCCGCCAAGGCCTTGAGGTCATTCTGTGATTGTTTCACCTTTTCATCAGCATGTGAGAGATATTGACAGACACCCTTGGAGGCAGGAGGCTGTCCTCCCGCTCGCTCAAAGAGCGCGAAGGCACGATAGCCCTGTTCTTGTCCTCTAAATAGGGTTTCTGCTGCCTGATAGAGAAAGCGAGTCGGTTGGTGTTCTTCCTTTTGAGCGAGAATTTTTGCCATGAGGGCAGCCTTTCCAATGGAGAGGGCGGCGCCTTCAGGATCCCCATTCGCAATAGCATCTTCGGCTTTTTGCTCCAGGCGATCCATTTCTCCAAGTTCCCCAGACACCTGCGCCAAGCCATTTCCCGCATACGGGACCGTGAGTACAATAAAGAGCACCCATATTGCCGGGGGTTGAATGAGAACCAGTTTCATGACGTCAGCTGATACACCTCAACATGGGTCTTGGAGAGAGGCTATGGCGCTGAATCAAATTGGTCACTGCTACTGGATCTGCGAATCCATTTCGATTTGTTTATAGGTCCAACTCGTGGCCTTCCGCAGTTCGGCCATTTCTTTCGAATTGTCATGAATCACCCAAATTTTATTTTCCAGCTCATAAATGGGAGCAATAGCTTTTGCATTTCGCAGCTTGCCTAAACTCCACACCACCTCCGTCATAACAGGAAAATCGATGTCCGAAGATGTCTTGATGTGTGAAAGATTCTCAACGACATAGGCGAGCATGGGGGGGGTGATATTGGGATCTCCGGTCAGTGAGGCAATTTCCCCTAATCCTTTGGCTGCGGCCGCTCGAATTGCTGAGTCCTTCTGGGAGTGAAAAATTTCCGTTAAGAGGGGAATAGCTTCACTTCCCGCGCTGGACAGTGCCACAATAGCTTCTTCCGCAATTTCAGGATCTTGGATGAGTTCTTTCAGTAAGGGAATGTATTGTTGGGATTGCACCTGAGGCATTAAGGATAGGATTCTAATCTTTCGTTTATTTGGGGTCTGAGGGTTATTAAGGAGCTTGAAAAGGCGGGTATCATGTCCCCATTCCGCAGCGAGCATAACGGGGAAATCGAATTCTCGAATTTGCCCGGCTAATTCCTGTATTGCATAAGGACCGGATTGTGGTGCATTGGCGGCCTGGGCGGCTTGGCCGGAATCTTCAAACTTGGTTCGTGCTTCTTTATACCAACCCAGATCTCGTCCATCTAACTGATAGGAAAAAAGGCAGGCCGGCCCTTTCCAAAGACGGGCAGGAGACCCGATTTGGTCGGCATCGCCGCCGGCACGAGTTGTTCCAGACCATGTTTTTTGTTCCTCGCATTTGACGCTCAGCTTCACATCGTATGGAACATCCCGACTGGTCACCACGGTATACCCCACTTCCTCCAAGCTCTGTCGTACAACATTTTCAATAACGGATCCATCTACTTTTCCATGCTCTGTCAAGGCCAGGACATGAATCAGAATGGTTTGAATGGCGTCGAGTTTCGCTTTTTGTTCTGCGTCGAGATATGTTCGCCTGGCCAAACCCTCTGAGCCGAAAAGCCCAACGAGCAAAACGATGGTGATGAATCCACATGTTGCCCATGCCCTCATACCTGACCTCCCACTGTACAATGTGAAGTGTTTAATGAGTATGATCACAAATTCCCAACCCTCATGCCCTCGTGGGTTTTGCCCTGGTTAAGAGCAAATTGACAAGAATTTCTCAGTATTGTCCCGCATATTATCAATAAGTTTGCAACATCGCAGCATCCTGCAAAGCTATGGCCTTATAGGCCCAACTGGTGGCCTCTCGCAATTCGGCCATTTCTGTCGAATTGTCATGAATCAACCACACTTTATCCTGTAGTTCTGAAATGGGCTTGATCGCGGGCCCCCATCGTAATTTCCCAATTGCCCAGACTACTTCGGTGAGCAAGGGGAAATTAATATCTTCCGAGGTTTTTAAATGTGGTAACACTTCGGAAACGTAATGTGCCAACGGAGGAATCGTGCGGGGATCTCCCGACTTGGACGCTATAATTCCCAAGGCTTTTGCCGCTTCGGCCCGCAGATTCGATTGACGACTGGTTTGGAATAAATCGATGAGTAGGGGAATAGAATCGACTCCGGCACCCGAGAGCGCATTGATGGCTTCTTGCTGCAAGTCCGTGGACTCGAGGAGTTTGGTCAGTTGCGGAAGCGCTTCCTCTGCATGAGCGTCACTGAGGACCGAAAGGATTTTTACTTTTCGCAATTTGGGTGTGCTGGGATTATCCAACAGTTTGAGCAGGCGATCGATTTGGCCCCACTCAGCGGAGAGGAGGACGGGGAAGTCAAATTCCACAAGTCTTTGGTTGAGATGCTCCATCGCATATTTTCCGGTATCGTCAACCTGGGAATCTTGGGCAGCCTGCCTGGCATCGGCAAAGGTCGTGCGGACCTCTTTTTTCCATTGAAAATCGTTCTGTTGGATGAAATAGGTCAACAAACAGGCTGGCCCCTTCCAGAGCCGATCTGGCGCATCGGCCAGGTCCACGTCCCCGCCGCTGGGAGAAGTGCCGGTCAATGTTTTTTGTTCTTCACATTTTACTTTCACTTCCACATCGTGGGGCTGAGACCTATCCGTGGTGGCCGTATACCCCATTTCTTCAAAACGCTCCTTGACCGTGGCAATCAAGGGCTGGGCATCATATCCCCCTTTTTCCGTTAAGGCGAGGACCTCGACCAACACGATCTGGGCGGTTTCTAATTTGGTTTTTTGCTCAGGGGTAAGAGAAATCTGCCGGGCATCGGATTGAGCGCCGTCAAACCACAAGATTGCGAAAATAAGGAAAACAGGCCAGGCTTTCATACCTCACCTCCTTGGCTTCTAATTTTTGACCATTGTGGATTGCAACGTAGGCGAAATGGGGACGAAACAAACGCTTCTAAACGATATTTGCCAGGGTTTTCTAATATACCCCTCACATTAAGCAAGGGGCAACCCAATGCCGTCGTGAAAACCTTCGACCAGGTTGCCTTGGCAGGCTACTGACAGCCCTACCTCATGCAGAGTCTTAAGTGAAGAAATTTGTTGTTCGATATCAATATTACTTAAAGAAACAGTCCTCAGGGGGGTGCATGAGAAAATATAGCTTAAGGGATTTTGTTAATATTTCCTGGGGATAAGTTGAACCCCTATTAGTCTCCGGCTATACTCGGCGCATGTCACAGTCACCAAAATTGGCATTTTTAGGGGCAGGCAATATGTGTGAAGCTTTGGTGACTGGAATTTTGAAGGCCCACCTTGCCTCTCCTGCCAATATTTCTGTTACCGATATTTCCTCAATTCGATTAGAGCATTTCCAAAAGACATTTCAAGTTCAGGTAGGATCTGATAACGCTGAAGAAGTGAAATCAGCTGATATCATAGTTCTCTGTGTGAAGCCTCAGGTTATGGATAGCGTGCTATCGGAGATCAAGGATCAGCTATCTCCAAATCACTTACTGATTTCTGTTGCAGCGGGCTATCCGTTGGCTCGCATTCAACAGCATGTTGGGGAAAATGTTTCCCTAATTCGTGCGATGCCCAATACCCCGGCAGTTATCCAGGAAGGCGTAACCGCTTTGGCCGGGAGTTCCGGTCTTCCCGCGCAGCATCTATTGCTGGCTCAATCCATATTCGAATCGGTGGGCAGAGTGGTCTCAGTGGAAGAATCCTTAATGGATGCCGTCACCGGCTTGAGCGGAAGCGGTCCAGCGTATATCTACCTGGTGATTGAAGCACTCGCCGACGGTGGGGTGCGAGTGGGTCTTCCACGGACCGTTGCCACTGTGCTTGCGGCCCAAACGGTATTAGGGGCGGCCCGGATGGTACTCGAAAGTGGGGAACATCCTGCTTTACTCAAAGATCGGGTGACCTCACCAGGCGGGACGACAATTGCGGGTCTGCAACAATTAGAAACCGGACGATTACGAGCGACACTAATGAATGCCGTCGAAGCTGCTACAGCTCGGTCCCATGAGCTGGGCCAGTAATAAGCTCGGTCGCGCTGGCGTGAGATACACACATGGCACAAGATTTTATTGAAAGGAGTACACGGTGCAGTATTGGGTCAAAGTCACTTTTGTTGATAATAAAGAATTAGAATTTAAGGACGCGATTCGGCATACCATCAGCGATGACATGGAAATTCTTGAAATTGATACTCCCAAGGAAGTCACCATCATACCCTTGAAGCAAATTAAGTATTTTTCTTGCGACGCGGGAGTCTTTGCCAAATCATAAGGTAGAGGCAGTGAGTTGGGTCAGGGGTCTATTAATATTCCGATTGGATTATCCGAAAGGAATTATAACGTGCTTGTTCTTGCTCGTTACAGGGTCAAAATCCCAATTTCCCTATTTAAAATGGGAATGTCGTAAATATTCAAATATTGGATCCCCAAAAGAAAGGTCTCAGTTTTCGTCTCTTATAAGGGATATGGAAAAAACTCTTCTTGCCTAATTTGTCCTTTTATGCCACCATAATCTTATTCCTGTAATCCGACGTGGATCTCCTTTCATTAGACACCCCTTCAAAACTTGGAATGTTAATTCGTTGAAGACGCAGAAAGAATGATCATGGTCATGGAAACGATCAAACAGGGCGGTAAGCAAATAGGTCTGGTCCTGGTCTTATTGCTCGGACTGTTGATCCTTTGGGAGCTTCCCCACCATGATCGAAATTTCCTCTCCCATCAGGAGCGGACTGCCCAATTAGGAACAAAGCTGCCTGCATATGAGGTAAAGACCTTTTTGCGCCATATTGAAACTAGGCTTCCTTCTTATCGTGAAGAATTCCAGCAAGCTGAAAAAAAATCAGGAATTTCATGGATGTTATTAGCGGCCATGGCCTATCAAGAGTCTCAGTGGAATCACAAGGCAGTTAGTCCCACAGGGGTTCGAGGAATTATGATGCTCACACGTTCCACCGCCTCGGATCTGGGAATAAAAAATCGGCTTGACCCTTCAAAAAGTATTGCCGGTGGAGCCCGCTATCTATCCTATTTGCAAAAACGGGTTCCTGACAACATTCGAATGCCAGATCGTATGTTTATTGCCCTTGCGGCTTACAATGTCGGCATGGGACATATTAACGATGCTCGCTTGCTTGCTGATCGCCTAGGTAAAAATTCCGATCAGTGGGAGGACCTTAAAGGCATTCTTCCTCTCTTGGCTCATAAAGAATATTACCAAGACCTACCTCATCGTTATGCCCGTGGATGGGAGCCTGTAAAATATGTGAAGCGTATTCGAGCCTACCGAAACATCCTTCAGCAGGTTATGAAGCGTGAAGGAAAAATGTCGCAAGTGGATATTTAATTCGTTCCTCTTTTGTATTTGATCTTTGGCCTCTCTCGGATAACATTTTTTCTGGCTTTACCCCCTTTGTGTTAGTTTTTTCACATTCCTTTATCTTCCCCATTTCTTCCTCCTTCAAAATATCCAGATGTGGAATGATTGTGCTTGGGCGTAACAAAAAAAACAGAGACCATTAATATTGAGACCTTGGAAGATGAAATGAAGGAATATTTGGGAAAAATCTGATCTCTAGGGCGTCTGGGTCCCAAGCGATTGATCTGGCTGGGCAGGTTCGATGGATAGTGCGATATCATTTGGTAAAAGTTTGGCTTTAATCCTATCCCCGAACTTAAAGGATCCTGAAATGGTTGTTTGAGGAGTAACCTCAATACGAATTTCTCCGCGGTCGCCTCTGACAATATAAATATTTTCATCAATCATTAAGACCTCAGCCACAACCGTACGAAATTTTGGAGGCGCCTTGGGAGCAGGGGTTGATGTGTTATTTTTGGGACGTGTTGATTCTGATTCTGGAGCAATCACAATGGAAGGCGCCGTCGGAATTGAGGGTACCAGCCCTTCTTCCAAGCGAATGCCGGGTGATTCATCTGGACTCGCACGGACAATGGATAATGCTTTATCCTGTGGGGTCACCCGTGCTTTAATCCGATCCCCAAACTCGAAGGATTCTGATAACTGGGTGTGGGGTGTCACTTCAATTTGAATCTCTCCATAGTCGCTTCTGATGATATAAAAATTTTTATCCACCATTAGTATGTCGGCAATGATGATTCGCACATTCGGTGAGACATTTGGAGTGGGAGCTGTCGGTTCGGTCTTAGTGCCTGAAGGGGGAGCGGCTGAGGGAGGGGAAGCCGTGGTGCCGGGAACTCTGCTTTGTGTCCCAATCGGTTCGTCTGGTTGGGCTTTTGTTATGGCAATCGCCTTGTCGTTTGGTAACAGAATTGCTTTTATACGATCGCCAAAGGTGAATGATTCCGCCAGTTGAGTTTCCGTGGTGATTTCTATTCGAATTTCTCCACGTTCCCCACGAACCACATAAAACGCGCCATCGATCATTAAAAGATCCGCAATAATAGTCCTAGTTTTGGGTGGAGGGGAAGGTCGAGAAGAGGTTTGAGCCACTTGTTTACCCTCACCTTCAGCGGCAGAGAGGGATTGGGATCCCAGTATTCCCAGACAGGCTACAAAAATCAACAACGATCCAGAAACATTGCGAGGAAACCTTTCGGGAGGGAAGGTTATGAGCTTCATGTGAGTAGGCGAAAATACACGTGAAGTTTTTGTTTTCGTGGTGCCGAGGCGCAGAATTGAACTGCGGACACCAGCCTTTTCAGGGCTGTGCTCTACCAACTGAGCTACCTCGGCACACTCGTAGATCTGTTCACTTCGACCCATTTTTATACCATAAAGGCTTCGTCCTTTTCCAATCAATTCCACCAACTTTTTCCTATTCGAAAAATTCCTACGACTTGATTTTTTTGACCATTCTGATCTCGGTTGCGGGTGATTCGGGGACTTATGTTTGTAAGGGGTGCAGCGACTTTTTCTACCAGGTGAATCGAATGAATCCTCCATTATATTCTGAACCGCTAGTTGAGGAAGGGAGAAGCAGGGGTTTCTCCTGCTTGAGATCCAGGCCTTTTGGTAATTTCTCTGAAGGGATGATCGATTGAAAAGCCTGAATGCTATGCATTTCGACTCCTAATTCAATGCCTGGGAGTTTTCCTGGTGATTTCAGGTGAAGCAGAGAGCTATTTTGCGACTGAAATCGGTTCTTTGAGAAAGTGTGTGGAGAAAAGGTTTCCCCCCATAACCTCTTCTCCAAACCTTGTGGCTTTCGTACGTCAATAGACCTTTTTATGGTCGAATTATCCTCTGGTACAGGGTCACCAGCGGTCAATACTTCGTTGGCATTCAGAGCTGCCTCAACGTTCGAAGTTTCCAAAGGGAAGAGAGTAAGACACGAAATAACTAAATTGAATGTGAGTGCCAGGAACGAAAGATTGCGTATTATTCCTTTCAACATAGGGCCACTCTCATCTTCATTCTGTAGTCAAAAGGTATTTTATCATAGATATGGACTGAAGGGATTGAGATGCCTTCTGCTTCCGGTTTTCAGATAGACGGTCCTATCATGCACCATTGTGCTTTCGCCGCAGATACGAATTTCAGGAAATCCTTTCTTGTATACTTATAGCGGGAATGGGATAGGTTCGGGACTAATTCCGAAATTAAAGCGTTTTCCTTTTTTGCCGGCTGAAAGAGAGTCACGTTTGATAGCAACTTTGGCAGTTGGCTTCAGAAGTGGGGAAGTATCTTATTAGTGGAATTTATGAGCTACTCAACACAAACGTTATGATCCATATTTTCATAATTTTTAATGTTAGTTCAGCAGGAAGGTATTGAGCCCTCATTCCATTCCCCGCTTCCTTGACGGTTTTTGTGACTGCCAGGTATTCTCCACAATATTCTGCCCATAATAGTGTCACCTCAATTTTTGGACACAGACCTCTATGACGACGGGAAAACATAAGACTATGCAAACAGATAAATCTCAAGATGATGGTGAAGTTTCAGGAGAGGAGAAAGAGCTCTCTCCCGAGGAATATCTCGCACCCCTACTGCAACGAGCCAAACTGGCTGCCCGCCCATTGAGTGGGTTGATTGCCATGAAAAAGAATGCGGCGTTAATGGCCATGGCTGATGGGTTAGAGGCCGGGGAAGAAGCAATCCTCGAGGCCAACGAAGAAGACCTTGCCGCATTCGAAGGGAATTCCTCACAGACGGCCATGGCCGATCGCCTTCGCTTGACGCCGGCCAGAATTGTCGATATGGCAACGCAGATTCGCGAGATTGCGCTATTACGTGATCCAGTTGGCGAATCGATGGGGTTCTGGCAACGACCCAATGGAATGAGAGTCGGTCGGGTGCGTGTGCCGATTGGGGTAATCGGGATTATTTATGAATCACGTCCCAATGTAACCGCTGATGCGGCGGCCCTCTGTCTTAAATCCGGCAATGTGTGCGTGCTGCGAGGGGGGTCCGAGGCGCACCATTCCAATTTGGCTATTGCGACGATTCTTGGGGAGGCGGCCCAAAAGTCTGGAATTCCCGAAGGAGCGATTACCTTTATCGACAAGACTGACCGGGAGGTAGTCCTTGCTCTATTGAAAAGCAACCGGTTTGTTGATCTCATCATTCCTCGTGGAGGCGATGCGTTGATGGACACGGTCACCCGGCATGCCACCATCCCGGTGATCAAGCACGACAAAGGGGTGTGCCATATTTATGTAGATTCTGATGTAGATCTGGCCATGGCCCAACGCATCAGTGTCAACGCGAAAACTCAGCGTTGCTCGACCTGTAACAGCATGGAAACCCTTTTGATCCATGAGAAAGTGGCCAAAAAATTCCTCCCGCCATTGGCCCAGGAATATATCGAGGCAGGGGTCGAAATGCGGGGTTGTCCGAAAACCTGCCAGATACTGCCTCAAGCCAAACCTGCCCAAGATGACGATTTCGGAAAAGAATTTTTATCATTAACGGTGGCGATCAAGGTGGTGAAGGATATGGAAAGCGCCATGGACCACATTCATCAATACGGTTCCCGCCATACGGACTCTATTCTGACTAATGACTATGATCGGGCTCTACGATTTTTGCGAGAGGTGGATTCCAGTACCGTGATGGTCAATGCGTCGACGCGCCTGAACGATGGCTATGAGTTTGGGTTGGGAGCCGAAATTGGGATTAGCACGACCAGAATTCATGCTCGTGGTCCTATGGGGCTAGAAGATTTAACCTGTTCCAAATATGTTGTATACGGTTCCGGTCAAATCCGGGAGTAAGGGCCTGATCGGTTCGATACCGTGTTCCCCAATTTTTCTCACAATAATCCCGTCTCGGACCTTTGTTTTCAGAAGCAATCTGCCTTCTGAAACTTCCCATTCCTCATCATGAACCTTCAAGCCATATTGGATCATCCCCAAGCCCTGCGTTTTCCTGCCAATCAGATCTATAGGCAGAAGTGGGAGTCGGCGGGTGGGCGGATCGTAGAACAACCCACCGGGCATTGGGTCTTGTATGGCAAGCATGGGCAACGGATTCTTTTAGTAGATCCAGATGGAAATCCCCTCCATGAATGTTTGTGGGAACAGAAACCAACTGGTGCGATTTCCCTGGCCTCTGCCCGTCTTCGATTGGATTGGGGACAATGGGTCGGGATTAAACCGGAAGGATTGGTCAATACCATTTCCCTGGATTTATCCCGGCGGCAAGGTTGGGAACGGATCACGCAAGACGACCTGCGTCAGATGGCAGCCCGATCATTGAATTCCGACTTGGCGATGGTCCGGTTTTTTTATCGGGATGAGGATGTCGTCCTTCATGGTGACGGGCAAGCCACGATTCACCAGGTTAAGGACGCCTTTTATGTGTTACCCAATGGGTCGTTTGAAGAAGCCAGGTTCATGTCATGTATGAGCCGGATGGAATGGAGTCGAATAGATTACCTGCCAGTGGTGGAGTTGTTTTTATCCCTGTTGCCGGGAACCGGTAGCGCGACCTTCGAATTCATCCGAGGTCTCTACGACGATCAAAACATCAATGGGGCGCTTCCCGTGCAATACAGGGGTATTCCGGTATATCCCTCCGAGGCCGCCTTCAGGCTTTTCAGCCTCTTTTTTACCCCGTCCGTTTCTTCCAGCCAATCCCCGCTGGAAGTGTTTCTGGATGTTGAACGGTCGCATGAAGTCCACTGGCTTCCAGCATCTGATTTCCCAGTCCGGTATATGGATGAGGAACAACATCTTTGCGTGACGGTCAGAAACCAGATGATTCAAAAAGTCACATGGTGGGATGATCCCTCTGGCCTAGCGTTTAACCGGATTCACGAATCAGGTCTGTCGTTGTCCGACAATCGGGGAGCGGGAGTCACGACCGAGGGCTTATGGCTATTTGATGGCCGTGAACAAAAGAAATTGACCATTCGACCATCCTGGCAGCTATCCAAACCTAACCATTCGGTTTCCTGGCAGCCGCTCGAGAGCACCTGGCGGGACGCCTTCCCGATGAGGACACCGATACTTACCCCCGTGGAAGCCTTCTCTTCGGTCCTCCTCTACCCGCAGAAGTCTGAGATGATTGGCGAACAAGAAAGCCAACCATTTGTTTTTGATTTTTTAGATGACTTCCTTGAAGAACACCAAGACCTCTTTCGCGCCAGATCTGACGCCACACATGTCTTGCTTTCGCTTTGCGAATCAGGATTGGGGTCGTGTCTTCAATACCAGGAATCTCAAATTCAAACGGTTTGGTACGACTGGCCACATTTTGCCCAAAAACATGCCCAATCTATTTGGAATAGGCTTTCCAGGATAGATCGGTTGGCGTGGTTTCCAAATTTTCAATTTATCCCCTTTGAGAAACTCCTGTTGAATCCATTGCCAACCAAGTATGATTGGATGTATCTCTGGATTCCCTTTTCAGATTATTCAAATTCCGGCATGCTCAACACTTGGGTGAAATTTTTAAAGACCCAACTTTCCGAGGGTAGTGTCGGTTGTCTGACTGGTCCCCCTGTTTTGAAAGAGAAGCTCCAAAGGCAAGGCCTTCAGATTCTCCATTCTGCCACAGGAGATTCATTGCCTCCCTTCCGGATTCACCAAACAATTCTTCCCAAAGGATGGTTGAACCCTGAAATGACGGTCTGGATTGTTCAAAACCCCGGTCGGTATTAGCTCCAAGGAGCCACCGTATCAGTTCAATTTTTAATGGCATCCTGTCGAGGGCCATGTCCCTTTCCGATCTTGACAGTAGGACATTGCGCGAATAGTATGGGGAAACCTTTAAAACTCATCCGGCGAGGTGGGTAAGGAGAGTAAACCAATGGCGGCCACTCAATTGGCCATATTATGTGTGCCCTTCTCATGTCGTTCTGAGAAGGGTTTTTTTTGTCTTCTTGGGGCGTGAGGGGACAATGACATGAACACTTCTTCACGATCACATGAAAGACTCTTAATGGATGGCCAGGAAATGGCCAGAACCTTAACCCGTATTAGCCATGAGATTCTGGAGCGGAACAAAGGCATCGAAGGTTTAGCGTTGGTGGGGATCCGCACGGGCGGAGTATTTCTCGCCCAGAGGCTTGTATCCAGAATTCAGCAAATCGAAAAACGGGACGTGCCGCTTGGAGAGTTGGATATCACCTTGTACCGTGATGATCTCTCCATTCGAAAAGATCAGCCGGAAATACGAAAAACGACTATTCCATTTCATATATCGGATTTGAAAATTGTGCTGGTCGATGATGTGCTGTTCACCGGACGAACCATTCGAGCAGCCTTAGACGGGTTGATGGATTTAGGGCGCCCTGCAGAAATTCAACTGGCCGTTCTTGTCGATCGTGGACATCGGCAGCTTCCCATTCGTGCCAATTATGTCGGGAAAAGCATTCCGACTTCCCGGGAGGAAAACGTACAGGTCTTTTTTGAGGAATTAGGGCAGGACGATCGGGTCTCTATTTTAACCTCATAAAGTCATTATGGGTCTACAACGCAAAGATTTATTGACTATTGCGGCCTTATCAGCCGACCAAATTCAATTAATTCTAACAACGGCCGAATCCCTGAAAGAGGTCGGGGGGCGGGATATCAAAAAAGTTCCAGCTCTGCGCGGGAAGACGGTGGTGAATTTATTTTTTGAGCCCAGTACCCGTACACGAACGTCTTTTGAGTTGGCAGCTAAACGACTGAGTGCTGACGTCATTAATTTTTCTCCTTCCACGAGTAGTATGGTGAAAGGAGAAACATTAGTCGATACTGCCAGAAATATTGAAGCCATGCAGGCGGATATTATTGTGCTGCGCCATCCATCTCCTGGTGCCGCAGAAAACCTTGCGCGTTCGGTCAAATCATCGGTGATTAATGCGGGAGATGGGTGGCATGAACATCCCACTCAGGCCCTCTTGGACGTCTTTACCATAAAAGAAAAAAAAGGACGCGTCTCGGGCCTCATGGTGGTGATTGTTGGTGATATTGCGCATAGCCGCGTGGCTCGCTCGAATATTCTTGCTCTGACCAAACTCGGAGCAGAGGTGAGAGTCGTGGCTCCACCCACCATGATCCCCTTCGGCCTTGAACATTTTGGCGTGGCGGTCTTTTTCAATCTGGATGAGGCGTTAATCGGAGCGGATGTGATCATCATGCTGCGATTGCAACGTGAGCGGTTGGGGCGGGCGTTACTTCCCAGTCTTCGGGAATATGCCAATCTGTTTTGTTTGACTCCGGAAAGACTCAAGCTCGCCAAACCGGATGCCATTGTGATGCATCCCGGGCCCCTGAATCGTGGCGTGGAAATTTCGCCTTCCGTGGCTGATAGCAATGTCGCGGTGATTCTGGATCAAGTGACCAATGGGGTGTCTGTGCGGATGGCCCTTATGTATTTATTGTCAGGATCTGGTGAACGTTCAACCCTTAACGAATGATCGGACAACATGACCAAAAAGACCGGACAGCCTGCCACCACTTCTCATCTCCTCTGTATTCAAGGTGGAATTGTGATTGACCCTGGCCACGTGAATGGACGGGCCGATGTGCTTATTCAAGATGGAAACATTCTTGAAGTCGGTTTTCCACTGACGAACCCCCTTTGGCAGGATTCATCGGTCACAATTCTTGAGGCCAATGGATGGATTGTGGCTCCTGGCCTTGTGGATCTGCATTGCCACTTACGGGAACCCGGTTTTGAATACAAGGAAACCATCTCAACAGGCGCGACCTCCGCCGTGGCCGGAGGGTTTACGACCATCTGCTGTATGCCGAATACCCAGCCCGTGAATGATAACGCTGCCATTACCAAGTTTATGTTGGCCCAAGGACAGGCGGCCGGCAAGGCCCGGGTGTTCCCGATCGGTGCAATCACCAAAAAATCCGAAGGAGAAGAACTTGCGGATATTGGTGAGTTGGTGGACGCCGGATGTGTGGCCATTTCTGATGATGGGCGGCCCGTGATGAATAGTTTGGTCATGCGACGGGCGCTGGAGTATGCCAAGGCTTTTGGCATTCCTGTTGTGGACCATTGCGAAGACCTGCATTTAACCGATGGCGGATGTATGAACGAGGGTATGGTGTCGACCGAACTCGGGATGCCTGGGATTCCCGATGCCTCAGAGGAGGTGATGGTGGCTCGGAACCTGGCACTGGCGGATCTTACCGGAGTTCATGTGCATCTGGCCCATTTGAGCACCGCCCGTTCGGTGGAACTGGTCCGTCATGCAAAAGGGCAGGGGTTACCGGTGAGCGCAGAAGTCTGTCCTCATCACTTTTCCATTACTGAAGAAGCCGTCCGCTGCTATAATTCCAATGCCAAAATGAATCCACCACTGCGAACGGATGACGACGTTCAAGCGCTCAAGCAGGGTTTGGTCGATGGGACCATTGATGCCATTGCCACCGACCATGCTCCCCATGCTCTCCAAGAAAAACAATTGGAATTTGATGCGGCGCCATTTGGCATCGTGGGGTTTGAGACCGCTCTTCCATTGACACTCCGCCTGGTGCATGAGGGAGTCTTGTCCCTTGAACAAGCGCTTGATAAGTTGACGAGATCTCCTGCTCGGCTTTTTCATCTGCCTGTTGGGAGCCTGCAGCCTGGCTCCCATGCCGATATCGTGGTGTTTGACCCCCATGAAGAATGGGTGGTGGATCCCACCAAATTTTTGTCAAAAAGTCAGAATACGCCATTTGGGGGTTGGACCGTGAAGGGAAAAGTGAAGATGACATTGGTTGATGGCAGGATTGTCTATGATGCCCGTTAATTCATGAATATGAAGCGGATAAATTGGGGGGTCGTGGGTTTTCTTTTTGAACTGTGTGCCTTAATCTTATGGGTTGGCGGTTTGGTTGTCATTATTTCGTTGGTAATTCCGGCTGTATTTAATTCCTTCGGGATGGAACCAGCTGGGCATTTTTTACGGAGAGTTTTTGATGGTTTTGGCTTGATGAATGTCTGGATTTTGATTGTGTTGAGTGTGGTGGCCGGGATTCGCTTCCGGGCATTTGGCCACAATCCCTCCGAAATGTTTGCCGTGTCTTCTGTGGAATGGTGGCTTCTGGCTGGAATGGCTCTCATCACGTTCAGCATTCTTGTGGTCCTTGGTCCCCAAGCAATGTCTTTACAGGAAGAGGCCTTTGCGGCGGTCTCAAAGGAAGACAAAGATATCGCCTATGCAGATTTTTTTCGCCTTCATATGATTGTGCGAGCTTGTCACTTGGTGAATTTTGGTCTGGCGGCCTCACTGTTTATTGTAAAGGTGCGGAAAATTCTCTTTTTCCACTCCATGGCTGCTCGGTAATAATTACTCTTGATCGTACAACGGAAATGAGAAGATGATAAAGGAAAGACCATGAAGCCCGCAGTACTGGCGTTAGCCGATGGAACCATATTTCGAGGACATGCCCTCGGGTTCGAAGGCGAAACCGTGGGGGAAGTCGTATTTAATACTGCCATGACGGGGTATCAAGAAATTTTGACCGACCCTTCATATAAAGGTCAGATCGTCCTGATGACCTCCACCCAGATCGGGAATTATGGGGTGACACCGGAAGATAATGAATCCCATCGGGTCTGGGCGGAAGGGTTTATTGTTCGTGAAGCCGCGAAGTACCGGAGTAATTGGCGGAGCAGGCAATCCTTCGAAGAATACTTAATTGAGCATCGTATTGTGGCGATTCAAGGGATAGACACGCGAGCACTGACCTGTCATGTCCGTGATCACGGCTCACAAATGGGAGTCATTTCCCATGTAAATTTCGATGCCGACGCCTTGAGGGAAACGGCGAAGGCCGTTCCCTCCCTGATTGGACGTGATTTAGTTAAAGAGGTCACCTGTCCGGCCACCTATGAATGGACCCAGAGATCGATCGTGATGGACCCGCCTCGTGGTGAATCATCAATTTTCCCTCAGGAGACCGCTCAACCTCCTTTAAAACTGGTGGTCATGGATTTTGGTGTGAAACAGAATATTTTACGAAGTCTCGTGGATCTGGGATGTCAGGTTCGAGTGGTGCCAGCTTCAACGACCGCGGAGGAAATCCGTCGACTTAATCCAGATGGAATCGTCTTATCCAATGGCCCAGGAGACCCCGAAGGAGTTCCCTATGCAGTCGAAACCGTCAAGCAGCTATTGGGCTGGAAACCGGTGTTGGGGATTTGCTTGGGACACCAAGTGTTGGGATTATCTTTGGGATTGCACACCCATAAACTAACATTTGGGCATCATGGAGCCAATCATCCAGTCATGGATCTTCGTACCAGAAAGATTGAAATTACCTCGCAAAACCATAATTTTGCCGTTGGCCTTCCTCACAAGGAAGATGGTGGTACGACATTGAAGTCTCAACAATTTGACTCTGTCGTTGGACGGATGGAAATCACGCATCGAAGCGTGAATGATGGGTGTTGTGAAGGAATGGCGGGAATAGAGAGTCCGATTCTTTCTATTCAGTATCACCCTGAAGCCTCTCCAGGCCCCCATGATTCTTCGTATGTGTTCACCCAATTTCTGGAAATGATGAAAGGCCGTGGATGATGATTATGACTCGGTGCTTCCTGATTCTTATTCTATTTTTTGTCAGCGGGTGCATACATATTGATCTGCTTCCCGGAGGAGGAACTCTCAAGGAAGCCACCTTATCTGGTGAAGGAGAGGATAAGGTGTTGTTGATTGATATTTCTGGCATGCTGACGACAGGCAAATCGTCGGGTATCTTAGAGGAACCAAGTCTTCCCGCACGAATCAAAGAGGAATTGACCAAAGCTGAGGAGGATGAACACGTCAAGGCCATCGTCCTTAGAATCAATACTCCGGGAGGATCAGTCACGGCATCAGATCTGGTCTATCATGAGCTGAAAGTCTTTAAGAGAAAACGCCCTGTACCGGTCATTGCCGCCATAATGGATTTGGGCACTTCCGGCGGGTATTACATCGCAATGGCGGCTGACCATATTCTTGCACATCCCTCGACTATTACCGGAAGTATCGGGGTCATTATGGTGACAATGAATGCCGAGGGTCTGTTGGAAAAAGTGGGGGTCCAACCAGCCGCGATTGTTTCGGGTCCTAAGAAATCTATGGGTTCTCCATTCCGGCCGATGAATGATGAAGAACGGGCTATTTTCCAAGAGACAATTGATCATTTGTTCGAACAGTTCCTTTCGGTGGTGAAAGAGGGAAGACCCGGATTAAGCATGGAGCAGATTCGCACGGTAGCCGATGGACGGATTTTTACCGCTGATATTGCCAAAGCCAAGGGTCTTGTGGATAGCATTGGGTATTTAGATGAAGCGGTCGATCTGGCCAAAAAGAAAGCGAAATTGGAAGAGGCCAGAGTCGTGACGTACACCAGGGGCGGAGGAACTCATCAAAATATCTACTCACGGTTCGATCCTCCTCAAATTGGGCCTATCGGGTTTCCCCAAGTCGATGCGCATTCTCTTTTCACCGTATTGACCGGAGGAACCCCACAAATGCTGTACATGTGGATGCCGTAAAGTCTGTTGTGTTCTGATGCGAAGAAAGTTGTGCCCATGACCAACGATTCACCCGTCTCTGGAAACCTATTTCAATACCTGTTGGCGAGTACGGTGTGTGCGCTCATGTTGCTGAGCTCAGCTTGTCAAAAGGCTCCAGGGACGGCCAGAGATCAATTAATTTATATTTCGGAGGAAAAGGAAATTGCCCTGGGACTTGCGGCATTTCGCGAGGTCTTGAAGTCGGCACCATTAAGCAGAGATCCGGAAGTGACGTTAATGGTGAATCGTGTGGGACAACGCATTGCTAAGGGAGCCAATAAACCGGAATATGTCTGGGAATTCGCCGTCATTCAGGATGATGATCAAGTGAATGCCTTTGCGTTGCCCGGTGGCAAAGTGGCGGTGTTTACCGGAATTTTGAAATACACCAAAACAGAAGCCGGGCTGGCGACCGTCATGGCCCATGAAGTTGCCCATGCGTTGCAACGACATGGAGCTGAGCGATACAGTCGGGGGATTCTGGAACAAATTGGTCAACTCGGGGCGTTGGCCGGCGCCGCCGCCGGGGGCGTCGACCCTGGCCTTGCGATTGGAGCCATGAGTGCCTATGGAGTGGGCGTGGCCCTTCCCAATTCCCGTGAACAGGAAACGGAAGCCGATTTTATCGGGTTGCAATTGATGGCCAAGGCCGGATATGACCCGCGGGAAGCTGTGCCGTTTTGGGAACGCATGAGTGGGTGTCCGAGAAAAATGATCGGGAAATTTTGTTTTCGTACTCAAAATTCAGTTCCGGAATTTTTATCGACTCATCCTTCTGATGTAAGCCGTATTAACCAAATTGAAGCCTGGATTCCCCAAGCAATGAGATTTTATCACCCTGAGGCATCATCTCCCGGATCACCTGAATCCCCCTCCCAAAAACCGATATCTGAATCAGACTTAAAATCCTGAGAGCCCAACATGCCACGAAGAAATGACATCAATCGAATTTTATTAATCGGTTCCGGACCGATTGTTATTGGTCAGGGTTGTGAGTTTGACTATTCTGGAACGCAAGCGTGCCGGGCTCTGAAGGAGGAAGGCTTTGAAGTCATTCTCGTCAACAGTAATCCTGCCACCATCATGACCGACCCGGATCTCGCGGACCGGACCTATGTGGAACCGATTACTGCAGAAGTGGTAGAGGCGATTATTGAGCGAGAGCATCCTGATGCCCTGCTTCCTACCATGGGCGGGCAGACAGCCCTGAATGTCACCATGGAATTAGTGAAGCGAGGTATTCTGGAAAAACACGGAGTGCAACTTATCGGAGCTTCCTATGAATCGATCCAAAAGGCCGAAGATCGGGAATTATTCAAACAGGCAATGACACGTATTGGATTAAACGTAGCGGCAAGCGGGTCGTTTCGCTCGAGGGAGGAAGCCTTACAGCTTCTTCAAACAATTGGATTTCCCGCCATCGTCCGTCCATCATTCACTCTGGGAGGAGCAGGAGGCAATATTGCCTATAACCGTGAAGAGTTTGATAAGTATATTGATTGGGCTCTTGTGACCAGTCCAGTTGGACAGGCCTTGCTGGAACAATCTCTTCTGGGGTGGAAGGAATATGAATTAGAAGTGATGCGGGACTCTAAGGACAATGTGGTCATTGTCTGCCCCATAGAAAATTTTGATCCGATGGGTGTGCATACCGGGGACAGTATCACCGTGGCTCCTGCCATGACCTTATCCGATAAAGAGTATCAGCACATGCGAGACGCGGCCATTCGGATTATTCGAGAAATCGGGGTGGATACCGGCGGGTCCAATATTCAATTTTCCCTGAATCCTGACAATGGGGCATTGATGGTTATTGAGATGAATCCTCGCGTGTCCAGGAGTTCCGCTTTGGCCTCAAAGGCAACCGGATTTCCGATAGCCAAAATCGCTGCGAAGTTGGCCATAGGGTATACCCTGGACGAGATTCCCAATGATATTACGCAAGTGACTAAAGCCTGTTTTGAGCCGACCATTGACTATGTGGTCGTGAAAATTCCACGGTTTACATTTGAGAAATTTGATGGTGTCGATCGAGTGCTGACCACGCACATGAAATCCGTTGGAGAAGCCATGGCACTCGGAGCCACCTTCAAAGAAGCCTTGCAGAAAGCTATTCGGTCCCTCGAAACAGACCGGTATGGGTTGATGTCGTTGCACGGGCTTGATGGGAAAAAAGACTCTGCCGGACCGGCTCATCCCCTGCATGACCGCCTTCAATCCCAGGTTCGAATCCCCACAGCCGATCGCCTTTGGTTTCTGGCTGATGCGTTCCGAATCGGGATGTCGGTGTTGGAGCTGTATCAATTGTCGCGGGTTGATCCCTGGTTTTTGCATGAAATTGAAGAACTCGTAGAATTTGAAGCGGAATGGGTTCGCAAATGTAAGGAAGAATTTAGGACCGATCGCTCATACGACATGCCCAAAGGATGCCCCGATTCCCTGGTGACTCTCCTTGAACAAGCGAAAGGCCTTGGATTTTCGGATCAACGGCTTGGGCAACTCATCGGGAGAGAGGAAGATACCATTCGGCAGTGGCGACAGGTCAGGGGATCCGGCTACGGCACCGTCTTTAAAAGAGTGGACACTTGTGGCGCCGAATTCGAGGCGCATACCCCCTATCTCTATTCCACTTCCGGTTTGTCCTGTGAATCTCGCCCTTCCCAAAAAAGAAAAATTATGATCTTAGGGGGAGGGCCTAACCGGATTGGGCAAGGCATTGAATTTGATTACTGTTGCGTGCATGCCGCGATGGCCCTAAAAGAAGAAGGCATTGAAACAATTATGGTCAATTGCAATCCGGAAACCGTCAGTACGGATTATGATATTTCCGATCGCCTCTATTTTGAACCCTTGACGAAAGAAGAGGTCTTGCGAATTATCCTGGCCGAACGTCCGGATGGGGTCGTCGTACAATTCGGTGGACAAACGCCTCTCAAGCTGGCCGTTCCATTAGAGCAAGAAGGGGTGAGAATTTTGGGGACACAACCCGATGCCATTGATCGCGCGGAAGATCGAAAACGGTTTAGTGATTTATTGATTGAATTGAATCTCCTGCAACCGCAAAACGGCACCGCACGATCCTCACATGAAGCTCATATTATTGCCGTCAACATTGGCTATCCAGTCATGGTGCGCCCTTCGTATGTGTTGGGGGGGCGTGCCATGCAAATCGTGTATGATGCGGACGCCTTGGATGAATACCTTCAGAGGCATGGCATGGATTTGGGAAGGCATCCCTTGTTAATCGATGATTACCTTGAGGACGCCATAGAAATTGATGTGGATGCCATTGCAGATGGGACAGACGTGGTGGTGGCTGCCATCATGGAACATGTCGAGATGGCAGGAATTCATTCAGGAGATTCGGCGTGTTCGTTACCTGCCCACTCTCTTAGTGCCGACATTCTTGAAACGATCAATCGCCAAACCATTCTTTTAGCCAAGGAGTTACAGGTGAGGGGTCTGATGAATATTCAATATGCGGTCAAGGGTGGGGCCGTATATATCTTAGAGGTCAATCCTCGCGCTTCCCGCACGGTCCCCTTTGTAAGTAAGGTCATTGGTGTACCTTTGGCCAAACATGCGATGAAAATTATGGCTGGGCGAACCTTGAAAGACTTAGGCTTTACGCAGTCTCCACTTTTTTCCCACATTGCCATTAAAGAGGCCGTCTTTCCTTTTACGAAACTTGGTGTCTCTGATGTATTGTTGGGTCCAGAAATGCGTTCGACGGGCGAAGTCATGGGGATTGATCGAACCTTCGGGTGGGCCTTTGCAAAATCTCAAGCCGCATCAGGGATGCCATTGCCTTTGGCAGGGACAGCTCTTCTTAGCGTGAAGGATGGGGATAAACCCGCGACGCTTGCTATCGCACAGCGACTGTCGCAACTCGGATTTCTACTGAATGCGACTAAAGGGACGGCCGCCTTTTTGCGGAAACATGGGATCACCGTAGTTACGGTGAACAAACTCAATGCAGCTCGCCCCCATATCGAAGATTTACTCAAAAATAAGGAGCTGTCTTTAGTTGTGAATACGGTGGGAGGTGCCTCTTCCCAGGATGATTCCGCACCAATTCGCAAAGCGGCTGTCTTCGGCGGAATTCCCTACTTTACTACGATTCAAGCCGCGCAAGCAGCCATATCAGGAATAGAGGCGATGAAGAAAACCTCCATGGAGGTTCTCTGCCTGCAGGAATATCATTCTGCGATGTCAGCCGGAAAAGCCTAAAAGGACGTAACGCGATGATGGATCACTGACCATCCAAGTTTCAGTATCTAATAAAGGGGAGTGTGGTTTCATGAAAATTCCTATCACAAAAAAAGGATATGAGGCACTGCAAGCCGAACTGGCCAGGCTGCGACGGGAAGATCGCCCTAAAAACATTCAAGCCATTACCGAGGCTCGTGAACATGGTGATCTCAAGGAAAATGCCGAATATAAAGCTGCCAAGGAGCAGCAGCAATTTATTGATACACGGATGGCTGAGCTTGAGCATAAACTCAGTATGGCTCAAGTGGTGGAAATATCGAGTGGGCAGAGTGACACGGTCGTGTTTGGGGTGACAGTCTCCATTTTAAGTTTAGAGTCACAAGAAGAAAAACGCTATACCTTGGTGGGACAAGAAGAAGCCGATATCAAAAATGGTTCCATTTCGGTTCAATCGCCTATTGGGCGTGCGCTGATTGGACATCGGGTCGGAGATATCGTTGAAGTGCATCGACCCGCCGGAGTTATTGAATATCAAATCCAGTCCGTTTGTTTTGAGGAGCTATAACCATGACTTCCGCCATTTCCTTAGTAACATTGGTCACTGATTTTGGGGATGTCGACTATTTTGTCCCCAGTATGAAGGGCGTGATGCTCGGAATTAATTCTCAAATACGCATCGTCGATCTGACGCATCGAATCCCGGCGCATGGGGTTGAACAGGCGGCGTTTTTTTTGAAATCGTGTTATCAATATTTTCCAGATGGAACGGTGCATGTGGTCGTCGTGGACCCTGCTGTAGGGAGCTCGCGAAGAGCGATCTTAGCCTCGACCTCCAGGCACTTTTTCCTGGCTCCGGATAATGGCGTCCTGAGCTACGTGCTTCAGGAGGAGACGTCGGTTGAAGTTCGATCTATTGAGAATAAACAATACCGATTGGATTCTGCGGGAGGAACGTTTGATGGCCGTGATTTGTTCGCACCCTCTGCCGCCTGGTTGACGAAGGGACAGGTTCCTGGATCGTACGGGCGGCTCATTCATGATTACGTCACAATTCCCCCAAATCCCCCACGTATGCAACTGCAGGCCCTTCACGGGCGAATTGTCTATGTCGATCATTTTGGTAATGCCATGACGAATATCACCATGGCCGATATCGAGACATTTCGATCAGCCACCAAGAAGGAATACTCCGGTTTAAAAATTGGAGATGTCGTCATTAATGGAATAAAAACCCATTATGGAGAAGGCGCCATGGGACTCCCGGAAGCCTTAATCAACAGTAATGGCCATGTCGAAATTTTTGTGAAGCAAGGGCGAGCGGTGGACCGGTGTGAGTTGCACGTTGGCCAAACCGTTGAGCTCATCTAGATTAAACTGAGGTGTGCTAAGAAACTTCAGGAGCTTTTTGTACTGAGGAAGATTGGCTGGATGAACGAACCACTGAGATAGCGAGTTGTAAAATTGATACCATTTGCTCGAGTTCCTTGACGCTGGCGGAAAGTGGAGGCATGAGAATCATAATCGTGCCGATGGGACGGATCAACATCCCCAAGGTTCTGGCGGTCATGGCTATTTTTTGGCCGATTCGGACGGCGGCAGGGAACGGATTTTTATGAGCCTGATCTTGAACCAGTTCAATCCCGACCATGTAGCCACATTGTCGGATGTCGCCGACCCAAGGATCTTCGCTCAGCGACTCAAGGGCCTTTCGTAATTTTGGGATTCGTCGTTGAAGCTTGGCAAGTGTGCGTTCGCTCTTGAAAATACTCAGGTTGGCCAGTGCTGCCGCACAGCCCAAGGGATTTCCCGCGTAACTATGTCCATGAAAAAAAGTTTTGCCTTCATGCCCTTCTCCCAAAAACGCGTCATAAATGGCGGCTGTCGTTAACGTGGCGGCCAAGGGTAGATACCCTCCCGTTAATCCTTTGGCAATGGCCATGATATCCGGAGATATTTCTTCATGCTCACAGGCAAACATCCGACCTGTTCGTCCAAACCCGGTGGCAACCTCATCTGCAATGAATAAGACTTTGTAGCGCGTGCATAACTCCCTAACGCGTTTCAAGTAACCTGGAGGGGAGGGAATGATTCCGGCGACCCCTTGCACCATGGGCTCAAGAATAAGGCCTGCAATTTCGTGATGTGATGTGTTCAGAAGCTTTTCAAGGGGATCAAGGCAGGCGAGTTGGCATTGGGGGAACTCCTTGTGAAGGGGACATCGATAACAATAAGGGGGCTCAATGGCATGGCTTGGAAAGAGGAGCGAAGAAAAAGGCCTGCGGAAGAGTTCGACTCCGCTGAGGCTCACGCCTCCCACTGTATCCCCATGATAGGACAGGCCTAGGTGGATAAATCGAGTTTTGTGCGGCTGGGGAGTTGGACATTGTTGCCAGTACTGGATAGCCATCTTTGCCGCAACTTCAACAGCTGTTGAGCCGTTGTCTGAATAAAATACCTTTCGTAAGCCTTTCGGAGCCAGGTGAATAAGTGCTTTGGCCAATTGAATGGCTGGTGGGTTGGAAAGCCCTAGTAGCGTCGTATGAGCCACCTGGGTCAGTTGCCGGCGGATGGCCTGATTAATGCGGGGATGTTGATGGCCATGGACATTGACCCAGATAGAGGCTGTGGCATCAAGATAGGCATTGCCGTCCATGTCATAGAGATAAGAACCTTTTCCGCGTCTGATAATGAGAGGAGTCTGGCCCTCCCATTCCTGCATTTGGGTAAAAGGATGCCAAATGTACTCACAATCGTCTTTTTGTAATGCTGTGTGTGGCATTTTTTGATTTCTTGTCCGGTTCAAGACGATAACCTAGCGGAATCCATCAATTTTTGACAACCTTTTAGGGTCTCATTACAATCATGGTCACTTCGAATGAGTAAAGCTTTTCCTCAAACCCACATCCGCAATTTTTCTATTATTGCTCATATCGACCACGGCAAGTCCACCCTTGCCGACCGGTTTTTGGAAATTACCGGTGCCGTGTCGGCACGTGAGGCGCGTGCACAATATCTGGATGCCATGGATCTGGAGCGTGAGCGCGGTATCACCATTAAAGCACATGCGGTCACAACGCGGTTCAAGAGCTCGGATGGTCAGGAATATCAATTTAATCTCATTGATACCCCAGGACATGTCGATTTTGCTTATGAGGTTTCGCGGAGCCTGGCTGCCTGTGAAGGCGCCCTTCTGTTGATTGATGCCACTCAGGGGGTTGAGGCCCAGACCATCGCCAATGCCTATCTGGCCATTTCGAATGATTTAGTGATTATTCCCGTCATTAATAAAATTGATTTACCGAGTGCGGATGTGGAGGGGGTTAAGGTCCAAATTCGAGATGTGTTGGGGTTGTCGAGTGAAGAGGCCTTTTTGGTCAGTGCCAAGGATGGACGGGGGGTCAAGGAGGTGCTTGAAGGTGTGGTGAAGGTCATTCCGGCTCCTGTCGGTTCCATTGAGCAACCCTTAAAGGCACTGATTTTTGACTCCTGGTTTGACAATTATCAGGGTGCCGTTGTGCTTCTTCGAGTCATGGACGGAGAAGTCACCCCCAATATGATGATTAAATTAATGTTTTCAGGACGTGAATTTGAAGTCCTGGAGGTGGGCGTCTTTTCTCCGAAACGGACCAAGGTTAGTCGGCTGGGGCCTGGGGAAGTCGGGTATATTTGTGCCGGGATGAAAGAGCTATCGGATACGAAAATTGGCGATACCATTACGGATTCAAAGCGTCCCACAAGCGTTGCCCTGCCAGGGTACCGGGATGTCAAACCGGTAGTTTTTTGCGGGTTATACACGACCGACAATGCCAAGTTTGAGGATCTGCGGGATTCTCTGGAGAAATTACAACTAAATGATTCCTCCTTTGTGTATGAACCGGAAACCTCCCTGGCTTTGGGATTTGGATTCCGATGTGGGTTTTTAGGTCTCCTCCACATGGAAATTATTCGAGAGCGCTTAGAGCGGGAATATGGATTGGATCTGATCAGTACCGCCCCGACTGTCGTCTATCGTGTGTTTACGACCAAAGGCGAAACTCTGGTAATCGATAACCCATCCAAGCTTCCGGACCCTTCCCAGATCGAACGAATTGAAGAACCCTACATCAAAGCCACGATGATTACCCCGGAGCGGTATATCGGAAATGTCCTTCAGCTATGCCAAGAGCGTCGGGGCATTCAAGTCGGGCTGCAATATTTAGATCCAACCCGGTCCATGTTAATCTACGAAATCCCCCTGAATGAAATTGTGTTAGACTTTTATGATCGACTGAAATCCCGGACTCAAGGGTATGCCTCGTTAGATTATGAATTGCTGGGCTATCGTGAGTCTGAATTGGTGAAATTGGATTTATTGCTGAATGGTGAGACAGTGGATGCGCTCTCCATCATTGCGCACAAGGATAAAGTGCAAAGTCGCGGGAGACAATTAGCCGAAAAGATGAAAGAACTCATTCCCAAGCAAATGTTTGAAATTGTCATTCAGGCGACGATTGGCAAACGCATCATTGCCAGAGAAACGATTGGCGCACTCAAGAAAAATGTGACAGCCAAGTGTTATGGTGGGGATATTTCCCGAAAACGCAAATTGTGGGAGAAGCAAAAAGAAGGAAAAAAACGAATGAAACAATTAGGGCGCGTCGAAGTCCCTCAAGAAGCTTTTCTGGCTATTTTAAAGACCGATCCGAATTGAACCGCTGATGGCCACACAAGATCCACAACAACCTAAAATGACCGAATCTTCCGAAAAAAATCTTCAAGAGGAATCTTCGGTTGCCTCAAGTTCCCAGGAGGTTGAGGTATCCAAGAAGTCGATTATTCGAGAATATGCCGAGGCCTTAATCATTGCGATTATTCTGGCTCTCACCATTCGAGTCTTTGTGGTTCAGGCCTTTAAGATTCCATCAGGGTCCATGATTCCGACGTTGATGATCGGCGATCATATTCTTGTTTCCAAGCTGTCCTATGGGTTTCAGTTGCCGCAAGACTGTGAGTTTCAGGTCTCGTTCCCGCCGGTGACGTGTTTTTCTTCGACGATCGTGATGAATTTTGATCCCCCGTCGCGTGGGGATATTATTGTGTTTCGCTATCCTGAGGATGAAAACAAGGATTTCATTAAGCGGGTGATCGGACTCCCTGGTGATACCATTCATATTCAAAATAAACACGTGATCGTGAATGGACAGCCATTGTTGGATGAAGGCTTTACGCAGAGGGTCGACCCTGGAATCATTGATGGTCGTATCAATCCTCGCGATAATCTTGGTCCCTTAACCGTTCCTCCCGAATCCTACTTTGTGATGGGTGACAACCGTGACCAAAGTTTGGACAGCCGGTTTTGGGGATTTGTGCGAATGGATAAGATTAAAGGCAGAGCCTTTCTCGTATATTGGTCATGGAATGGGCAGGGAGCGTGGACCGATTGGATCCGATGGGAACGAATCGGAAAGCTCATTGAATAGTGAGCGCAAAGCCACTTGACCCAACCAAACTTTAGCCTTGCGCTGATTCAAGGATGAAACCGTTATCTGTTGTCCCATCGATTTCCGCTCGGAAATTCAAGGAGTATATTCAACGCTTCTCTCGCGCTCGCATTCTGGTTGTCGGAGATCTCATTTTAGATCATTATGTCTGGGGCAAGGTGCATCGTGTTTCCCCGGAAGCGCCAGTACCAGTTGTTCATGTGGACTCTGAATCGTACCGAATGGGTGGGGCAGCGAATGTGTACCATAATATTCTGACATTAGGTGGACAGGCTGAATTGTGTGGCGTAGTCGGTGCGGATCATGTTGGGAAACAATTCCTTGCTGACATTCGACGGTCGTCCCCATTTACCTCCGGTGTGTTTGTCGATTCCAGTCGTCCTACAATTAAAAAAACAAGAGTGGTTGCCCACAATCAGCAAATTGTTCGGTTTGATGTGGAGCAACGCCATGACCTTTCGTCTCAACAGACAAAAAAAATGATACGACATGTGGCTTCCCGTCTTCCTGGAGCCTCCTGCCTGGTGATTTCTGATTATGCGAAGGGCATGATCACCGTTGAACTGATGAAGGCTATTCATACCCTGGCTGATCAGCTTGACGTGCCGATTGTGGTGGATCCGAAGGTGGAGCATATGGCGTATTACCAGGGAGTGACGGTGATCACACCCAATCATCTCGAAGCCAAACAGGCTGCAGGGTTTCTCCCAAGCCAGGATGTTCCGGTTGAAGAAATCGGCATTGCTCTGCAACAACGCTTACAGTGCCAGGCAGTCGTTGTCACGAGGGGAGAGGAGGGAATGAGTATTTTTGAAAATACCGGACAATCCTGGAGCATCCCGGCGGTGGCTCGGCAAGTCTATGATGTGACCGGAGCAGGCGATACGGTTATCAGTACTCTAGCCTTAGCGCTGAGTGCAAAAGCCTCACTTCCTGAAGCTGCAGTATTAGCCAATCAAGCCGCTGGTATTGTCGTGGGCATGGTGGGTACAGCCACAGTCACGCGAGCGCAACTTCAAGAGGCATTACTTCATGGCCACAACTGACTCACTCCTCAGTCTGTGTATTCCTGCTCGCTACGGATCATCTCGATTTCCGGGAAAGCCACTCGCTCTCTTAGCCGGAAAACCCCTTATCCAACATGTGTATGAAGCGGTTCAACAGATTTCGCAGGTGGGGCAAATCCTGGTTATCACCGATCAGGAATCCATAGAACAAGGGGTCAAGAACTTTGGTGGAGAAGTCTGTCTCGTCAAGGATTTCTGTCGAACAGGAACCGACCGGGTGGCGAAAGTAGCTTCTCAATTGAAATATGACGTAATTGTCAATTTGCAAGCTGATGAAATTCCTCAGCACCCTGGGCTGCTGGATGATCTTATTCATCCTTTTGTGTCTTCTCCGGCTGGAATAGGGACGTTGAAACGACAAATACACAACACACAGGACCTAACCAATCCGTCAATCGTAAAGGTGGTGACCGATGTCCACGGACAGGCCCTGTATTTCTCACGAAGTCCGATACCCTGCTGGCGGGATGGCATACCTTTTGGGAATAATCATATCGCCTATATGCATTTAGGAGTATACATTTTCAGGAAATCGGATCTATTACGATTTGCCGGGTTGCCAACGGGGTATCTTGAGGATGCGGAAAAATTGGAACAACTGCGAGCCTTAGAACATGGCCTTCCCATAATGGTTTGGGAGACAGAACACGAATCCATTCGAATAGATACTCCTGAGGATATCATTGCTGCGGAGAGTCTTTTATCGAAGAATCCCTGTGAGCCGAAAGGGAGGCCGTTGGGGACCACACAAAGGGTTGAAAATAGATAGAGCAATATGGTGGAGTCGAGAGAGAGAATCGTTTTACAGGGAGGACATGTGGGTCATCATACAACTAACCAGAAAAAATCATGAGTAAGTTTCTTTTTGTGACAGGTGGAGTGGTCTCGTCATTAGGGAAAGGCTTGTCGTCTGCAGCTATCGGGCATTTATTAGAAAGCCGTGGCATGACGATTACCTTTTTGAAGCTAGACCCCTATATTAATGTCGACCCTGGTACGATGAATCCCTATCAACACGGGGAAGTCTATGTCACCGATGATGGGGCGGAAACCGATTTAGACTTGGGTCATTATGAGCGATTTACCACGGTCCAGTTGCATCGTGAAAATAATTGTACGACAGGACGAATTTATGAGTCGGTGATTCAAAGGGAGCGAAGAGGAGAATATCTGGGAGCGACCGTTCAGGTCGTCCCCCATATTACGGACGCTATTAAGCAGACGATTCTCAACGTGGCCCATGACGTGGATGTGGTAATCGTGGAAATTGGCGGGACTGTCGGTGATATTGAAAGTTTGCCGTTCTTAGAGGCGATTCGGCAAATGCCCTATGAGGTCGGTCGGGAAAACGTCCTGTATATTCATCTCACGCTGGTGCCATATATCGGAACCGCTGGAGAACTTAAAACCAAACCCACCCAGCATTCCGTCAATAAACTTCGGGAAATCGGCATTCAACCCAATATTCTGTTGTGTCGGACTGACAGATTTCTTCCTCCTGGCGTGAAAGATAAAATTGCCATGTTTTGTAACGTAGATAAAGGCTCTGTCATCACGGCCAAAGATGTGGATTCCATCTACGAAGTGCCAATAATTTTGAGAAAAGAAGGACTGGATGAACTTATTGTCCGCTCACTACATCTTGAAACGCGGCCACCTAACCTTCGTGATTGGGATATTTTAGTCCAGAAGATTAAGCGGCCACGACATGAAGTTACCATAGCACTGGTTGGTAAATATGTAGAATCTCGGGAATCCTATAAAAGTGTGTCGGAAGCGTTGACTCATGGCGGATTACGCGATGAAACAGGCGTTCATATCCAATGGGTGGAATCGGGAGATATTGAGAAGGACGGTCCCGAACGCCTGCTAGCTGATGTGGACGGAGTCTTAATACCAGGAGGCTTTGGCCTTCGAGGGATTGAAGGAAAAATTGATACGATCCGGTATGCCAGGGATAGAGATCTTCCATTCTTTGGCATTTGCTTGGGTATGCAATGTGCGGTGATAGAAATTGCCAGAAGTCTAGGTGGACTTCAGAATGCCAATAGTTCCGAATTCAATCCAGATACCCCGTACCCGGTCATTGATCTGCTTCCTGAGCAACGATCGATCCAAGAGAAGGGCGGAACAATGAGATTGGGAGGCTTTCCCTGTCGAATTATTCCCAATACGCTTACATTTGCGGCCTACCAGGAATCGGATATTCGTGAACGACACCGCCATCGCTATGAATTCAACAATGAGTACCTGAAAGCGTTGACCTCAAAAGGTCTGACGATTAGTGGGACATCCCCGGACGGAAGGCTGGTAGAAATCATTGAATTGCAAGGGCATCCCTGGTTCGTGGGGACACAATTCCATCCAGAATTTCAGTCTCGACTGTGTTCTCCTCATCCCCTTTTTACGGCATTCATTGGCGCCGCACTTCAAAGAAAATTCGGCACATAACGAACAGGATCTATCATGGCTCAGCCAACTCAAGTCGACATTGGCCCGTTCTCCGTTGGCGGGAGTTGCCCTCATTTTTTAATTGCGGGGCCTTGCGTTATCGAAAGCGAGAAGTTGGTCATCGAGACCGCTGCAGCGATTGCGGAAATTGCTAAAGATCTTCGCATCCCATATATCTTTAAGGCGTCCTATGATAAGGCTAATCGCACATCGATATCGTCATTCAGAGGGTTAGGCATTACGGAAGGATTAAAAATTCTGAAGAAAATCAACCGTGAGTTAGGGGTCCCCATTCTCACGGATATTCACGAAGTCCACGACGTTTCTCAGGTTGCTGAGATCGTAGACGTGTTGCAAATACCGGCATTTTTATGTCGACAGACCGATTTGCTCTCTGCCGCGGCCAAATCCGGCCGGGTGGTCAATGTAAAAAAAGGACAATTTCTCTCCCCATGGGATATGGCCAATGTTGTCCATAAACTTCAAGAGGCCGGAACCAGGAAAATTTTCTTAACAGAGCGAGGAGCAAGCTTTGGCTATCAAAATCTTGTCGTCGATATGCGCTCATTACCTGTCATGAGAAATCTGGGATATCCGGTAGTATTTGATGCAACCCACAGCGTGCAATTGCCTGGTGGCGGGGGAACGGTCTCTTCAGGACAACGGGAATTTGTCGCGCCGTTAGCCAGAGCGGCAGCCGCTGCTGGATGTGACGGATTTTTTATGGAAGTCCACCCTCGGCCGGAGGAGGCACTATCGGATGGGCCAAATATGATCCGGTTAAGTCAGTTGCGTGGATTATTAGAACAACTTCAAGCGATTTGGCAGGTAACGGGAAAGGGAGAAATCTCTCCACTTACTTGAGATTTCAGGTAAAAATATCAGAGCTATTATGAATCATTCTGAAGTAGTAGTAAAAGAAAAATCTGAACAAAATGATGTAATTATGGGAGAAGCCTATCTCAATCTTCCTAATTCTCTTACTCTTTTGCGAATTTTGTTAATTCCAGTTTTTGTTTGGTTTTTCTCTGAATCCAGCCCTGAACGGGCCTTGGCAGCCGGCCTGGTGTTTGCTTGTGCCGCTTTCACGGATTTTCTTGACGGGTATTTAGCTCGAAAAAGCGGACAGATTACCAATTTAGGGAAATTGCTCGATCCGGTTGCCGATAAACTTCTGGTGGCTTCCGGACTTATTCTTCTTGTGCAATTTCAGCGAGTGGCCGTGTGGTTGGCTATCGTCATGATTGCACGTGAAATGATTGTGACGGGAGCCAGGGTGGTCGCAGCGAAAGAAGGCTTTGTGGTTCCAGCCGACTCTCTGGGAAAATTCAAAGTCATCGGTCAAATCGGAGGGATTCTCTGTCTTATTTTACAGGGAGTCTGGGTTCAAAGTGAGGGGCTACTGGCTACCATTGGAACAGGACTATTGTATATTGCCTTATTTTTCTCCTTATTTTCAGGTTGGCGATATCTCATGCAAATCTTTAAGAAAATTAGCCCACAATATTGGTAAGGGTATTCACCAGTCGCTAAGAGATGGAATTCTATTTATTAGGAGTAGTCGGTGCCTATCTCTTAGGATCTATCCCATTTGGCCTCGTCGTCTCTCGAATGTTCGGAAAGGATGACCCCCGCACTCATGGGAGCCACAATATTGGATTCACCAATACTCTGCGAGTATCAGGGAAAAAAGTAGGAATCATTACTCTAATTGGGGATTTAGGGAAAGGAACGGTCGCGACAGTTGTCGCAGGCTTAATGGGGTTTCCTTGGCTTTGGATTCTTGTCATAGGCTTTTCGGTCATTCTTGGTCATGTCTTTTCCGTTTTTTTACGATTTAAAGGTGGAAAAGGAGTAGCCACGGCTTTAGGGGCCATTTTAGGTATGCATCCGTTGATTGGATGGCTTCTTGTTGGTGTGTGGTTGGGAGCGGTATTGGTTTTCGGATATTCCTCAGGTGGAGCCCTCTTAGCTTTTGGGGTGTTTCCATTTTTGGTCTATTTCCTGACTTTTGATTTCTATTTTTGCCTTTTTGCTTTAGGGGTTATGACAATCATATTCATCAGCCATAAAGAAAACATCCTTCGTCTTATACAAGGGACCGAAAGTAAAATTAAGCTATCTTCTATTTAACATAATATTTATTATCCGACATTATGAAATGTAAGGTTTAGGATGAGTTTAGCTAAATTTTCCCTCATATTTTCATTATGTTGCCATCTGTTGTTTATTTCTCCGTCACCAGCATTTAGCCAGACAGCCAAAGAACTTAGAGGGCTAGAACTTCTTGGAGATATCGAACAGGCCATCACCAGTCTGGCTGAACGGGTGACGCCTACGGTGGTCAATATTACACCAATTCGTGAGATAGCTCAGGGTCAAGGGTTTCAACGACGTGCGCCATTTGCTCAAGGCAGTGGATCAGGTGTCATCGTGCGGGAAGATGGAATCATCGTGACCAATAATCATGTAGTTGGGGAAGACGCCACGGAGGCAGATGTCCGGCTATCCGATATGTCCAACATGATTGCTCAGGTCATAGGACGCGATAAAGAAACCGACATTGCGGTTCTTAAAATTCAATCTGACCGAAAATTTCCTGCAGCCCATTTTGGGGATTCCAATGCCTTAAAGGTTGGGCAATGGGTATTGGCTGTTGGAAATCCGATGGGGTTAGACCGCACAGTGACCCTAGGCGTTGTGAGTGGGATTGGAAGGGAACGTCTCAATTTATCCCGGTATGAAAATTTTATTCAAACGGATGCGGCGATCAACCCTGGAAACTCAGGAGGACCACTCTTTAACCTTCGAGGTGAAGTGATCGGGATTAATACCGCCATTATCCATATGGCACAAGGCATCGGATTTTCCATACCCGCCGACATGGTTTCGCGTGTGGTCGATCAATTAGTGTCCCAGGGGCGAGTGGTCCGGGGTTGGCTTGGTGTCGGGATTCAATCTCTCACCAAAGAACTTGCGGAACAATTTGGGATTAAGGAAGGCCATGGGGTTCTCGTCAACGAAGTCTATGAACACGATCCCGCCCATGTGGCCGGAATTAAACCAGGGGATATCATCGTGTCCGTAGACGACAGCTCGGTTGATTCGCCCAACCAACTGTCTAGACTTGTTGCACGTGTCGGACCTGGTGAGAACGCCAAAATTCTTGTGTTACGGGACGGCAAAGAACTGATCTACCTCGTGCCGATGGCGGAAAGGCAGGAGAAATCCATGTTGGCCTCACTCCCCTTACAAAAATCAGAAGTCACCTTAGGACTTGATGTCCAAGGGCTTACAGCTGCACTTGCCGAGCAATTTGAACTACAAGAAACCGTGGGTGTGCTCGTGACCAAAGTTGAACAAGGCGGACTGGCCCATTCCGAGGGGGTTCAAGAAGGAGATTTAATCAACGAGGTCAATCGGCAAACGGTTCGGACGGTCACGCAATTTTCTGAGGCAGTCGCCAAAGTGAAGCCGGGTCAGACGATTTTACTTCGTATTATTCGAAAGGCACGAGCATTTTTCATTGTGATCAAAACGCTGCCATAGCATTTCTCTCAGTTTATCATCAAGGTATTAGTGTGAGGAAACAGCTTCTTTTTCTTTTTTATGTTCTTCCACTATGCGAGTGAGGCAATCCTTCGGAACTTCCTCGTAACCTGAAAATTCCATCACATAACTGCCCTTCCCGGCCGTCATGGACGTTAAGGATGGAGCATACTTCAGCATTTCCGCTAGCGGCACAAAGGCCTTCACGATTTGATTGTGTCCCTTCGTTGCCATTCCCTGTATGCGTCCACGCCGCGAGTTCAGATCACCAATCACGGCTCCCACCAGATCATCCGGGACGAGGACATCTACTGACATGATGGGTTCAAGAAGGGTGCTTTGGGCAGCCTCCAGGGCATGTTTGAGGGCCATTGAGCCAGCCACTTTAAAGGCCAACTCGGAAGAATCGACAGGATGATGAGATCCATCATAGACAGCTACGCAGATATCAACGATGGGAAACCCGGCAATAATTCCGTGTTGTAGGGCTTCGATCACACCCTTTTCCACCGCAGGGATAAAATTCCGTGGTATGACGCCACCAACAATTTTGTTGTGAAATTCAAATCCGGCCCCACGCGGAAGGGGCTCAATTTGTAGCCAACAATCTCCATATTGTCCATGCCCACCGGTTTGTTTTTTGTATTTTCCCTGCGCCTGAGCCATGCGATGGATCGTCTCCTTATAGGGGACTTTCGGCATGTGCAAATCCACTTCAACTCCATATTTGCGCCTCAGCTTGTCTAAGGTGGCATCAATGTGATTCTGCCCTACCCCACTTAACAGCATTTCTTTTGTCTCTTCATTCCTGAGAAACTCCAGAGAGGGATCTTCTTCAACTAACTTATGAAGACCTAAGCTGACCTTGTCAATTTCATTCTTGCTTTTCACCTCTAAGGCATAAGACATGACCGGGCGGGATATTTTCAAGCCTGGGAATATGATGGAATGTCGTTCATCGCAAATGGTGTCACCGGTCTGGGTATCTTTTAATTTACCGATTGCCACAATATCTCCCGCAGAGACTTGAGGAACCTGGTGATGCTTCTTGCCGATGGAGAAGAAGAGATGTCCACCCTTCTCCTTGGTCTGGCGGGAGGCATTATAAAATCCTGAGTCTGCATGTAAGGTCCCGGACAGCACTCGCACAAATGAGAGCCGTCCCATAAAGGGATCGATCGTGGTTTTGAAGACGAAAGCTGAAAACGGATCATGTGGATCAGATTTTCGTTGACCTTCGTCATGTGTCTGAGGTTGCTGCCCGACGTTTGGATGGAGACTGGAACGATCGGAAGGAGACGGGAGAAATCGTTGGATCGCATTCAACAAGGTTGTTGTTCCGATATTGCGAATAGCAGATCCGCATAACACCGGAACAAGTTTCCGTTCCAATGTGCCGATCGTCAGCCCATCCCGCAAATCTTCATCTGAGATTTCACCCTGGGAAAGATATTTCTCCACCAATTGATCATTCGTTTCTGCCACCTGTTCCATGGCCCGTCGCCGGAATTCATTCGCCATGGGTTGGTGTTCCGCAGAAATCTCGGTTTGCTGGATTTTTGTCGTGTCGGAAAAGGAAGTGATGACATTCCTCGAAATGAGATCAATCACCCCAGTCGGCATGGCCCCCTCTCCAACTGGGATCGTGATTGGGACTCCGGTGAATCCCAATGTTTTCTCACACTCTGCCAAAATCGCGCGATAGTCCGCTCGCTCTTTATCCAGCTCATTAATAAACAGGAGACAGGGAATTTCGTGTTCCTGAATGAGATCCCAGACTCGTTCGATTTCTGACCGAAGTCCTGTACTGGCTCCGACAACAAGCACCACGCCATCCACCGCCCTAAGGGCGGATTGAATCTCAAAGGCATAATCGCTCATTCCCGGTGTATCAATAATATTGATTTTTGTCCCCTGCCATTCGAACTGACAAATAGCCGAACTGATTGAATGGTGTCTGTGGACCTCTTCCGGTTCAAAATCACCAATGGTGTTTCCCTGGGGAATGGTCCCCATGGTCGGGATGACTCCAGTGGAAAAAGCCAGTGCTTCACAGAGGGTGGTCTTTCCTGCCCCCGGGTAGGAAGTAATGACCACGTTGCGGATGGATAGGGCGGATTCGTGTGGCATGCGAACCTCCTCTCAATTTCC
>CABVRQ010000024.1 GCA_902500695.1 uncultured Nitrospira sp. | reverse complement strand
GATTAGGCAATGAATATAAAAGTGAGAAGTTGATTTGTCGTCTTTCCTTAATTAGTGTGTCTATGGAAGCCCCATCAATATTCCTCCTAAAATAAGAACCCCAATCCAGATATGTTGTTTGAATAAAGAGAAGGCTTGCTCTTCTGAAATCTTTGAGCGGAGAAGAAGGACTTGATAGCCTAATATGACAGCTACTCCCATTAAGGCCAATGAGTATTCAATTCCAAGATCATTGATTCTGGCGACCAAGGCCAGACATCCCAGCATCAATAATCCAGCAATGCCCACCCCAAGCCATGTGAAGGATCCAAAGAGAATGGCGGTGGATTTGACTCCAATCCTTTGGTCATCATCCTTGTCCTGAATGGCGTAAATCGTATCGTAGACCATTGCCCAACACACCGTTGCTGCGAAAAGGACCCAGGCCGACAGGTCCAATTCGTTGCGAACAGCGGCCCATGCCATGACGCCACCCCACCCAAATGCTAAACCCAAAACTAATTGGGGAATATGAATGAAACGCTTGCAGAAGGGATATATCCCAGCAAGCAGCAAGGCCACAGGACTCAGCAAAAGCGCCATGGGATTCAAGAGCCATAACAAGATGGCGGCTAACCCAAGCAAAACGGCCAGAAACGCTAACGCATGGGAAGGCGATAATTGGCCGGAGGCGAGGGGACGATGCCGTGTTCGTTGAACTTCCCGATCGAATGACTGGTCAGCCAAGTCATTCATTATCACCCCGGCACTTCTCATGAGGAATGATCCCATCATGAATATCAAAATGAGTTTCAGGCTGGGCCGACCCTGGGAAGCAAGAATCAGAGACCAAAGTGTTGGGAAAAGTAAAAGTAGAGTTCCTGTTTGATTAAACAACCGGATCAGATTGGCAAATGCAACGGAAGGAGGCATGGATGGTAAGTAGAGGTGACTAAAACAATAAGGGAAACGGATGGCGGGACATGAGCATTGGTAAAGACGCCTTATCAGAACACATAAACCGTGAGTTCCGGTTTCATGCAAATGTGGATATCATGAATCATCAGAAAACTTCATGGTGCTATTTTACAGTAAATCGTGCGATACAGAGGATTCGATCTGGTTCTTTTGATGGGGCAACTACGATCATCCATTCGCCGGTGTGTAAGTCTGGATGCAGTGATTTCATGCTCCACATGCGATAGCCTGAAGAAGGTCGAATGGGAATGTTTACTTCAGAAATCTTGGTCCATGCTCCATTGGTCTGGTGGTGCCAGCTGTGACGAATCGTTCCTGTTGTGGTGGCTTCGATCTTAGTCCAAAATATCACTTGTGAGGTTTGTGATGTTTGGATCACTGGAATGGCCGCTTGTCCATTTTTATCTTTTTCGCAATAGGCCGGAGGGCGGAAGATTCCCTGTGGGTTTCTCTTGTTCACTTCTTTAGATAAAACAACGGTCTTAACAAGAAATTCAGCCTGGGCCAACAGAGGTGTTCCTGCTAAACCAAGCAGTAGCCCCATTCCCCACAATATGTACTTTACTCGATCAACCACCTTCAGTCCTCATATGGATGGTGAGACAACGTCAACCCAACAAACTAAAATATACCTGCGGCCTTGTCAATGGAGAAGGTGAAGGGAAGGCATAAGTGCGGAACCTACTGAGGCCAAGTCAAACTCCTCCATTTTTCGTAAAGAACCAGGATCTTCTGAAGTTGACGTTACTAAGCGACGAAAGGTATAAACGACCACAAAGATAACCTACCAAGTTCGTGCTCAAGTACGGGCTGTCTTTTGCTATTTGATTCCTTCCAATGTGAGCCGGCGTAGCTCAGTGGTAGAGCAGCTGATTCGTAATCAGCAGGTCGGTGGTTCAATCCCACTCGCCGGCTCCAGCCAACATCTATCGAACATGTTTGTAAAGTAACATGCCCAAGGGATTCAGCTTTCTTTCCCAGTGACTGTTGCAATCTGACCAGAAAGAATAGAGCTTCCATGGAGTGGGCAGGTGAACCTGGGTGCATGTTGCATATATAAAGGCGGGCCATCCTCACTGGGATGAGGAATGTTGTCGCATTCTTCCACGCCTGGAGAAAAATGTGATGTGGTGAACTCCTTTAAATGGCATCCAGGAATCAGCGAACCGACTGGACAATGGGCCGCCATGTCTCTTTACTTCTCCGTCTTGAGATCATACAAACGCCTGGGTTTTATCGACAAATTTTTCCTCTGCAGCATTTTTTATGTGAATCGGCTGATTTATCTTTCTACCATTTCCTTCCCGGTACGAATCTATATTGTTTGCCATTCTCCTCATCCTCCGCTGAAATGCAGTCCCTCTAGGACAGAAAGCATTCAGGCCTCTTATTCAATTTGGGAGTCGTGCCTTTTGTCAGGATCCTTAACGTGGTTGTCACCATACAACCCTAATGAATCTGCCCTCAAAGTACATGATCTCGCCCTGATGCCCAAGATCGACTAGAGACATCTGTCAACAGTTTTAACACCGGGCCTTTGTTAATCAAATCTATCGTTGTAGTCAAACGCTTCAATCGCTCCTGTTCCTTCAGATTTTATGGAAATGGTAGTTGTTTATTAAATTCGGAAGAGAGGCACATGGTTTGCTTAACCGAAGCTGAAGATAGGGACACTTATTATTTGAGGGACATTATGAAAATCTGTGAAAAATGTCAGGGGGCAATGGTGGTAGAGCGCGCTGTGGATTTGGAGGTTGGATTAAGTCTTTTATATTTTGCTTGCTTGAATTGTGGGAAACGGATTCAGGCGGAAAAAGAACCGCGACCTCTAGTCCATTAATGATTGATTGAGGCAATTATGAATACGGAGGAATTATGCAACAACAGAGTCGACCATTGACCTATGATGAACGAAAGGCGGCTGAAGCCGCGTTTCGAGGGGCACCGTTTGATCCACAATTGTCCGAATCAGCCAGGAAGGTTTATCTAGGGATTTCGTCCGCAATGGCGAACAAACGTAATGAGGCGTTTCAGGAATATGATCTTTCGCAAATGCCGGATATGGCCAAAAGAACGTCAAATGAATCGCAGGGTCGATCGAGAGCAAAATCTTCTTTATGGTAATCTGTGCTTGCTTTTCTGAGGACAACCCGGGAATCGGGTCGTCCTCAGTTAGCCCCCTCCATTAAGCTCGGCAGCCCGGTATTCCTCATTGAAAATAATTTTTGGTTACGGAATCTCCCCGGCGAGGAGCTTTGTCCGAGAGAGTGTGTCTGGATTGTGAAGTTAATTATGCCAGAGAATGTGGGAGTGGCATCGAAGTATTGGTCAGGTTTTTCGCAAATTTTGGTGCTGGTCTATCATGATCATAATATCATCACGATATTCCAGCCATGGATGAAGTTGTCAATCCACAAAATTCTTAACGACGACATCAAAAATTCCTTTCCGGTCGATCAATTGCATTACACACCTCACCTTTCCCTTTGACATACCTCCGATTGACCGGGAGGAGCACTTACGGAAATGGGTACCCTCCGTTCATGTGTGAGGGGCTTGATGGTTTTCCTGCCTGTTTGATGCTTCCGAATGATGAGGCAAACTTGCCAAAAATGAATCAATCCGCGTTATTGAGAAAGTTATGCCTTTAATTTTTCCAAGGCCAGTTGTTTTAAGGTGCGCAAGTCTAGCTTACCCGTTCCCAATATGGGGAGGTGATCTACTTTGATGAAATTGCTCCGTTTGGGAATGAAAAGATTGGGCAATCCATTAGTCGTGACCTTTTCCAAAATATCCGGGATGGCGGATTCTTCGAGGGTGTGTAAGACCACCAGCTGTTCCCCTTTCCGTTCATCAGGCACGGCGGTGACGGCCAGAACCATGGTTTCGGCGTTTGCCGCTTCCAGTAAAGCATTCTCAACCCGTCCATGAGGAATCATCTCACCACCGATTTTTGAAAATCGGGACAGGCGATCGGTAATGGTAATAAACCCATCCTCATCCAGGGCGGCAATATCCCCGGTAATGTACCATCCCTCTCGTATCACCTTGGCGGTCAAATCTTCACGTCCTAAATACCCATTCATGACGTTTGGTCCTTTGACTAACAGCATGCCTGGAGTGCCGACCGGCAACGGTTGCTCGGTCTCAGGATCCACAATTCTGACAGACACGCCTGGAAGTGGTTGTCCGACTGTTCCCCGCCGAGAGGCGGATTGGAAAAATCCCGAAGCTCGAAAATCTGGACAATTGACGGCAATCACCGGGGCACATTCTGTGACTCCATATCCTTCAATGGGACGAATGCCAAATCGTTCTTCGAATGCGATCAGAAGCCGGCCGGGTAATTTTTCTGCGCCTGTGAGTACGATCCGGAGGGAACCGAATTGTTCCGGGGTGCAACGGCGAATGTATAGTTGCAGGAAAGTCGGGGTCGTTAACAAGATGGTGACTCGATGCTTGTGGATCAGATTCCCAATGGGACCGGCATCCATTGGAGAAGGATGATAGATCACGCCCGCTCCATGAATAACCGGAAACCACAGCGTGGTCAGATAGCCGAAAGAATGAAAGAACGGCAAAATACCCAAAATCCGGTCGTCGTGATCCAGGTGAAGGACTTGGGCAATTCCTTCCACGTTTGAGTCAAGGTTGAAATGACTCAGGAGGACGCCTTTGGGCTCTCCAGTGCTCCCACTACTAAAAATAATCGTGGCGATATCATCAATGGAGGGATGTTTTGTGGCCCCACAGTGACGCTCCAACATCCGGATTGGAGCGAAGAGTGCCAGCACGGCCGCGGTGAGTTGAGCCTGTAAATCAATCGTGTTCCGGATCTCCTCGATCCAGATGGGAGTGAGGTAAGTCGGCAATTCGATTTTTGCTTTTTCCAAGAAGACGCGGCTGGTAAGAACCGTCATTAACCCGGCTTGCTTGGAGGCAGACTCTAACCCCTGTACGCCGACGGTGTAATTCAAATTCACGGTGATTCTTCCGGAAAGGGTCGCGGCCAGGTTGGCGAGTGCGGCGCCCACACTCGGAGGCAGCAGAATTCCTGCCGTGTGTTGCCCCTCCCAGTGAGGTCTGAGTGCTCTTCCCAAGGCGATGGCGCCTGTCAGCGCCTGGAAGCAAGACACGCGAGGTCTGGTCGCATCTCCAAACACGACACGAAACGGGTGTTTGCGCATTGACCAGACAAAGCTGTGATGGAGAGGGCGTCGTGTGAGTTTTCGTAAACGCCACGCGGCTTCTCCCAATTCCTGAACGGCCTGCCGTACCCCTTCAGTCGATGTGGTTGAGGGAAGGGGCTCGCCGATAGAGAGTGTGATGGGATAGGGGAAACGGGTCGGCCACTTTGCTAAAAATCGTCCACCGATGAAACTGAAGATACTCCCCCAAACCCGGTCAAGGTGGATGGGAATAATCGGGACATCTCTGCCTTTGACAATACGGGTGAATCCTGACCGGAAGGGTAAGAGGTTGCCTGTCCGAGTAATTTGGCCTTCGGGAAAAATGCAAACCAGTTCTCCTTGGTCAAGACTCTGTCCCGCTTGCCGTAACGCATGTAAGATTTCTCTGGGAGACCCGTTCGAGGAGATTGGAATCACCCCCAGGATTTTGGCAAAAGGTTGGAGCACGCGATGGTCATAATACTGTTGGTCGACGAGAAAGCGAATGGGGCGATCGGTGGTGGCGAGTAGGAACAGTCCATCGATGAAGGAGACGTGGTTGGGTACAAGGAGTGCCCCACCTTCTTGAGGAATACGATCCCGTCCGGTGATGGTGAGTCGATAGATGGTGTGAGTGAACAAGACTAACACCAACCGAATAAACATTTCAGGGAGGACCCGAAGCGCCCAAATTGTGAGAGCCACGCTCCCAATGCCTGATACGAGAAAGATATGGCTGGCGCTAAGTCCGATCTTTGAGAGGAACCCCGATCCCAGAGATCCCAACAGGACTCCTCCAAAGACCAGGGTATTGGCAAAGGCAATCACGGCGCCACGACGATCAGCGGGAGACCGCCATTGAATGAGGGCGTTGAGCGGGACCACTACAAATCCGCTTGCGAGGCCGAGACATGCCATGGCCAGGAGGGTTCCACCTAACTGGGGCGAGCCAAATCCTAAGGCGAGGAGACTTGCGGATATCCCGATGCCTCCCAAGGGAAGGTAGCCTAACTCCACTTTGGCTGCTGATAGGGTTCCGGCCAAGAGGGCCCCGATGCCTATTCCGACTCCGAAGGCTGCCAGGGGTAGCCCTGAAAGGGAATCAGATAATTGAAGGACGGCTTTGGCGTAAATCAACACATCTTGGCCAACTAAACTGGCCACCGTCCAAAATGCAATGGCCCCCAGGATGCCCAATTTCAAGACTCGATCCAATCGTAGAGCTTCAATGGCGGCCTGCCACGTTTCTCGAACTCCACCATCAAGTCGAGCACGTGGAACTGTAGGTATAAATAATGAAGCCCATAATCCTATCCCCGAGCACACCATGAGCACTAATCCTGTCAGCCAGGGAGTATGGCCGGAAAGGTCAAGCAAGGGACCCGCTAATGCGGTCCCTGCGATGATGGCGATAAAGGTCCACATCTCGAGTTGACCGTTTCCCCATGAAAGGCGATGGTGAGGCAAGAGTTCAGGAAGAATCCCATATTTGGAAGGACTAAAAATGGCGCTTTGGGCGCCCATTGCGGCTAGTACCAAGAGGGGGAGGAACCCACCCAGCGGATTCCAAAAGAGGGCTGCGGTGCCGGCTCCCATCAACAAGACTTCTACGGCCTTCATGACGACGATGACGGTTCGCTTACTGAACCGATCGGAATAGACTCCGGCAAAGGCCGACACTACCATCAGGGGAAGGGTAAAGATGACAAAGGCTTGCGTGGTTGTCGCCTGTGAGGCTGCTTCAAACTCCGGCCCAGAGGCACCTGCCGAAGCGGCGACTTGCTTGATAGCCAGGAGGGCGACAATGAGTTTCCACGCATTATCGTTAAAGGCTCCAAAAAATTGGGCGATGAGCAGTCCGCGGAGCGCCGAGGATTGAGCTGCGGGTGGCGGGGATGTTGAGGAAGTTTCAGTCACCGGGATCACGAGGTGTGAGTCTGGGTTTTTGCTTCTTTTATCCTTGAGGTCAAGGAGATATTAAACAAATATGGTCCATAACGAAATCAAAATTATCTGTTGGTTGTTGCCCTGAATAGGACTTCAAGGGCTGAAGGATCTGGGTATTCCCTGAGCCCGAGATGGTTTAATGGTAGCATGGTTTGTATAATTTTCCAGTAAAAATAAGTCAGGACGATTCTGAGAATTCAAAAGGAGGTGAATCATCTTTAGGATAGCGAGACAACTTAGTTGGGTTATCTTGGAGGAGAGAGGTGGTCCTACTTCCTTGGACAGGTTTGCGGCGAAGTTAAGCTACAATTGATTTGGTTGATGTTATGCCGCTTGCTTCTTATCTTCAGGGGCGGGCCTTTGAAGATGAGAGAGATGATACACCTCATCAGGTGTTTGTCCATTGAAGGTTGAATGAGGCCGTGTGTGATTGTAATGGCTGAGCCATGCACCAATGTGAGTACGAGCCTGAGAGCCATTCTCCAAGGCCTGCAGGTACACACATTCATATTTGAGACTCCGCCACAGCCGTTCGATGAAGATATTGTCCATCCAGCGGCCTTTCCCATCCATCGAGATGTTGAGCCTGTGGTCTTTCAGCACAGCGATGAACTCAAGTGCCGTAAATTGTGAGCCTTGATCGGTATTGAAGATGTCTGGCACGCCATACCGAGCCAGAGCCTCCTCCAACGCCTCCACGCAGAACGGCGTCTCCATCATATTGGACAAGCGCCAGGCAAGGACTTTGCGACTCTGCCAGTCCATGATGGCTACTAAATACAAAAATTCGCGCGTGATCGGGATGGAGGTGATATCGGTGCACCACACCTGATTGGCCCGCGTGACAGCCAGATTTCGTAACAGATCGGGGTAGATCCGATGGTGCGGATGGGGCTGACTCGTGCATGGTTCCTGATAAATCGTGTGCAAGCCCATTAACGCCATCAACCGCCGAACCCGGTGCCGACCCACATTGTGTCCCTGTCGTCCCAACCAGCGCGCCATCTGGCGGCTGCCGTAATAGGGGGTGAGCAGATATTGCTCGTCAATCAACCGTATCAGCTTGAGGTTCAGGGGGGATTCACCGGTTGGTTCATCATACCAGCTGAAACGGTTGATGGAGAGTAACTGACACGGCTTCTTGATGCTCAGCTGTTTATGAGCGGACTCTACCATTTCTTGGCGCCTCCTCACCCCAATCGGTTGGAGGCATCGACTAAAAAATCCCGTTCCACACTCAGTCGGCCAATTGTGGCGTGCAGCTCATGGATGTGCGCCTCTTGATCAGTGTGGTTCTTCTCGAGCTTGGCGGAAAACCCAGCCTCCATCGCAGTGAGGGCTTCACGTTTCCAGCGGTGAATGACGGTGGCATGCACGCCAAATTTTAACGCCAACTCCGATATCGGCGCGTCCTCCCCGAGCGCAGACAAGGCCACCTTGGCCTTAAAACTGGCAGGATGATGCTTGCGGGTTCGACTCATAATCTATGACCCTCCTTTGGTCACAAATTGTAGCGTATCACCCTGCCCGAATTCCTAGGACCATCTCTGAGCCACCCTTTCCCGTCAATCATTTTTGGTCTATATTCCTGTCCGTTGTAGGGAATTGGCGAAATCATGTTTCGAATCATGAAGGCATATAATCCTATCAAGCAAATCACACCAGTACCTACCTGCAGTTTTGATCGATACTTCTCGTGAAGCGATGCTTCCGTTTTAATTGGTTCGGAAATCCCTCACCGTTCTTAGAGTACATGCCGTAGGCTAGATACAGCATGTTCTTTTTCTAGGAAGTTGTCATTTTCCCTTGAGAATCCGGTTTTTCCCAGATTGCAGGAGCATGCCTGTTCTGTTCCCAAGGCTCTTAAGGTTCCATCCCATATAGCCGATTCATTTCCATATACCGCGCCAAGGTTTTGGTTCAGATGATTTGGCAAGTTCTTTTCCGTTGGAATAACCCAGCTTCCGGCAAAGGCTTTAGAATCAAGCGATATCCCAATATAAGTTGAAACGCCACCTCGGTAGAGGGACCTCGACTGCTATTTTCGCGATGACGACTCGTACGGAGACATCAGGATTTTCGGAAGGCCAAATGGGAGCAGTGGAGGAGTCCATCTTCCATCGAATGCGAAACGTCTTGAATAGCATACATGTGTCTGCCGGACTTATTAACCATCGACTTCGGGAATCTCATGTGGCTGATGTTGGGCGGGTTGCGGATATGCTGGAGGCCCATAGCCATGAATATGGGTGGTATCTCACTCAGGATCCCAAAGGGAAAAAGATTCCCCAATTCTTGGGGCAGTTAAATGAGGAATTGTCACATAACCATCTCGATACTCTGACGGAATTGACGACGCTCAATTATCACCTGGAACAATTGGAATATTATCTGACGGTTGGGCAAACACCCCTTCGTGAGGGGGGATTTAAAGACACCATTCAGTTTGCAACGATTATGGATGAGGCTTTGGCTCCCCATCAGAGTGAATTGGATCGGATGGGGGTTCAAGTGGGTCGGGAGTATCATATGGTTGCTGACGGTATTCTGGAAGTGTCCAAGGTCCTCCGCATTTTGGTGAATTTAATCCGGAATGCGATCAATGGGATGAGGGAGATAAATAGTCGGACCCATCGCCTCACTCTTTATGTCTTTCCCTGTCCGGACCGAGAAGGGTTTGTTCGCTTGCAGGTCGCTGATACTGGAAGTGGAATTCCTTTGGGCGGTCTGACACAGGTGTTTTCTCCGAAGGCTTCAGGGGAGCAATCAGACCTGTTACCGAATCTTCATGCCAGTGCTATAGCGGCCAAAGAGCTTGCTGGGTCACTGCGGGTGTGGAGTGATGGTCCGATGCAAGGAGCAATATTTACTCTTGATTTGCCAGTTATTCACATGGAGGGAGAACGGTAATGGAGAAGGAACAAGCCAACCGGCGTATTTTGGTAATTGATGATAATGTGGCGATCCACGAAGATTTTCGAAAAATTCTTGAGCGATCATTAGACACCTCGCTGCTGCAAGAGGTTCGGGCGGAATTGTTTGATGATGTGGAAGAACAAAAAATTGTTGAAAAGTTTGAAGTTGATACTGCGGACCAAGGGCAAACGGGGCATCGGATGGTGCAAGATGCGATGAAAGCTGAACGGCCGTATGCGGTGGCCTTTGTGGATATGCGTATGCCCCCAGGTTGGGATGGAGTAGAGACGGTGGAGCATCTTTGGCAAGAAGATCCTGATTTGCAGGTCGTGATCTGTACGGCTTTTTCGGACCATGCGTGGGAAGATGTCATTCAACGATTGAATAAAAATGGCCAGCTCCTCATCTTGCGAAAGCCGTTTGATAATATTGAAGTTTGGCAGCTGGCCAATTCTCTTACCAAGCGTTGGGCGGAATCCTGTCAAGCAAAATCACAGTTAGAACTATTGGCCAAATGGGCAGAAGAACGGGCGGAAGAAACAATAAAAGCTCACTGAGGCCTGAGCATCTGGATTCGGGCGTTTGGGCCTTTCCCTTTTAAATGGGTATTTGTGGAGAAGGCGATGGACTTCCTTTACTGAGTGCGCAATATGTCGTCAGGCCAGGAAATCCTCAATCCCCGCGATTCTGTGAATGAGAAACCAATGATGTTCAAGAGAAAACCTCATTCATCCACCGTGGGATGCTGTTTTCCCATTCCATGAGTTGTTTATCGTTCAAAATTGCTTTTCTCTCCTTATTCTCTTCATGTAATGGTTTATGTCATGTGGGAATCTAATGGACAGGTGATTTCGGAATTTCCGCTGTTCCGTGTGGGGATGGTGGGAATTCAGGAAAGTGACCTTGCCCCATCCTTTCATAGTGTGTTGGCTTCTCAGGGTCCCATGCTTCAAGTCACCTGGCTTGATTATGCCTCAATGCATCCTTCCTGTTTTGATTCCGACAACCCATTTGATCTCATTCTAGTTGACTGTCGAGTGAACCGGAGGGGGAAGGATATTGCTTGCGATATCAAAAAGGTCTGTGGCAATGCGTTTATTTTGGGATTGATTGATGAAGAGAATTCCGTTGTCGAAGTGGAAGACGACTCGGCTATCGATTGGCTGGTTAATGAACATATGGGTGGTACCGCGATGCCCTGGGCCATTCGAGAGGGGTTGGTTCGACGTCAGGGCTCGATCGAACGTGAGCAATTGCGCAGGCAGGTGGAAGATGCCTCTTATAACAATGAAAAGGCGGATGTTGCCTCAACCGTATTGCACAATGTGGGCAATGTGCTCAATAGCGTCAATGTGGCCGTGCATGTAGTACATGAGTTGATTAATCAGTCTTCGGTGATTTTGGTTCATCGAATTGCGGAACTGTTAAAGAATCATGAGGAGAATTGGGAAATTTTCCTGACTCAGGATCCAAAAGGGAAACGAATTCCTCCGGCGATTATGAAGCTGGGGAGCCACCTTATAGCAGAGCAACAGACCGTGCAAAAAGAATTGGAAGGCCTGGTTCGCAATATTGAACATGTAAAACAAATAATCATTTCACATCAGACGATGGCGAAGCCTCGGGGTATCAGTGAGGCTCTCTCAGTTGTGGAGCTTCTGGACCAAGCGGTGGACTTAAGCTTGCAACCTGAAGATGCGAAATGGATCAGTCTCAAACGAGACTATCAGTCTGTGCCGCCTGTCGTGACTGATCGGCATCAGTTGCTTCAAATTCTCGTGAATCTGCTCCGAAATGCTAAACAGGCGATGCAATTACAGGCCGGAGTTGATCATCTCCTCACCATACGGGTGGAAGGTCGTACAGATGATGGGTTGTCGGTTGTCATCACCATTCAAGATACGGGAATTGGAATTGCTTCGGAACATTTAGCCAGGATGTTTTCTCGAGGTTTTACGACCAAGCAAGATGGCAATGGGATTGGTCTGCATAGTTCGATGGTCACGATTCAGCGTATGGGTGGATGGTTGCAGGCCCATAGTGAAGGAATTGGCGCCGGCGCTACTTTGACACTGATCCTTCCGGTAGAGGTAGGGGCAGAACAGACATGAATCCTGTCTGCACTCTAAATCGACGGATCTTAGTGATCGATGATAGCCCGAATATTTTGCAGGATTTTCGGAAAATTTTGTGTCCCGGAATTAGCGTCATTTCCAATGCGTGGCTTGAGAGCAGTCACGATCTTTGTGAGGGGTCCTTTCTGCATCATGGCAAAGAACCCTTCGATCTGGATTGTGTGGAAAATGGAGAGTCAGGGCGTGATCTGGTCACGCAGGCTAAGGCACAGGGTTCGCCTTTTGCGGTGGTGTTCTTGGATGTGCAATTGCCCAATGGTTGGGACGGGATTGAAACGGTTGAGCGAATTTGGGATGAGGATTTAGACATACAGGTCGTATTGTGTACGGCCTATCCCGATTTTGGTTGGTCAGAGGTATTGCCTCGATTAGGACACCGGGACCAGTTATTAATTCTACGAAAGCCCTTTGATCCGATTGAGGTATGGCAATTGTCCACGGCCTTGACCATGAAGTGGCATTGGGCCCACCAGGCCCGGTTGCGGGTTGAGGAACTTGAACAGACCGTCATGACTCGCACGGGCCTTCTTGAAGAAACCAACCGTCGTTTGGAGCAGGATTTGCTCAGGCGACAAGCGGTTGAGGTGCAGTTGGCTCAAGTAGTCCGTGATGTCGAAGAAAGAAATCTCGAACTTTCTGCTGTGCGGGACCATGCGTTGAATGAAATCCATGAACGGGAACGGAACGAAATAATTTTACGTCACCAAACCGAAGAATTGGCCAGGTCGAATCGAGACTTGGAACAATTTGCCTCCGTTGCCGCCCATGATTTGCAGGAGCCGCTGCATTCCATCCAGGTATTTCTTGATCTCTTACGGGTGAAATATGGATCAGCTCTTAACGATCAAGGTCTGGGATATGTTGATCGAGTCAAAAAAGCAGCGGGTCGCATGCAACAGCTGATTCAGAGCCTGTTAGTGTATTCCAGGATCGATTTACCGCACACCTTAGTGGAGCCGCTTGTCTTGCGCGAAATGGTCGACGAAATCCTGTCGGATCTCGGTGCGCGGATCGAGGAATTGCAGGCGGTCGTGCAGCTTGGGGAATTACCCACCATCTATGGAAATGCGTCTCAAATCCGGCAATTGTTACAAAACCTGCTGGGCAATGCCTTGAAATTTCATCAGCCTGGGGTTCCACCGGTCATTCGTATCACCGGAACGATTATTCAGGATCGACGTTACACCGGTTCAGGCCAACCTGGGTGGCTTTGCCAAATCGAAATTCAGGATCAGGGAATAGGTATTCCATCAGAACAGTTCGGAAAAATTTTTGGGATGTTCAAAAAGCTGCATCGGAAAGAGGAATTCGAAGGGACAGGGATTGGGTTGGCAGTATGTCAACGTATAGTCGGGAAGTGCGGTGGTGCCATTTCCGTTCGTTCCAAGTTAGGAGAAGGCTCCACGTTTATAGTCACGCTGCCCATTCAGTAATGGGGAGAGCTGACGGCCGGTTCAAAAGATGACTCTCAGGACTTTACCGATTGTGCGAAGCATGGATTGCCGGCATGTGGTTAGTGTTTGTGGAGGGAGAAAATTTTGTGCCCTCATTCTATCCTCCGGCTGAATGCCATGTCTAAAAGCATTCGATTTTGGTGCATAGGGAATACGTCCTCTCCAAATCTATAATTAGATTATCTCGATATTTTATGGCCCAGATTCCTGCGCATCGCCGTGTATTACTGGTCGGGACTCACTTCGAAACCCAAAGCATGTTGCGCGATGCGTTGTCCGCGCCCGCTGTGGATGCTTTGCCTGTAGAGAGCTCCTTAAGTGGCAAAAGTTTCGCGAGCTCCGTTGTTCAGACATCTTTACCACAGTTCGCTCTTGTCAGCGTGGAAATGGGGCTCCATGTCTTGTCGAAAATCGCAGAGGCTCAAGTAACTGGCAATCCTTTTGTTCTTGTAGTTATTGATGGGCGTTCAGGGAATTGGGACGTCGTTCGAGACCTGGTGGAGAAGCTTTGGGAAAGTGATCAGACCCTACGGTGCATCTTCTGTCTTCCCCCTGATCGTGCATCCTGGCCCCATCGCCTGGTTGTGAGCCGGCCCGAGCAATGGGCGGTACTTCAAATCCCATTTCTTGGAGAAGAGGTTTTTCAACTAGCCTGTTGTTTGAGCCTTCCGTTCCCGAAACCCGTTGATGCTGTGTTCAATGGGGCAACCTACACTGATGAAAACGGTTGTCTCTCCAACTTCGACCCGATTACCAAAGCCAATACTGGGGAAGAGGCGACGGGAGCATTGGAATCCGCTCGCGGTGAATTAGCGGCATCCAGATATTATGTTGATAATATTCTCCGCTCGATGGCGGATTCTCTGTTGGTCATTAACGCAGATATGACTATTGGTGCGGTGAATCCTTCCTTGCTAAAGCTTTTAGGCTATCAGGAGGGGGAGCTCATTGGGGAGTCGCCCGGCTTGATTTTTGGTGAAGAATTTTCCCAAGGTGCCATTATCGAAAATCTTTTACTTCAAGGATCGGTAAGTGGCGTGGAATCCAGTTTCCTGACTCATGAAGGTCAGAAAATCACCATTTCAGTCTCCGGTTCGATGATGCAGGACCTGCAGGGGCAATTTCAGGGGTTGGTGTGTGTTGCCCAGGATATTACCGAACGAAAACGAATGGAAGAAGAGAAGCTGCAGTTGAATGAGCAGTTAATGGAAACGTCAAGGCAATTGGGAATGGCCGAAGTGGCGACAGGTGTGCTGCATAACGTGGGTAATGTGTTAAATAGCATTAATGTGTCTATCGGAGTGATTACGGATCTTTTGAGAAATTCGATGGTGGAGGATGTGGGTCGAATTTCACAGTTATTGGACAAGCATCGTGAAGATCTTGGAACGTACTTATCGCAGAATGCCAAGGGGAAACAAGTCCCCGGTTATTTGGGGAACTTATCGGGGCAATTAAAGGAGGAGAAGCGAGTGGCACTGTTGGAATTAGATCGATTGCGGGAGTATGCCGGGCATGCTCAGCAATGTGTTGCGGCCCAGCAGGATCTGGCCAAGCCCAGCGGGATGACGGAACCGGTCTGTGTGGCTGAGGTGGTAGCCGAGGCCCTGGCAGTTAATCGAGAGATGGTGGAGGAAACCAAAATTACGGTAATTCAGGAGTTTGAGGAGGTGCCACAGCTCATCGTGGATAAGCATCAACTCCTTCAAATTCTGGTGGATGTCATTCGCAATGCCTGTCAGGCAATGGAGTCGGTTGCCTTGAGGCAATTAGTTGTTCGTGTCAAGCTCATCATAGGACCTCCGGATTCTCTTTGCCTGGAAGTTCAGGATACCGGCAGCGGGATTCCTCTCGACGACCTTACGAAAATTTTTGGGCAAGGATATAGCACCAAATATGGAGGACGAGGTTTGAGTCTGCATCACGGTGCGTTGATGGCAAAAAATATGTGTGGGGCACTTCGCGCTCACAGTGAGGGCATGGGACAAGGCGCTACGTTTTTTCTAGACCTGCCAGGCAACTTTCATTTTTCCGGTTTGTAATTTCTTCATCCAGTGAGTTCAATGGGTTTTTCTGAGCGGCTCTTCATGAGTGTTGCGTTGTACTGTTGTTTCTTTCTATTAATTAGCATTTTTCATGTCCTGTCTTACGGGTTTGCACCTTAAGAGTCAGTTTGGGGAAGCCGAGGAAAATGGAGGAGTAAGAGGATACTTTCCGGCTTCTGTAATCCTTCTGTGTTTCTTGGAGTATCTCACGTGATTGAATATTGGCGTCGAACAGATGATGACTCTTGGGATGGCGAGGGAGAAAGGACCTATGAGAACTGGATGGCTTTGTCTCCTGCGGGGGAGACCCTGGTACCCTGGGCAGGATTTTTTTCACCCCGATCGTTGATAAGAGGTCAAACAAGTTTTGATGAGTTTCAATCCCAAAAGTTATCCCAACTTGACCGTGAGGTGACAGTGCATGTGCAGGCAGTTGCGGGTGATGCAGGAATGATCCCAGTTGATCTTGAGCGTGCCTTAGGATTTGGCGTCGAAGTGTTTCTCCTATCCGAAGGATGCGAAGGAGAGTCTTCGCGTATTGTAAGTCTGTGGAGGCATAGCCTCAGAACGGGTTACCTTGCTGCGTTAATTGCTTTGCATCAGGGGTCGAATCAACGCATGGTGTGGCAATCATTTGTGGGAGGGGTGCTTCATGATATTGGGATGCTCGTATTTTTGACTCAGCAGCCTGAGGTTTTCACGACGGTTGTGGAGATAGCCCAATCCCGAGGGGGGAGCTTGGCTGTGTTGGAAAGACAGGTTTTAGGGTACACACACGGCGAAAGTGGAGCCACTTTTCTGGCGCGATGGGGTATAGAGGATATGTTACTTGCGATTGTGGCGTTCCATGATGATCCATCGAAGGTTCCCCATACGACCTTTGGTCCTTTGACAGCTGTGTATGCCGCAAATTTTGTTGAGGGGGGAGGGATCGCTCAGGATGGGGATGGAGTCATTGGGAAAGAAGGAGAAGAGTATTTAACCCGTTTAGGTTTGTGGGATGATCTACCGATTTGGCAAAGCTGGATGCCAAGTATTCAGCGGATGGCGATTCATTAAATACTCGTGTCGCTCAATTCCTTATTCAACGGTCTGCATGGCCTCTAGTGCGCCCCCCCCCTTGTTTTTACCCAGATGCTTCTCCTTACTTTCCTTAGCATTTGCCAAGACATCTTTCCTTATTTGTGTCTCTTGTCTGGGCTGAAATTCCTGATTTATTTGGGTTCCCATTATCAGGAAGAGGGTGTAGGATTTGCCTGAAGGGTGCGTCCCCGAGTTATAGAAATGAGGGGGATGAAGGGCAGGTCTCCGGTCGACTCGTCTTGCTATGCTTTTGATTGGAATTTTCTGGCACTCTGGTGATTGTATGCATGACGAATACTGGGTAAGCTGGTAGATATTGATATTGAGGAGAGTCATGAGAATTCTGTCTAGACACTTGATTGGCGGAGTGATGGTGGGGGCATGCATTCTTTTTTTTCCCCAGACCGTCGTCTCCTTGGATCCTCCCTCGGCTCCCTGCCAAAACTCTGAAGGATGTACTGCGCAATTTCTTGAACAATTAGAATCATCTGAAGCTGATTCTGAAGCCAGATGGGATCATGCCAAGTCTTTCAATCAGATCGTCACATCCTATGGTAATTCCGCTTTGGTCAAACGTGCCCGGTTCCGTTATGGATATTGGCTCAAGGAAACCTTCCCTCTTGAAGCAATACCCCTGTTGCAATCGGCTCTTCAGGATTTTCCTGTTCTGGGAGATTATCTCACCTTTTGGATGGGGCAGGCATATGCCCATGCTGGTTTAGGGAAGGAAGCAGCAGAGGCGTTCAAAAAGTTTAATGAGCACTATGCTGACTCTTTGCTTCGGGTTGAAGCACTCTATGCGGGGGGCGATGTTTTGGCAAAATTGGGTGATTGCGGCGCAGCCTTCTCGATGTGGTCCCAGGCTCTCAGTATAAAATCTGACCATCCCAAATCATCAGAAGCTTTCTTCCAAATGGGTCTTTGTTCTGCTCAAATGGAACAACGGGAAAAGGCTATTGAAATTTTCCGGGAATTATGGTGGAAATTCCCCTTAGCCCCAGAGCGAGTGCAGGCTGAGGCGTGGCTACGCCGGGAATTGGGTTCTTTATTTTTACCCTCACTGGAAGAGCGATACAAGCGTAGCATGGCATTGTATGCGGGGGGGGCTTTGGAGGAAGCCGTTCAGGAATTTCAACACATTACGACTCTGTCCTCCCCCACTCCTCAGTTTTTTCAGGTCCAATACTCGTTGGCCATGGCTTTGGTTCGTTTGAAACGGTATGACCAGGCAGAAGCGATACTGATCTCTCTATCGCATTCCTCCTCCTCCAGAACAGATGACGCATGGGTATGGTTGGGGAGAGTGTATTTGCGTCAGGGGAAAGGGCCGGAATTGGAGGCTCTTGTCGGAGCCCCCTCAATTGATAGGGTCACCGGTGATCAGAAATCACTGCTCTTCACCTTTTATGGGATTTGGTTGGAAGATCACGCGCGCTGGCTAGAGGCTGGAAAGGCCTATAGGCGGGCAGGCGCTGTGGCTCACACGTTGACGCAGCGGTTGGATGCGCTTTGGCGAGTGGGGTGGATTCACTACCAACAGAAACAATTCATTGAAGCCAATGAGATGTTTCAGGAGATAATCCAGGCAGCCGGAACTCCTCAAACCGATTCTTCTCTCCATGCCGCCTCACAGGCTTCATATTGGTTGGCCCGTGCCCAGGAACATCTTGGGCATATGGACTCCGCGCGGAAACGTCTGAAAAAAATAAGTCAGGACTACCCCTTTACCTACTACGGGCAGTTGGCAGATATTCGACTTAGTCCCACGGAATTCTCGACGAAACCATGGGCTGTGTTGGCATCCGCTGACGTGATGAACGTGGATACTCCAGCTCAGCTTCAGCAGGATATCCACTATCAAAAAATTCAAGAATTACGAACTCTTCGCCTGCATAAGGAGGCAGTTCAAGAGCTTGAGGTTGTTTTTGCCAGATTCGGAGCGGACTCCAAAGCTTTCCCTCAATTGGTCTCATTAGCAAGTGAAGTTGGAGCCTACGATGTCGGGATTCGATTATCTATTCGTCATTTTGGGGCGACGTTGAGGAAAGGACAGCTTCATTCCTCTTCTGCTGCCTGGTTGGGCGCTTTTCCCATGGGCTACCAAAGGGTTATTCAATCGGTTGCCCCAAAGCAGGTGGATCCATTTTTAGTCGCGGGGCTAATTCGTGAAGAAAGCCTATATAGTGCTCGCGTCGTTTCCCCGGTTGGTGCGATTGGCCTGATGCAACTCATGCCAGAGACAGCCAAAAGAGTTGGTCGTCAATTGGGGTTACCGGATTCCGATTCTGACCGGAAGGGCCTGGATGAACCAAATCGCAATATTCAATTGGGGACGTATTACTTGGGTCAATTGCTGAATGAATTTCAAGGCAATATTATTTATGCAGTGGCCGCCTATAATGCTGGACCCCAGGCGGTCAAACGATGGATTGGGCAAAATGGTCATCGAGATCCGGATGAATTTATCGAGCTGATTGGATATCGAGAAACCCGTGGATACGTGAAACGCGTACTCGGAAGCTATCGAATTTATCGGACTCTATTTGGGGATGTCTGCCGAGGTGTTTCTCTTGACAGGTTTTGTTGAACGAATTATAGTCCGCCTCGTTTGCCCTAGCTAATAAGGAGGCGTGCACGTGAGCGTAGATAAATTAGAAACGTTGGAGGTTCGGGTTAAGAAGTTACTTGATCTGGTTATTGAGCTACGGCAGGATAAATCCCACCTTGAACAGGAGTTGGAATCCACTCGAGAGCGACTGGCCAAACACGAAGAAATGTCTGAAGGATGGGAAGAGGAGCGGACCACGATCCGGTCTAGAATTGAAAAAGTACTTGGTGAGCTTGAATTTTTGGACCGTTCGAACGATTAACCTATGGGGATAGGGAATGACGAGGACCATTGAAGTCGAAATCTTTGGTCATCGAATCTCTCTTCAAGGAGAGGGAGATGAGGCGTATTTTCATGAGTTGGCCGGGTATGTGGATGCGCAAATGCGAAACCTTGCCCAAAAAACCAGAACAAGCACTCCCACTAAGCTGGCTATTCTGGCCGCAATTAACATTACAGATCAGCTCTTTCGACAAGAGAGGCACCGGCAGTTTGGAGAAGCTGAAATTGAGCGACGGACTCAAGTTTTATTAGAAACGATAGAAAAGCACCTCGAGACCAACCCGAATTAACCATTCTCGCCTTCGTATCCTCCCTTCCTTCCGTAGTTAGGTATTACCTTTGAAATCAATCGGTTGAAGTGCTTCATTCCGTTCGTTGCCGAATGCTTGTCGGTCTATTCCCATCATTCAACTGCCTTATTATTGAAATACCTCATCGTCTTCTGATATTTTACTCTTCATAAGTTATTGAATTGCAAAGAAAGAAAGGAATATCCCTCTTGTAGGGGGAATTGAACTGGAGGCCCACTATGACAAGGATTTTCATAGTCATTGTGGGTTTTTTGTATGATGGGATCGTACGAGGTAGGAATCTTTTATTTGAGGGCAGGTTGAAATCTTGGAAATCGTTTTTGAAGAGGCAAATTGTTCATTTCTATTCGAATGGCTCGCCTTTTGATCTGAAAATTTTAAATTTTTGGCCTGCGTTTTATCCATGTCCTTCCAATTCATGCAGTAGCTGTGAAGGCTGGATTCACTGGGTGAGTCCTTTGCGTGGTGCTATGGGCTTTTTTGCCTTAGAGCGTTGCCCTATCTCTCCTCCTCCTCGTTCCCTACATATCCGGGCCTTCTGTCCAATCAGATAGGCTTTTCTCCAGTTTTCGGTTTCCTTCCTTTTCTGGTTTTCCCTTGTGGTTTGGTGGGTTTATTTCAGACTGACTGAGGGAGAATAAATCTTTTCTGATTGGTATGAAGAAACGAATAGGAGCTAACCTATGGACACGGTAATTCCCATACTTGCACTGGTGATCGGGATTTTTGTTGGATTTGTGTTATCGAAAGTGTATCAGCAGCAGAGGGACTTGAAGCGTCGGTCAGCCGCTGAAGAGCAAGCTCAACAGCTCACCCAAAACGCTCAACGAGAGGCTGAAAATCTGGTTAAGGAAGCAAAACTCGAAGCAAAAGATCTACTGTTTCAAGCCAAGTCTGAACTCGAAGCAAAAGAAAAGGAAAAGAGGAATGAGATTCAGGCCGCCGATCGAAAAATCATCCAGCGGGAAGAGGCCCTTGAGCGTAAGATCAGCCAATTTGAAAAACGTGATGAGGAGATGCGACGAAAAGAGCGTTCTCTTAAGGAAAAGGAAGAAGTTCTGGACAATAAAGCCGTTGCGTGCGACCAAGCCATTAAAGAGCACCGGCTTGCCCTAGAACAGGTGGCAGGAATTACGGCCGAAGAAGCCAAACGTCATTTATTGGGTGAAATTGAAAGTGAAGCACGTATGGATTCGGCGTTGTTAACAAAAAGAATTTTGGATGAGGCCAAAGAAACCGCTGAACGAGAAGCTAGAGAAATTGTGACCCGGTCGATACAGCGAATCACGAGAGATTACGTCAACGAGGCCACGATTTCAGTGGTTCCCCTCGCGAATGACAGCATGAAGGGAAGGATTATTGGTCGGGAGGGAAGAAATATTCGGGCTTTGGAGGCGGCCACTGGCGTTGATCTGATTATTGACGAAACGCCGGAAGCGGTGATCGTGTCCGGATTCGATCCCCTTCGGAGGGAAGTAGCGAAAATTGCACTGGAACGCCTCATGCAAGATGGGCGTATTCACCCGACTCGGATTGAGGAAGTCGTAGAAAAAGTCAAAGGTGACTTAGACAAATTGATGAGAGATGATGCTGAAAAAGTCATCTTTGAGGTCGGTCTTTCAGATTTCCACCCAGAAATTGTCAAATTATTAGGTCGTCTGAAATATCGAACCAGTTATGGTCAAAATAATTTATATCATGCCAGGGAAGCCTCATATATCTGTGGGATTATGGCTGCAGAGCTGGGGTTAGATGTGAAATTAGCTAAGCGTGGAGCGCTATTGCATGATATTGGAAAAGTAGTTAGCCATGAAGAGGAAGGTACGCACGCGATGCTCGGGGCGGAATTGGCGAAGAAGTATGGAGAGTCGGAGCTCATTGTGAATGCCATTGCTGCCCATCATGAACAAGTTGAGCCACTCTGCCCCGAATCGGTATTGGTAGCTGCTGCGGAAGCCCTCTCGGCCGCCCGTCCTGGTGCCAGACGCGAAACTCTCGAGGCCTATGTCAAGCGATTGGAAAAGCTGGAGTCCTTAGCCACCGGGTTTACAGGAGTTGATAAGGCCTATGCGATTCAGGCTGGGCGTGAAATTCGGGTAATTATCCGTCAGGGGGAATTAAATGACAGTGAAAGCTTTGCCTTATCTCGAGATTTGGCCAAAAAGATTGAACAAGAACTGACGTATCCTGGACAGATCAAGGTGACGGTTATTCGAGAAAATCGCTTTATTGAATTTGCCAAATAGCTCTGTGAGTAAAGGAGATCATGAACATACTGTTTATTGGAGATATAATGGGAGAGCCTGGCCGTCGGGTGATCTTAAAGCATCTATCAAGGGTTATTCAGGAGCATCAAATTGATCTGGTGATTGGGAATGGGGAGAATGCGGCAGGTGGATTTGGCATCACACAGGAGGTTGCCGAAGATCTGTTTGATTTAGGTCTCTCAGTCATTACATTAGGCAATCATGCCTGGGATAAACGTGAAGCCTTAGAGTATCTGCAAAAAGAGCAGCGGGTGATCCGTCCCGCAAATTATCCCGATGGAGTTCCAGGAAAAGGCACCTGTGTTGTGGAAACCGTTCATGGGGAGCGCTTAGGGATTTTACAACTCATGGGACGAGTGTTTATGCCCATGGTGGACTGCCCTTTTCGGGTTGCGGAACGTGAACTGGCTCAATTAACGACACAGACTCACTGTATTCTTGTGGATATGCATGCCGAAACCACATCAGAAAAAATGGCGATGGGGTATTTTTTAGATGGCAAGGTGTCTGCGGTCCTTGGAACGCATACACATGTTCAAACTGCGGATGAACAAATCTTACCTCAGGGAACAGGGTATCTAACCGATGTCGGGATGACCGGCCCTGTTCAATCCGTCATTGGGATGAAACCAAACCTGGTCATTCAGAAATTTCTGACTCAACTTCCGAGACGATTCGAAGTGGCGACAGGGCCTTCTGTTTTGAGTGCCGCAGTGTTAAGTCTTAATTACTCAACCGGGAAAACCACTCACATCACGCGTCTTCGTGTGTTTGAGTAACGTATCTCCGTGTCAGGGCTTGTCCCTTCAGTACTGACCGTTTCGACTCTCACCCGACAGATTCGTTCAACGTTCGAGAAAAATTTCCCCCCACTCTGGGTGGAAGGGGAAATTTCTAATCTTCGATGCCCCTCTTCGGGACACCGGTATTTTACCCTGAAGGACCAATCGAGTCAGATCAGAGCTGTGCTCTTTCGCAGTCAAGTCGAACGCCTGAAATTTGCGCTTCAGGATGGTTTGGAGGTCTTTGTGTTTGGTCGCCTTTCGGTGTATGAACCGCGAGGAGACTATCAATTACTCTTGGAAGCGATTGAGCCCAAGGGCATTGGTGCGCTGCAACTAGCTTTTGTTCAACTGAAAGCAAAGTTGGAAGCCGAAGGATTTTTTGAGCCTTCAGGAAAAAAGGTCCTTCCTCTTTATCCGCAACGGATTGGTCTGGTGACGTCACCTTCCGGTGCGGCAATCCATGATTTGCTGACCATCATTCATCGACGTTGGCCTCTGGCACAGATTCTGATTGCTCCTGTTTCTGTGCAAGGGGATGAAGCTGCCGGACAAATCGCTAAGGCTATTGGAACGCTCAACCAAATTGGCGAATCGGATGTGTTAATTGTCGGGCGTGGTGGAGGATCGTTAGAGGACCTCTGGGCTTTTAACGAAGAAATTGTGGTGAGAGCGATCGCCTCTTCCAGGATTCCGGTGGTGTCCGCTGTTGGTCATGAATCCGATGTGACGCTTGCGGATTTAGCCGCTGATTATCGGGCTCCCACTCCTTCTGCCGCGGCAGAATTGGTGGTTCCGGATTGTTCAACGGTTAGGCATCATTTGGGGCATCAACAAATAGGGCTGGAACGGTCTTTGAGGAGTTTGTGTGTGGCGTGGAGAGGGCAAGTTCAGGAATTGACCGGACGATTGCCTGAGCCTAGACTCGTGCTTGGACAATTCGTGCAACGGGTGGATGAATTAGAACGGCAACTTTATGTAAAAATGGAGTACTGGTGCCGGAATCTTCAGGTGCGGTTGCTGAGGCATCAGTCCACGATTTGGGAGAGAAATCCCCTGATTGACATTCGTCGACAGCAACTGGCGTTAATTGACCGTGGCATTCGCCTTGTTCGAGGAATGTCGGGGTGCATTCTTCATAAACGCCATCAATCAGAATTGTGGATGTCTCAGCTGAATCAATTAAGTCCCCTTGCGGTCTTAGGGCGGGGATATAGCATTGTTCATAATCAGCAAAGTGGAAAAGTCGTGAAGAAATCGACTGAAGTCTCTGTGGGAGAGTCAGTGCGCACTAGACTTCATGAGGGTGAATTGATTTGTCTGGTACAGCGTACCCATCATTCAACCTAAGGAATTCCCTTTTGCTTCAGGTTCCGGCATGGCTATAATACATGCCAGATTAATAGATCTTGGTCCATCATACTATAGAATCGAATCACTGATCCTCTTCGGACAACATTCATGGCTGTACTAAAATTTGAAAAAGCCTTGTCCCGCTTGGAAACGATTGTGGCCGAGTTGGAGCGAGGGGAGCTTTCCTTGGATGAGTCCTTGAGGATTTTTGAGGAAGGAGTCAAGCTCTCAAAAACCTGCCTAAAAATGCTGGATGATGCAGAACGCAAAGTGGAGATTCTTGTACAGGACAAGGACGGAAGAAAGCGTATACAGGCTTTTTCCATTGAGGATTCTAATTTGCCAGAATCCTAGATTTCCTTCACTATTATCTCTTTCAATCGGTAATCTTCACATTGTCTGCTTCGTGGACATGAACTTATGAAGGCTGTTCAGCCATCAGCCCATTCCCGGAAATCCTCAAAAGAACGACTGGACTCCCTTGTCCTGAATCATGAGTTGGTCTCAAGCAGGGAGCAGGCCTGTCGCCTTATCCTTGCGGGTCGAGTGAAAGTCGATGGAGTACTTATTGATAAGCCAGGAAAACAGGTTGCGACAACTGTTTCGCTGGAAGTGACGAAGCCGGAATATGCCTATGCCAGCCGAGCAGGTGAAAAGCTGGCACCAGCCTTAGACGCGTTTTTAATTTCCTGTTCAGGATTTGTGGTTATGGATGTTGGTGCCTCCACTGGTGGGTTTACCGATTGTGTGCTGCAACGTGGCGCCAATCGAGTCTACGCCATTGACGTGGGGTATGGACAATTGGATTGGAGGCTGAGAACGGATCCTCGTGTCGTGGTCATGGACCGTTGTAATATCCGTCATCTCTGTCCCCAAGATATTCCTGAGCCGGTTGATTTGGCGGTAATCGATGTTTCGTTTATTTCCCTTCGCTTGGTATTGCCAGTGATTTTGCCTGTCCTGCGTGACCAGGCGTATCTTGTTGCATTGGTCAAGCCGCAGTTTGAAGTTGGGAAAGGACAAGTCGGAAAAGGAGGCATTGTCCGTGATGAACGATTGCGTGAGCAGGTGAGGGATGGTTTTGTAGATTATGCCCGTAGCCTTTGTCTTGATGTCATTGGTGTCATGGATTCGACGCTGTTGGGGAAAAAAGGAAACAAAGAAATGCTGGTGGGAATGAAAAAAACGGGAAGTTGAGTACTAAAGGAAGCAAGCCAATTGCTCGCAGTAGCCCCCTAACCTAATCATGTAAAAGGAGAAAGCCGGGCATGTCTACAAAAATTCTGGTGACCGGTGGAGCTGGATTCATTGGATCACATCTAGTTGACCGGTTGATTCAGGAAGGCAATGAGGTCATTGTTGTTGATAACCTCTCCACAGGGAAAAGAAAAAATGTCAATAAAAAAGCCCAATTTTACAAAATGGATATCCAGAGTAAACGGATTGAGCGGGTATTTCGAAATGAGCGTCCCCTTATTGTGGTCCATCTGGCCGCGCAAATGAGTGTTCGCCATTCCACGGAGGATCCGGGGTTTGATGCGCAAGTTAATATTTTAGGGACCATCAATGTTTTAGAGCATGCCGTGAAGCAGGGTGTGCGAAAGGTGACATTTGCGTCGTCGGGTGGCGTGGTCTATGGAGAACAGGAAGTATTCCCGGCCGCAGAGTCACACAGAATGGAACCTCTTTCTCCTTATGGAATTAGTAAGCTCGCTGGGGAAAAGTATCTAGCCTATTACACCAATGCTACCGGACTTCGGTATGTGGCGCTTCGTTTTGCGAATGTCTATGGACCCAGGCAGGACTCTGAGGGGGAGGCAGGAGTTGTGGCTATTTTCTCAAAGCAGATGCTGGATGGTGGTCAACCGATTGTCAATGGCACTGGGAAGCAGACAAGAGATTTTGTCTATGTGGATGATGTGGTGGAAGCGATCTTGGTGACCTTGGGAGAAGATGTTCAGGGAGTATTTAATGTGGGAACTGGGCAGGAGACGACTATTAACGACTGCTATGGAATTATTAAAAATTTAACGAAGTGTCAATGCAAAGACCTATATGGAGCGGCAAAGAAAGGTGAGCAATTCCGAAGTGTGTTGGATGTGACAAAACTCCGAGAGGTATTTGGCTGGGATCCTCAGGTGACATTGCAGGAAGGGCTTACCCGGACAGTCGATTATTTCCGAGGAACAGAAAAGTAATTTCTTAGGTGCGCGTAGTTGGAGGATGATTATTCCTGTTCAATCATCGGCTAATACCTGGGAACGGATTGATCGATCTCAATGGACCAGGCTTCAATTCCTCCAATCAGGTTTTTGACATTCGAAAATCCCTGTTGCAAAAGAAATCCTACGGCATCGGCACTCCGCATTCCTTTATGGCAGTACGCGACAATTTCAGCACTCGGGTCCAATTGTTTCAGGGAATGAGGAACCTGGCCCAAGGGAATCAGAACGGACCCTTCTATTTTCGCCATGGAGTATTCATGGGGTTCCCGAACATCCAATAAAAATATCTGATCGCCTTTATCCATACGCGCTTTTAAGTCGCGGACGGTGATGGTGTAACTCATATTGAAAGCCTCCTTACGTTTCTTAAGTAACTCCTTGTAGTCGAATTATCATAGCGGCTGAATTTTCGGGGTGTCAATTCCTTCTTCCAGCGAGTGAGAGGAGCAGAATAATGTCAGAACTGCCGGTCGTGTCGGTTGAACACATTGCAAGGTTTGAAGGGCAGGATATTACCATCAAGGGATGGATCCGCAACCGCCGTTCAAGCGGAAAATTAAGCTTTTTGATGCTGCGGGATGGCACGGGAGATCTTCAGGCCATCCTAAGCAAGGCAGAAGTAGGGGAAGATCAATTCGCCTTGAGCGGACAATTAACCCAGGAATCTTCGGTCGTACTTACCGGAAAGCCACGGAAGGATGTCCGTGCGCCTGGTGGATTCGAGCTGGATGTGTCGAAAATTCAGGTTATTCAAATTGCCGAACCCTTTCCTATCCAACCCAAGGAACATGGCACCGGATTTCTGATGGAGTACCGGCATTTGTGGCTGCGTTCACGACGTCAACATGCCATTTTACGAGTTCGACATGAAATCATTCGGACCTGTCGAAATTTTTTTGATGATCGAGGTTTTACCTTGATTGATACGCCGATTTTTACCCCCAACGCCTGTGAGGGCACCACAACCTTATTCCAAACTCAATATTTTGACCAGGTAGCCTATTTGGCGCAAAGCGGACAATTATATGGGGAAGCGGCGGCGGCGGCATTTGGAAAAATATACTGCTTTGGCCCAACCTTTCGAGCTGAAAAATCAAAAACCCGACGACACCTGATGGAGTTTTGGATGGTTGAACCGGAAATGGCGTATGCCGACCTGCCGGACGTCATGCAACTGGCGGAGGAATTGGTCTCCACGGTTATTCAGCGGGTCGTAGATACTCGTCGACCTGAATTGGAAATCTTAGAACGGGATATTCCAAAATTAGAAGCCATGGCCAGGCCCTTTCCGCGAATAACCTACGAAGATGCCCTGATGCGTCTTCAGCAAAAGGGAATCGCCATTCAATTTGGTGACGATTTCGGAGCGGATGACGAAACATCTTTGGCTCAAGAATTTGATCGTCCGGTGATCGTTCATCGGTATCCGGCTGCGGCTAAAGCATTTTATATGGCTAAAGATCCAGAGAGGCCAGATTTGGCGTTATGTATGGATATGCTCGCGCCTGAGGGATATGGAGAAATTATTGGAGGGGGGCAAAGAATTCATGATTTAGATGAATTGCTGAAGCAAATTCAAGCCCACGACCTTCCTGAAGAGGCCTTTAAGTGGTATGTAGATCTGCGACGATATGGGACGGTTCCTCATGCTGGTTTTGGAATGGGAATTGAGCGGGTCGTCGCCTGGATTTGTGGGTTAGACCATGTTCGAGAAACGATTCCCTTCCCCAGGATGCTCTATACGTTGTATCCTTAAAATATCCATTGGGGATTATCTTAAGGTTCCCAAATATTTCGGGCGCGGCTCCTGATTTTCTTATTCCCTAGCTCCTGCCTTTTCACAACATTTTTTGAGTGCTTGACATCATTGGCAAGGGTTGTATACTTCCAGGTGTGGGAGAAAGTGGGATGATTTCCACATGTATTGTAAAAATGAAACAATTTGTGAATGAATGATGTTCATGTACCGGTACTCGTCGAGGAAATTAGTTTTTGGCTTAATCCGCTTCCTGGTGGGGTCTATGTAGATTGTACTGTGGGATTGGGTGGAACGTCTCTGAAATTGCTGGAAAAAACGGGTAAAAATGCTCATATTATTGGTTTGGATCGTGATTATCAAGCCGTTGCTCTTGCGAAAAAGACATTAAGTGAATTTGAATCGTCTGTAAATATACTACATGGGAATTTCTCCCACATTAAAGATTTTGTTCAGAATTCTGGCTATGAGAAAGTTGACGGGGTTGTGTTTGATTTAGGGGTGTCCTCTATGCAGTTGGACCAATCAGAGAGGGGATTTAGTTTTTCCCTTGGGGGGCCATTGGATATGCGAATGGATCAAACGCAGGAAGTAACCGCAGCTGATTTGGTGAATTACCTCCCGGAAAAAGAGTTAGCGGATGTCATCTTTGCGTATGGGGAAGAACGGTATTCCCGTCGAATTGCCCGTGCAATTGTGCAGGCCAGAAACGCCGGTCTTATTCAAACCACCCAAGCCTTGGTGTCTGTCCTCGAAGGGGCGCTGCCCTATGCTTACAAAAAGGGGCGTTTGCATTTTGCCACCAGAACCTTTCAGGCGCTGCGGATACGCGTGAATCGTGAATTGGATTTGCTTGAACCGGCCCTACGAGATGCTGTCGACCTGTTGAAGGAAGGCGGAAGGGTGTGCGTCGTGGCGTTTCACTCGTTAGAAGATCGTATTGTGAAGCAGACGTTTCGTTCTATGGCGAAGAGAGAACATCCAAGAGTTGCATTGCTGGTCAAGAAGCCTGTGACTCCAAGTGTGTTGGAAATTCAACAAAATCCTCGTGCCAGAAGCGCTAAGTTACGTGTGGCCGAGCGCCTTCTCGAAGGAGTAACCCTATGAGGAAAACCGTGTTCCTGGGCGTCATGATTCTTTTGGGGGTGTGGTGTCTACTCTATGTTGGGGTCAAGATAGACATGTGGCGCCTGGGGTATGCCATTGAAGAGCTGGAATCTCAGCGAGCGGAATTCAAAAAACAACAGGAAGGCTTGCAGGTTCGGCTGTCACAGTTAACGGATCCGCAACGAGTTGCTCAACGGGCGCAAAGTCAATTGGGACTCACCGTCGCTCACGAGGGGCAGATCGTGATGGTCTCTCTGGATACGTTACCCCAGTCTGAATCTGGTGAAAATTTTCCTGTTCGTTTAGTACGTGAATTTTCCGATACCATCGTGAGCCTTCCGTGAAAACTCCATCACTGGACATTCATCCCGTCTGTCGAATCCGAAGTGGCATTGTTTGTTTGGGGCTCCTTTGCGGGTTTGCGCTTATTGGTTGTCGACTGTTTTACCTCCAGGTACTTCAAGCGGACGTGGGGGCTCATCAGGCACAGCAGCAGCACGAAAAGACCGTGGTGGTTCAGCCAGATCGAGGGGTGATTGTTGACCGCCAAGGTCATCCACTGGCTCTCAATGTGGAAGTGGCCTCATTGTATGTGAGGCCACCGTCCTTGAATGATCCACAACGAGTTGCCCGGTCATTAGCGCCAATCTTGCAGATGCCGGTCAAGGAATTGGGCGATCTGTTCACACGAAATCAGCCTTACGTTTGGGTGAAACGCAATATTCCAGAACCGGTCGTCAAGGAATTGGAGGGCTTGAATATATCCGGATTGGGATTGACCAAAGAACCCCACCGTTTTTATCCCAAGGGAGAATTGGTCTCTCATCTCGTGGGGTTTGCCGGAATTGATAGCCAGGGATTAGAAGGGGTGGAACTTCAATATGAGTCCTATCTACGGGGTGAAAAAAACCTGGTGAAATACCAACGGGACGCGTTGGGCAGAAAGCTTGCTTCACCCCCTAGTCATGATTCCCTACCCTTGTCGACTGGGTACCATCTCACTTTGACCATTGATGAGGTTGTCCAATTTATTGCGGAGGCGGAGTTGGCGCAAGCCTTAAAGCAAAGCGGCGCGAAGTCTGGAAGCATTGTGATCATGGATCCCTTAACCGGAGCGATTTTGGCGTGGGCACTTCATCCGACCTTTGACCCCAATCACTTAGGGCAGTTTTCCACTCAGGATTGGCGAAATCGAGTGGTGACGGATGCCTATGAACCGGGCTCAACGTTGAAAATTGTGGTGGCAGCGGCGGCGCTTGAAGAGCGGGTGATGTCTCCAGACACGTTAATTTATGGTGGTGACGGAAAGATGTCGGTCGCGGGGACTATTGTTCATGATCCCGCAAAAACCAGTTGGATGACGTTTTCCGAAGCGCTGGCGCAATCGAGTAATGTGGGTGCGATCAAAGTGGCAATGGAATTAGGGCAAGACCGGGTATTTCAGTATTTGAAAGCGTTTGGATTTGGAGAAAAAACCGAAATTGATCTTCCGGGAGAATCATCGGGGATTCTCCGAGAGCCCAACAAATGGAGTGGTCGAAGCCTCTCTTCAATAGCCATGGGTCAGGAAATCGCCGTCACACCGATTCAAATGGTCACGGCCATGTCAGTGGTGGCCAATGGTGGTTGGTTGATGACGCCGTACGTTGTCTCTTCGATTCTGGACTCCCACGGGCAGGCCGTCCTGACCAAGGATCCGCAACCCAAACGGCGACCCGTCTCCCTTGAAACAACCGGTACGTTAACCCGGATTCTCGAAACGGCCGTAGAGGTCGGAACAGGCAAGCGTGCCAGGCTTGCCGGATATCGAGCTGCGGGAAAAACGGGGACCGCTCAAAAAATTGACCCGAAAACTGGGTCGTACTCTTCTTCACAAGTGATTGCCTCGTTTGTCGGATTTGCACCAGTCGAGCGCCCACGTCTTGCCATGTTAGTCGTCATTGATGAGCCGACGATTGGGAACTGGGGGGGAGAAATTGCAGCTCCGGTCTTTCGAAAGGTCGCAGAGCGAGTCCTGCCCCATTTAGGAGTGTTGCCCGGTGGATCCGCAGTTATTCGAACTGCTGCGGCAAATTCGCCCATTTCTTCACCACAGCCTATTGTGCAGTAACCTGTGACGCTTCGAGAGCTTCTTGCCTCATTGGATAAGGTGCCAAGTGAAGGGGATCTTCAGCGTGAGGTTATGTCCATTACCGAAGACTCCCGGCAAGTAAAGCCTGGTTCGGTATTTGTGGCAATCAAAGGGGAGCACTATGATGGGCATGAGTTTGTGAGACAGGCTCAAAATCAAGGGGCGGTTGGTGTGGTGGTGGAAGAGGACTTTGAGACACAGGACCCGCCAGTAGGAGGAAATCCGTCAGTTCTCATTCGAGTCAAAAATTCCCGGAAGGCCTTGGGCTTGTTGGCGGCAAAACTTTCCGGTATGCCTTCTGCCCAACTGGATATGGTGGGGGTCACCGGGACAAATGGAAAAACCACGGTGACCCATTTAGCCAAATCCCTTCTGGAAGCTCAAGGACATCGTGTGGGACTGTTGGGAACGGTAGGCTATGTGTTCGGGACAGAACACCGTGTGGCGTCTCATACCACCCCTGCTTCTGTCGAGCTACAGGACATGCTGAGGGCCATGGTCAATGCCGGGTTGGATGTTGCGGTCATGGAGGTTTCTTCCCATGCGTTGGCATTAGATCGGATAGCCGGCTGTGAATTCGATATTGTGGTGTTTACCAATCTGACGCAAGACCATTTAGATTTTCATCACACATTGGATAACTATTTTCAGGCGAAACTCCGTTTATTTACGGAATGTGTCGATAGCGGTCAGAAGACCCGCCCTAAACGAGCCCTTGTCAATGCGGATGATGAACGGGCGCCCCTGATTCTCCAACATTGTTCCATTCCGACCTGGACATACGGGATCCATACAGAGGCAGACATCAGAGCGGAATCCGTCCGCCTCTCCATGGGAGGAACGGACTTTCTGCTGAGCAGTCCCCACGGTCCGTTGACGATCAAGAGCCAATTGGTCGGTGAGCATAATGTGTCTAATCTGTTGGCCGCCATCGGGATTGCCCTGGAAATGGGCATGACGGGTCCGATGATTGAACAAGCCGTGCAGTCAGTGGCGAATGTTCCTGGACGATTTGAACGCATCAATGAAGGCCAACCATTTACGGTTGTCGTGGATTATGCCCATACCGAAGATGCGCTGTATCGGTTGCTTCGAGCAGCGAAGGCTATTACAGAAGGACGAATCATTACCGTGTTTGGCTGTGGTGGCGATCGGGATGCCGGGAAAAGACCGAAGATGGGGCAGGTGGCGGCACGACATAGCGATGTGGTGATCGTCACGTCCGACAATCCACGAACGGAAAATCCTCACACAATCCTGACTCAAATCGAACAGGGGATTCAATCTCTGCTTCCGCAAGAACGGTGTTCGTATCAGATCATTGCCGATCGAGCCGAAGCCATTCATGCCGCCGTGTCTGAAGCCAAGGGTGGAGATCTGTTGTTGATAGCAGGGAAAGGGCATGAAGACTACCAAATTCTTGGCACTCAAAAAATTCATTTTGATGATCGTGAAGAAGCCAGGAAGGCGATCCATCGACAGATGGGTTTCAGGTAGCTCGGACCATCCGACATGGCAGCTTTTGAGATAGACGAAGTGCTCGATGCGACTGAGGGAACATTGATCCTCCAGGGAGCCCAGAAAGGAAGAATGCTTCGAGTGAAAACTGATTCGCGGGAAGTTAAATCCGGCGATCTGTTTCTGGCCTTGAAAGGGGAGAAATTCGATGGCCATGAATTTGTGAAAACGGCCTGCAAGCTAGGAGCCCGAGGGGTGATTGTTGAAGAGGCCCGGGCCCGGGAGATGTTGACGCAGGTGCGTCGGGCTGGCTTGGTTCCCGTCATGGTGGTGGGGGTGAAAAATACTTTGCGAGCCTATCAGGGCTTAGCCAGGTTCCATCGATTGCGCTTTTCAATTCCCGTGGTGGCCATTACCGGCAGCAATGGAAAAACGACGACGAAGGAAATGGTGTATCAAGTACTGGCGACTCGCTGGCGTGTTCATAAAACGCAAGGGAATTTTAATAATGCCATCGGCGTACCCAGGACTCTCCTTGGCCTTCAAGCCGGGCATCAGGCTGCGGTGATTGAAATGGGGGTGGATCAAGTGGGGCAGACCACCCAATTGTGTGACATGACGAGACCAACCGCAGGGGTGATCACCAATGTCGGTCCCGACCATTTGGAATTCTATGGCACGATGGCCAGGTCGGCGATATCGAAAGCTGAATTATTGGATTGGCTTCCTCAAGCTGATGGTGCGGCAATCTTGAATACGGACGACCGATATTTTGAAACGTTTTCCCGGAAAGCGAAATGTCCTGTGATCTCATTTGGGTTGTCGACTCAGGCGGATGTTCGGGCGGCCGATTCGGAGTGGAACGGACGGCGTACGGCATTTCGCCTGTTCTTACCTCATCGAAAACTGGCCAAGCGGGCGAGTGTCCGAATCATGGGCCCGCACAATATTGCCAATGCTCTGGCCGGCGCGGCAGTGGGATGTGCTTTTGGATTGTCGGGTGAGGACATTGTGTCTGGATTAAATAAGTTTCGCCCCGCTCCGATGCGGTCGGAAATCCGCAGGTGGGGAGGGGTGCTATATCTCTACGATTGCTATAACGCTAACCCTGCTTCAGTCAAAGCGGCGTTGGAGTCGCTGGTGAGTCTGAATTCCGCTCGAAGGACCATAGCCGTATTGGGGGACATGCTTGAGTTGGGTCCCAAAGAAGCTCAGTTTCATCAGGAAATTGGACGCGAGGCTGCCAAACTCCATCTTACCCATTTAATTGCCTGTGGAGCGTTTGGGCACCACATGTCCGAAGGTGTCCATAAAGTGCACGGATCCACTCAGGTGTCCGTGGTCAGAGATGCCATGGAAGCCGGTGCGTTGCTGCAAACGATGGTGAAACGTGGCGATGCCGTGCTCATTAAGGCCTCTCGTGGAGCAAAAATGGAACGGGTGCTCGACGCCGTTCGCCCTGGGTCCTAGCCTGCCTGGATGAGGCCGGATGCCATGGCCATAGGGGACCTCGATAGTGAAACGTCTAAACGTCAAGATGAATGAGCGACGATATCCGGGCGGAGGGTTCTTTCCCTCTACCCGAAGAAAGTAAATCCTAATGCTATATCTATGGCTGTATCCCCTTCATACAGAATTTGCCATCTTCAATGTATTTCGCTATCTCAGTTTCCGCATTATTTATGCAGCGGTGACCGCCTTTCTGATTGTGTTTTTCCTTGCTCCTCCCATGATCAAAAAATTGCAAACATTGAAACTGGGGCAAAAAATCCGGACTGATGGCCCGCAATCCCATCTTGGAAAATCCGGAACTCCGACGATGGGAGGACTGCTCATCATTTTTTCGGTATTGCTCTCAACCGTGTTATGGGCGGATATCACCAATTTCTATGTCTGGTTGGTCCTCTTGTCGCTTGTGGGTTTCGGGCTGATCGGATTTGTGGATGATTACATTAAAATTTTACGGGGCCAATCCAAAGGATTGACGGCCACCCAAAAAATCATCGGGCAGTTGGGGGTGGCTTTGGGTATTGGGATGTTTTTTTATCTTTCTCCTGGCTATTCCACGGAACTCAGTGTGCCGTTCTTTAAATCTTTCACTCCGGATTTAGGAGTGCTCTATATCCCCTTTGCCATTCTGGTCATTGTGGGGTGTTCTAATGCGGTGAACCTCACTGACGGGTTGGATGGGTTGGCCGTCGGACCGGTTATTATTTCTTCGATGGCCTATACCGTGGTGGCCTGGGCAGTTGGAAATAAATTGGTCTCAGGGTACCTACTCGTGCCTCATATCGAAGGAGCCGGGGAACTCGCCATTCTAACGGCCTCCATTGTCGGGGCGGGGTTGGGTTTTCTCTGGTTTAACACCTATCCGGCGTCGGTCTTCATGGGCGATGTGGGATCCTTACCCCTTGGTGCCGCCTTAGGGACGGTGGCCGTGGTGTGCAAGCATGAATTGTTATTGATCCTGGTTGGCGGAGTCTTTGTGATGGAGGCGGTGTCCGTAATTTTTCAAGTGGCATCGTTTAAGTCCAGAGGGAAGCGAATTTTCCTTATGGCTCCGTTGCACCATCATTTTGAATTGAAGGGATGGGAAGAACCCAAAGTGGTTGTGCGTTTGTGGATCATTGCGATCATTTTGGGCCTCTTAAGCATTAGCACATTGAAATTACGCTAATCATAGGATTGTTGTGGAACCCTGTGGAGCTATGGAAGCCGTGAACGTCACTCCCGTATTTCCAATCGTGAGTTGGCAAAATAAGCGTGTCACGGTGTTTGGTCTCGGACGAAGCGGCAGGGCGGCTGCCGATCTCCTTCTGGACATTGGCGCGTTGGTGACGATTGTCGAAGAACACACAAGTCAGGATTTCGAGTCCACGGCGGCCGCATATGGCCTTCGAGGTGCTCAAGTGTTTCGAGGGGATGCCGTAGCTGACGGGTTGAGGGATCTCGAACTCTTGGTCGTCAGTCCGGGAGTCCCCAAGGACCATCGTCTTCTCAAGGAGATTGGCCAACGGGGCATTCCCATTATTGGAGAAATTGAATTAGCTGGATGGTTTCTTCGGGCCCCCATCATTGCCGTGACCGGAACTAACGGGAAAAGTACCACGGTACGTCTCATTGGATCGATCCTGCAACAAAGCGGGAAGCGGGCATTTGTGGGAGGAAATCTCGGTATTCCGTTATGCGAGGCGGTGCCCAAGAGAACGCATCCGTCCCCTACGCCCGACTATGAGTATATTGTGGCAGAAGTCTCGAGCTTCCAATTAGAAACCATTCACCGGTTTCGGCCCTGGATTGCCGCGTTGTTAAATGTGACGCCCGATCATCTGGATCGACATCCCACTCAGGAAGACTATCAGGCTGCCAAACAGCGTATTTTTGAAAACCAGACGAATCAGGATTGGGCACTCATTAATGCGGACGATCCTGTGGTGAGGGCCATGGCCTTGTCGGCACGGTCAGGCATCTGTGAATTCAGTCTAACCAGAAAAGTTGAACAGGGTGTCTATCTCGAAGGAGGCGATATTAGGGCCAGGATGCATGGGGATGATTTTTTATTGGCTTCACGGGACGCCCTTCCGATGCGGGGAAATCATAATGTGGCGAATGCGATGGCGGCAATGAACATCGGACTCCTCTGTGGATGTTCAGCAGAGGATATGGTCCGTGCCCTTCGGACCACACCGACCTTTGAGCATGCTTTGGAAGTGGTACGGGAGTGGCAGGGGATCACATTCGTCAATGATTCGAAAGGCACGAATGTGGACGCCACCCTCAAAGCCTTACAGAGCTTCCATGAGCCGTTGGTCTTAATTCTTGGTGGAAAAGACAAAGGCGGTGATTTTTCGCAGTTGGTTGACAGTATTACACGGCAGGTTAAGGGAGTGGTGATTATCGGAGAAGCCACTCAGAAAATCCTTCAGACGTTGAATCAGATCAGGCCGGTGACCCTCGCAACCAGCTTGACGGATGCAGTTTCCCAGGCCGTGGCATTCGCGTCCAGGGGGGATGTAGTGTTGTTTTCCCCGGCTTGTGCCAGTTTCGATATGTTTCGGAACTATCATCATCGAGGACTTGAATTTAAGCGGGTTGTCGGAGAACTTCAATAAATGGGCATTCCAGCCATCTTGCGGCGGAAAAACTCTCACGTGGATTCCCGGGCATGGGCGGATTTGTTCCCGAGAAATCTGGGCGTCGGTTCCAAGCGGATCGATCCTCTGATTGTGGGAATCACCCTGGCATTATCCCTAGGGGGGCTGGTCATGGTGTTTAGTGCCAGCGGGGTCATGGCGGAAAATAAATTTACCAATGCCACCTATTATCTCCAACGACAAATCGTATGGATGTTGCTGGGATTTAGCGTTCTGCTGATCGGATCCTTGATCGACTATCGCCGGTGGAAGCAATGGATTCCCATGGTTGTGGGAGGATGTGTGGTGGGATTACTGCTGGTCCTGGCGGTGGGCCCTCAAATTAATGGAGCTCGACGATGGCTGGCACTCGGGTTTTTTTCCATTCAACCCACGGAAATGGCCAAGCTGGGGGTCGTGCTGTATCTCGCGGCATTTCTCTCCAATCCTCAACGGCGTGTCACTGACTGGCAACGAGGGTTTCTTCCCCCTGTGGCGATGGTAGCCATAATTTGTGGGCTCATTGTCGTTGAGCCGGATTTAGGAAGTACCGTCGTCATTGGTCTGGTGTTCGTCGGCATGATGTATCTGGCCGGCGCGCGACTCAGTCACTTGGGGTATTTAGGGGCGCCGATGATTTTGGGTGTCTGTGCTCTCATCTGGATGAGTCCTGAACGATGGGAACGGATGACGACATTTTTGAATCCTTTTGCGGACCGCCAAGGTGCAGGCTACCAACTTGTTCAGTCCATCCTGGCCTTGGAAAATGGGGGATTATTTGGCGTTGGTCTTGGGCAGGGCAAGCAAAAACTGATGTTTCTTCCCGAAGGCCATACCGATTTCGTATTGGCCCTGGTGGGAGAAGAGCTGGGGCTCATTGGAACCTGCGGCCTTCTGGCTCTGTTTGCCATATTGGTGTGTAAAGGATTTCGGGTCGCGGCCCTCGCACCGGATTTATTTGGGCGCTACCTCGCCTTGGGGATCACCATGCTCCTGGGCATTCAGGCTCTGATCAATGCGGGTGTTGTGAGTGGGCTGTTGCCGACCAAAGGTCTCACGCTTCCCCTGGTCAGTTACGGGGGGTCGTCTCTCCTGGTCACGATGTTAGCTCTTGGAATTTTGCTGAGTGTGGCTCGACAGGGACGAGCAGACCCTTAAGTGAAGAGAAGGGTGTAATGCAGGTCGTCATTGCTGCGGGTGGAACGGGAGGTCATATGTTTCCGGCTATCGCGTATGCCAAAGAATTTCAACAGCATGACCCTGGAGGGAGCATTGTGTTTGTCGGGACGGGGAAATCTTTAGAGGGAGAAATTCTGGGGAAAGAAGGGTTTGGATTTGAACCGATCACGGTGGAAGGATTTGTGGGGCGAGGGGTGGTTGGCATGATGCGTTCGCTCATTCTGCTCCCGAAGTCGTTGTGGCGTGCGGTCCGGATTCTTCGAGGTCACCATGCCGATCTGGTCATTGGGACGGGCGGGTATTTCAGTCCTCCCGTAGTCGTGGCGGCCTGGTTGTTGAATATTCCCAGAGTCTTGCTGGAACCGAATGCCATGCCGGGATTGGCCAATCGGGTGTTGGGACCTTTGGCCGACAGAATTTTTCTGGCCTTTGACAGCGCCAGACCTTTTTTCTCGTCATCGAAAGTCAAGGTCATTGGCACACCTATTCGAAAGGCTTTTGCATTGGAACGTCCTCCTGCTCTTCCGCAGAAGATCTCACATCTGTTGATCTTTGGCGGGAGCCAAGGAGCTCGGGCGATCAATTCAGCCATGTTGAAGGCTGCGGAGGTCTCATCGAGGCTGCGGGAACAGGTGGCTATCACGCATCAGACGGGAGCCGACGATTTCGAACGGGTCAAGGCCGGCTATGCACAATTGGGGGTTCAAGCAGATGTCCGCCCCTTTCTCTTTGATATGCCTCAGGATCTTGCTAAAGCGGATCTCGTTGTTTGTCGGGCCGGGGCCAGCACATTGGCTGAGTTATCAGCCTATGGAAAAGTTGGAATTCTGATCCCGTTTCCCCAGGCGACACACAACCATCAGGAAATGAATGCCAGGTCCATGGAAGCGGCCGGAGCGGCTCGAGTGCTTTTGCAATCCGACCTCACTGGGCAGCGGTTGGCAGAAGAAATTGAACAATGGATCTCGGATATTCCCCGGTTACAGGAAATGGCTGGACGAAGTTGGGCACTCAGGAAAGTCCATGCCACAGAGCAGATGGTGGGTGAATGTCTCTCCCTGGTGGGGCATCCGGTCGCGTCGTAATGCCACAGATATGATGGGAAAATATGGCCACACGAATGAATAAGTAACAGCGTCAAAATAGAAAGCATTGCGTGATCGTATTCAATCTTTAATGAGGAGGGACTCTTACAGGGAATGAAGAGGATGTCCTGCGAGGTCAATGGCTGGAATGCCCGGAATGGTCGTTGTGTCATGAGAAAGGCCTATGATGGCGTTGCGAGTCCGGTAGGCCGAACCGGTATTGAGACCATACGTCAAGATTTACAGACCATGCGTTTACAACGGTGGATGCATCAAGTGACCGTCTCCGGTGATCCTCTCTTCAACTCTGGAAGTCTAAAACATTATGTTTCGAAAAATTCACCACATTCATCTAGTCGGTATCGGGGGAAGTGGAATGAGTGGCATCGCAGAGGTTCTCCTCACGTTAGGATATAAGGTCACAGGCTCTGATGTGGGGGCGTCCGACACGATACGCCGGTTAGAGGAATTAGGGGGAACGGTGTATATCGGGCATCAGGAATCGAATGTGGAAGGGGCGCAAGTGGTAGTGGTGTCGTCGGCTATTGCCGGATCCAACCCTGAAATTCGTGCGGCCCGGGCGAAGGTTATTCCCGTCATACCACGAGCGGAAATGCTGGCAGAGCTGATGCGATTGAAGTTTGGAATTGCCATTGCCGGAGCCCATGGAAAAACCACGACGACGTCGATGGTCGCATCAATTCTGGCGCAAGCCGGCCTCGACCCCACATTCGTGATTGGAGGAAAAGTGAATGCCATGGGAACCCATGCGCGATTGGGCCGGAGTGACCTGTTGATTGCGGAAGCTGATGAGAGTGATGGATCGTTTTTGCGGTTGTCACCCTCCATCGTGGTCGTCACGAATATCGACCGCGAGCACTTAGATCATTACGGAAACATGGAAGGTCTTCAAGAGGCATTTTTAGAATTTATCAATAAGATTCCTTTTTACGGTGTGGCAATTGTGTGCGCCGATGATCCCTGGATTCGAAAGCTTCTGCCCCGTGTGGTGAAGCGATATCACACGTATGGCATGAGTGATTTTTCCGGTGCCCTGACCTCAGATTTGTATGCAACGGAGATTGAAACCAAAGCGATGGGTGTGGAATTCCGGGCGCATTACCGGGACCAAAAGCTTGGCCCATTCCGTATTCGCATTCCAGGTGTGCATAACGTAGCCAATGCGTTAGCGGCCATCGGGGTGGCCCTGGAATTGGATGTGCCGGTGGATTTGATCCGGGCAGGGTTGGCGGCCTTTGCAGGAGTCGAACGACGGTTCCAGATTCGTGGAGAAAAAAACGGCATTGTGGTGGTGGACGATTATGGCCACCATCCTACGGAAATCCGTGCCACCTTGGCGGCTGCGCGGGCCGCGTGGCAGCGCCCGTTGGTCGTCGTGTTTCAGCCACATCGGTTTTCAAGAACCAGGGACCTTGCCGACGAGTTTGCCAAGGCCTTTGAGCAGGCGGATCGCGTGTATGTCATGGATATCTATCCGGCCGGTGAGGCGCCGATCCCCGGGATCAACGGGCAAATGATGGCCGACACCATTCGGGCGTCCGGTCATCCCTCTGTCCAATGGCTCAATCGTGACTCCGGTTTGATCGCCAAATTGCGTGAGGAGCTTCGGGAGGGCGATGTGCTGTTGACTCTGGGAGCGGGGGATGTCTGGAAAGTCGGAACAGAATTGCTGGAATCGTTGTAAGCGAGTGATGTGAGTCATGGATATCGAGGGACACAAAAGTGAAGATTGGCCGGCGGACACTGACAGCGAAACGGCTTCAACGAGCCGTGCAGGATGTGCAGGGAGAAGTCTGCTGGAACGAACCGTTGGCGCCTCTTCTTTCGTTGAAGGTGGGAGGTCCGGCGGATGTGCTGGTTTTTCCCTCGGACGTGGAAGACGTCATTCGGGTGATCCTGGGGGCTCGAGCAGAAGGAATTCCCTTCGTGGTGTTAGGCGGAACCAATGTCGTCGTTCGTGATAAAGGGATTCGAGGCATTGTGATGCACTTGAAACAATTAACCGGGATACAGGAGGAAGCCGGCCATGTGGTGTATGCCCAGGCGGGTGTGCGGTTGCCCCGGTTGATGCAATTTGCCGTGGGGCATCATCTGTCCGGAATGGAGTGGGCGGCGGGGATTCCCGGAACCGTCGGTGGCGGTGTGGTGATGAATGCCGGAACCCGGTTGGGGGAAATGCAGGAGGTCTTGCAAGCCGTCGATTTGGTAAATCTTCGTGGGCATCGCGGACGGATCGAGTCCTCCAAGATTTCATTTGTCTATCGGAAAGCGACGCTCCCCAAAGGTATCGTCGTTGGCGCATGGGTACAGTTGGCTCCTTCGAATAAAGAACAGGTTGAGGCGAAAACCAAAACCTATCTTCAGTACCGGCGGGAAACCCAACCCTTAACCCTCCCGAATGCCGGGTCGGTGTTTAAAAATCCCCCTGGAGATTCGGCCGGACGGTTAGTCGAAGCGGCAGGATTAAAGGGAGTGCGGGTTGGTGATGCCGAAGTGTCGACCAAGCATGCCAATTTTATTGTGAATAGAGGAACGGCCACAGCCGAACAGGTCCTGGCGTTGATTCGAAAAGTCCGGCAAACCGTGGCGAGGAAATTTGGAGTCCGTCTGCAGCTTGAATGGAAAGTTATTGGAGAATCGTCGAAATGACAGGCTTAATAATGGTGGTGAAGAAGAGATGCACCCGGAGCGGAAGGCTTATCATAAAGGGAATACACGGGAAATGATGACACAGAAATCGTTGCGAATCGGTGTGCTCATGGGTGGATCTTCAGCCGAGAGAGAGATTTCTCTCAAGACCGGGCGTTCGATCTGTGATGCATTGAAACGACGTGGATATACGGTGATCCCCATTGAAGCCGATGCCTCCCTGCCGCATCAGATCCGGGCTAAGAAAATTTCGATCGCCTTTCTCGCCTTGCATGGACCGGGAGGGGAAGATGGCACGGTTCAAGGGATGTTAGAAGTGATGAAGGTGCCGTACACCGGATCGGGTGTGAGTGCGAGTGCCGTGTGCATGGATAAGGGATTGACGCGCGTGGTGCTTCAGGCTGCCAAGGTGCCTGTGTCGCCTGGCATGACCTTATACGACAAAATGATCCCGGTTCGTCCACCAGCCACCTTAGGGTTGCCTGTTGTGGTGAAGCCTTGTGCGCAGGGGTCCACATTTGGTGTCTCGATCGTTCGCAAGCCAAATCAATGGAAAGAGGCTTTGCAGGAAGCCTATCGATATGGAGAGCAGGTGGTGGTGGAAAAATACATTCCCGGTCGGGAAGTGGCGGTGGGTGTCTTTGGCAACGAGGTATTACCCGGTGTGGAAATCATTGTGCCTGGCGGATTTTATGATTTTACGGCCAAATATGGAAAGGCTTCAACTCGGTATGTATGTCCGGCCTCCCTTTCTCCAAAACTGGAAAAAGCTCTTCGTGAATACAGCCTTCGTGCCTATCAAGCGTTAGGATGTCGTGGTGCCGCCCGAGTCGATTTTCGCATTCATACTAATGGACGTCCGTATATCCTCGAGCTGAACACCATTCCCGGCATGACTGAACGGAGTTTGCTTCCCATGGCGGCGGCACAGATCGGGTGGAGCTATGACGAGCTGGTTGAACGGATTTTGCATGACGCCCTACCGAAGAAGATGGCGCCGTCTGTGAGGAAAGTCAGGGCGACAAGGAAATCGGCATCATGATATCGAGAGAATCTCTGAACACGAAACGACCTCGAAAAAACCGGCCCCTTAAAAAAGCCGGAGGACAGGGGAAAGCGAAGACCCCATCGACAGCATTGAAGGTCCGCCGTGTCGTGATCGGAGGTGTCCTGGCCTGTCTCATCGTGGTGGTGGTGGTGGGAGGACGACAACTGATCCGGTGGGCGAATGAGTGGACAGAAATCCAACAGATCACGGTGGTGGGTTTGGATCGAGTCTCGCGCGATGAAATTCTGACGAGGCTGGCCTTGCCCCCACAGACCGGTTTGTATTCTGTGGATCCGGAGCTGCTCGCGACCCGGTTGGATTCGCATCCTTGGATTGGGTCGGTCGCCTTTGAACGGGTGTTTCCCCATTCCCTGGTAATTCAGGTGGCTGAGCGTCAGCCTGCCGCGGTGTTTGGATCACCAACCGAACCCTATTTTCTGGATGCAGAAGGATATCTGTTGCCGAAGGGGAAGGCGCCGGAGGGAACGACATTGCCCATTGTTGATGGGGTGACCTCGAAATTTATGACCCAGCATGAGGCCGAAGGCCATCGACGCGCCAAGCAGGGCATTCACATTGCTGAATTGCTGTCCCAACAGTTTTCGGGAAGACCACGGATTGATGTGTCTCAACCTCATACGACGATCGTGGATCTTCCCAATGTCCGGTTTCAATTCGGGCGTGAGGTAGAGGACCAGTGGCAACGATTTTTGGTGTTGTATCCCACCGTGAAGGATAAAATTGAAGGTCGGTCGCAAGAAGTGGATTTGCGATTTGCTCAAAAAGTCATTTTTCGCAAGAGGACACTATAGGACATGACCAAAAAAGAACACATCGTCGTGGGACTGGACATCGGAACCACAAAAATTTGTGCCGTGGTGGGGGAAATCCAGGATGATCGCTCGATCCATGTGATCGGGGTGGGCTCCCATCGTTCGAACGGGTTAAGAAAAGGCATGGTCGTCAACATGGAAAGTACGGTGGAGTCCATCAAGCGGGCCGTGGAGGAAGCAGAATTGATGTCGGCGGTCCAAATCAATTCCGTGTATACGGGGATTGCAGGAAGCCATATCGGGAGTGAAAGTGCGCAAGGCGTCGTGGCCCTGAAAAAACGGGAAGTGACCAAGGCGGATGTCCGGCGTGCCGTTGATACCGCTCGAGCCTGCGCCGTGCCGGCTCCGGACCGCCAAATTCTCCATGTGCTTCCCCGGGAATTTATTGTGGATGATCAGGAGGGGATTCGCGATCCATTAGGCATTGCGGGATCGCGCTTGGAAGTCGATGTGCATATTGTGACAGGAGCGGTCACTTCGGCACAAAACCTTATCCGGTGTGTCAGCCGGGCGGGATTGGATGTCGTCGATATTGTGTTGCAACCGTTAGCCTCCAGTGCTGCCGTGCTGACACCTGAAGAGAAAGACCTGGGGGTGGTGATGGTGGATATCGGGGGAGGAACCACCGATATTGCGATCTTTGTTGAGGGGTGTATCAGGCACTCGGCAGTCCTTCCCATTGGGGGGAGCCATCTCACCGGGGATCTGGCGATGGGTTTGAAAACCGCGCCGGAGGAAGCCGAAAAAATTAAATTGAAATATGGGGTGGCCAGCAGTCTCTTTGTGAATGAGGACGAAGGCATTGAAGTGCCGAGTGTCGGAGGACGGCCGCCTCGGGTCATGCCTCGAGCATTGGTCGCACAAATTCTTTCTCCACGGGTAGAAGAAATGTTCGAACTCGTGCTTCGCGAAATCCGTCGTGCCGGGTATGAGGGCATGTTGGTGGCCGGGGGCGTATTGACGGGCGGGACCTCCCTGCTTCCAGGCATGGCCGAAGTGGCGGAACACGTGCTCAATCTATCGGTGCGGTTAGGTCGCCCAATTGGAGTGGAAGGTCTGCGGGAAATAGTCAGTAACCCGAGCTACTCCACCGCTGTGGGGCTCATCGTTCATTCGGTGAGTCACGAAAATGAGTTTGAACTGGTGGGACCAGGAGCCGGCAAAGGCAAAAAATCCGGACGTTGGGCCGGTGGGATGGTCGGTAAAATGAAGGGATGGATCATGAACTTTTTTTAATTCATGACAAGAAAGGAGGATCATGTATCCGTGCCTACTTCGCGAGCTAATTTGAGTCATTAATCAAATGTCCCCACGGGCTATCAGGGGAGTGGTAGAAAGGAGGAGTCGTATGTTTTCACTGTCTGAGGAGGAGGAATCTGGCATTAACATTAAAGTTGTGGGTGTCGGAGGTGCCGGGTGCAACGCGGTCAACACCATGATTGAAGCCGGCTTAAGCCGGGTAGAATTTGTCGTGGCCAATACCGATCTGCAAGCGCTGGCCCGTTCGCTCGCGTCGTACAAAATCCAATTGGGGCCGGAGCGAACGCGGGGCTTGGGGGCAGGAGCCAAGCCTGAGGTTGGGAAAGAATCTGCATTGGAAAGTGAGCACCAAATCCGTGAGGCCCTGGAAGGCGCGGATATGGTCTTTGTCACGGCAGGCATGGGCGGTGGCACGGGCACGGGCGGTGCTCCCGTTGCCGCAAAAATTGCCAAAGAGTTGGGAATTCTCACGGTGGGGGTGGTGACCAAACCCTTCCAATATGAAGGGAACCGGCGGACAAGTTTTGCTGAAGAAGGAATCCGTGAACTCAAAAAATACGTGGATTCTCTCTTGATCATCCCCAACCAGAAACTCCTTGGAATGGTTGATAAGAATACTCCGCTTGTAGAGGCGTTCAAAATTGCCGATGATGTGCTGCGTCAGGCCATTCAAGGTATTTCGGATGTCATTACCACTCCGGGTTTGGTCAATGTGGATTTTGCCGATGTGCGAACCGTCATGGGCTATTCGGGGCGAGCGGTGATGGGGATGGGAACGGGTCGGGGTCCGACGCGAGCAGGCGATGCGGCCAGACAAGCCATTGCCAGCCCCTTACTGGAAGATGGAAGCGTGGAAGGGGCTCGAGGATTGTTGTTGAATATTACGGGTGGCCCCAACCTCACGTTGCATGAAGTGAACGAAGCGTCCAACATTGCGCGGGAAGCGGCGGATCCTCAGGCCAATATCATTGTTGGCCAGGTCATTAATCCCGACCTGGGGGATGAATTGACCGTGACCGTCATTGCCACAGGATTCGAACAAGCCGAGTCAATCCTGCGGTTTCCCAGTGCACATCAACCGACCCTGGTGGTCGAGCCTGTTAAAAAGCCCGCATTGGTAGCGGTGCCTACCGATAATGGGGGGAGCAACGGTTCAAACGGTTCTGAGGATCTTGACCGGCCCACCTATCTGCGAAGACAGACGACTGCCAGGCCGGTTCCTGAAAAGAACGGCCTGTTGGTGGATGATGATTGGGATGTACCGACGTTTTTACGGAGGAAGGCCGACAACTAATTTCATGAGCATCGAAAAACGTCCCCTGCCAGGGGGGACCGGAGTATCAGATGACGGATTCACGAGTCATGTGATCCCCGTTCGGCATTTCTTCGGGACCCGGAGTATGCCGGCAGGATTACATGCCCATATCCAACTCGGTCACATGGTGAATGGGCCGAAGGAATTTCCCGCTATCGTCGCCCTCAAGCAAATTCATAGTACCCGGGTGGTCGTCATACACACCCATAGGGGGCTGGGGGCATTAGAGCAGACGGAAGGGGACGCGTTAGTCACCAATCAACCTGAGACCCTGGTAGTCGTGCGCACGGCGGATTGTGTCCCTGTGCTGCTTGTCGAGAAGACCAGGGGTGTCGTTGCTGCCATTCATGCCGGATGGCGCGGCGCGGTGGCCGGTATCGTGGCAGAAACCATTCGGGCTTGTGTGGATGAATTCGGGGCGAAGCCGGAGCACATGCATCTGGCGATCGGCCCCTCAATCGGACCGTGTTGTTACGAAGTGGATGAACAGGTTCTCAACCCGTTGCGAAGCCGGTATCCAATATGGCCTGGTGTGCTTCAAGAAACCAAGGAAGGCAAAGGAGTCTTAGACCTCAAGCAATTGATCTATCACCAGATCCGTGCCGGTGGAGTGCCTGATTCTCAGATTGGACGGGTGGACCATTGCACGCATTGTCGGGACGATCTCTTTTATTCCTACAGGCGGGAGGGGCAGGTGAATGGGACCATGTGTAGTGGAATTATCCTGCCTGCTGCCTAAGGATTGATCCCGTTTGCCAAGAGTGCCGAGACCTCATGCGATGAGGGAAGCATCGCTGACCCATCCTGGGCGATTCGCACCCTCTCGGCCTCCATCCCTGGCGGAGCGCAGCAAGGGGAGAGAGTCTTCCTCGTCCCGTTGCGGGTTTAATCCTTGTCCGTGACTCAAGCGGCAATCCCGTTTACAATAGAAGTCAAATGAATGATCACCGGTGTGCTCGTTGAAGGATGGCCACGTTTCTCACTCCATTACTCATACGATTCAAACTATCCAGGAGAATATCCGGCAGGCTGCCCTTCGTGTCGGGCGAGATCCTTCCGGTGTTCGGTTGGTGGCGGCGACCAAAACCGTTCCCGCCGTCAATTTAGAGGAAGCGTATCAGGCCGGCGTACGAATATTTGGAGAAAACCGGCTCCAGGAGGCTCAGGAGAAACGAGAGGTTCTGGGGCCACGAGAAGAATTGGTCTGGCACTTCATTGGTCGGATGCAACGTCGGAAACTCAAAGACCTTGTCGGGAATTTTTCGTTGCTGCATTCCGTGGAAAGTCTGGAGCAGGCCGAGAGTATTAATGCCGTGGCTGAAAAGTTCGGGATTCAACAAGCCGTGTTACTGGAAGTGAATGTCGGGGAGGAAGCCAGCAAGGGAGGTTTTTCTTCCCAGGAGGTGGAAGCCAGGATAGAGGAATTAGACCGACTCCCTCACGTCGAAATTCAGGGGCTCATGACGCTTCCACCTTGGAAGGAAAATCCCGAAGACGTTCGCCCCTATTTTCTCCAAGTCAGTCGGTTACGAGATCGACTGGCTGGACAGACATGGAATCGTGTACGGATGACCGAATTGTCCATGGGCATGTCCCATGACTACGAGATCGCCATAGAAGAAGGGGCGACGATGGTGCGAATCGGAACGGCTATTTTTGGAAGTCGAGGGAAAGCCGTTAATCCCGGCACCGTGGGATAATTCGACTGGTATACAGGTAAAGGAGAAACATGTTTATTGCGGGAAATGTATTACAGGCGATTGCGACCATCCTGGATACGATTTTATCGATCTATATGTGGGTCATCATTATTCGCGCCTTGATCTCCTGGGTGAATCCTGATCCCTGGAACCCCATTGTCCAGTTTTTAGAAAGAGTGACGGAGCCGGTTCTTTCTCAAATCCGGCGTCGGGTCGGCATGCTGGGAATGGGATTTGATTTATCTCCGATCATTGCTATCCTTATTATTATGTTTTTCCAGATTGCCGTGGTAGCATCTTTGAAGGATCTCGCGCTCAGAATGCACTAGCCGGTGAGGGGAAAGGAGTCGTCATGAAAATTACACCGTTGGACATCCAGCATAAAGTCTTTGATACTCAATGGCGAGGCTATCATAAGACACAGGTGGACCAATTTTTGGAAGAAATCGCCGAGTCGGTTGAGGAACTCACGAAGGACAACCTGGTGCTCAAAGAGAAGTTGTCGGGGAAGGATGATGAAGTGGGGCAACTTAAACGAGCGGAAACCACGCTGACCAGTACGCTCATTTCAACCCAATCCTTTGTCGATCAACTCAAGCATGGGGCCCAACGGGATGCGGATCTTTTGGTGAAAGAGGCGGAATTAAAAGCCGAAGAAATTCTGGCACAAAGTCGGGCCGAACTCGCCGAAATGCGTCGAATGATCTCGACGCTCAAACAGCAGCGGGCGCTGGTGTTGGATCGCTTGCGGTTGACGTTGAGTTCCTTCCATCGTTTAGTCGAAATTGAAGAGCGACCGGAGGCCTCGTTTGAAGTGGATGGTGAGTCAGATATGAGTGCGGAGCGAACATCCCGTCGGGAAGCAGGCTAGACGTTTCGACCTCCTCATTAAATTGTGGATCAGACCGATCCTATGGTGCGTATCCTCCTTGAAGGAATCGACGCGCAGGTGTTTCCTGGTGCGGTCTTGTTCGTCCGTCACCAGGGCTATCTTCGGGGTCATCATGCTGTTGGTCTCACCTCCGGTCTTCCGGATGCTTATCCCGTTCAACTTCAGACCATCTACGATCTCGCTTCTCTCACAAAGCCTCTGGCAACCGCGTCGGCCATTCTGCTCCTGGTGCAGGATGGACTTCTGGATCTATCAACGCCCATCGACGTGCTATTACAGGAAACCAAAAATTTTCCCTTAGGCCGGGTGATTCTCAAGGATGTTCTCTCGCATCAAAGCGGTCTTCCGGCATGGCGTCCATTTTACCAGGCCTTCCCTCCGGCTCTTCCCTCAGATGTTCCATCCCGTCTTGAACGATCCAGGGCCTTTCTGGAGGTGATCCTCAAGGAACCGTTAGAAGCTGTGGCACATCCCAAAAGCATCTACAGTGATTTAGGCTATATGGTGCTCGGGTTTATCGTGGAACGGATCACTAATCAATCCTTGGCTGAGTTTTGTCGGAGTCGAATCTTTGGTCCCTTGCATGCGAGCCCACTCGGCTATCGAGGGTCCAACGTGGCGGCCACATTGGACTCATCGATTGGTGGGTGCGCACCCACTGAACAGGATCCATGGCGTGGGCGTCTTCTGCAGGGGGAGGTGCATGATGAAAATGCGTTCGCGCTTGGGGGCATTGCCGGGCATGCGGGTCTCTTTGGTACAGCCGAAGCCATAGGGCAGATCACCAATGTTTGGTTGGAAGGGTACAAAGGGAATCCAGGGATCCTTGATCCTCACCTGGTCAAGCAATTTGTGACGGCACAGTCTGGAACCAGTTGGGCATTAGGCTGGGATACGCCCTCTCAACCCTCTTCTTCCGGCCAGTGGTTGTCTCCGGAATCGTTCGGCCATCTGGGGTTTACCGGCACAAGTATCTGGATCGATCCCATTCGTGATTTGGAAGTTATTTTTCTTTCCAATCGTGTTCATCCCAC